>JACDGU010000045.1 GCA_013821475.1 Solirubrobacterales bacterium
GTGCTCACAACCGCGCCAATGCCCGCGCTGCCCTCGCCGCGATCGAGCTCGCTGGGCTCGACGTCGGCGCCGCCGCGGCGGCGCTCGCCGACTTCCCGGGGGTGCGCCGGCGGCTGGAGCTGAAGGGCCGCCGCGGTGCCACCCGCATATATGACGACTACGCCCACCACCCGACCGAGATCCGCGCCGCGCTCTCGGCCCTACGCGAGCTCGCGCCCGAGCGCCTCGTCGCCGTCTTCCAGCCCCACCTCTACTCGCGGACCAAGGCCTTTGCCGAGGAGTTCGGCGCGGCGCTGGCCCTCGCCGACGAAGCGGTTGTGCTCGACGTCTACCCGGCCCGCGAGCAGCCGGTCGGCAGGCTCGCCGGCGTCAGCGGCCTGTGGGTCGCGCAGGCGGCGGCCGAGCGGATGGGGGGGAGACGGGTCTGGTGGCTGCCGGATGCCGGCACCGCCGAGCGCGCCCTGGCCGACCTGCTCGACGGCGAGCTCGCCCGCCATGTGCCCGGCACCGATGAGCGGGGCGGGGGCCCCGTCCTGGTCACGATCGGCGCCGGCGACGTCTTCCGCCTCGGCGAGGCGCTGGTGGAGGCGGGCGGATGAGCGCCGCCCCCGATGGCGTCCAGGCGGACTTCCCGCTGGCGCGACTGACGACGATCCGCACCGGCGGGGCGGCCACCTGGTTCGCGCGTCCCGGTGAGGAGCAGGCGCTGGTCGAGATGTTGCGCTGGGCCGAGGGCGAGAACCTCGCCGTAGGACTGATCGGCTCCGGCTCGAACCTCCTCGTAGGCGACGATGGATTCCAGGGGCTCGCAATCAAGCTGGACGGCGACCTCGCCGCGATCGAGCGCGAGGGCGAGGTGGTCCTCTGCGGGGGCGGCGCCCGGCTGCCCTCGGCGGCGGCAAAGACCGCCGGCTGGGGGCTCTCCGGACTCGAGTTCGGGATCAACATCCCCGGCACCGCCGGCGGTGCGGTGCGGATGAATGCCAACGCCTACGGTGGCGAGCTGGCCCGGGTCCTCGACTGGATCGAGGTCTGCACGCCCGCCGGGACCGACCGGCGCCGGCCCGAGCAGCTCGACTTCTCCTACCGGCGCTCGAACCTGCGCCCGGGCGAAGTCGTCTCGCGCGCCGCATTCCGCCTGTGCCGCGGCGACCCGGCGGCGATCCGGGCGACGCTGGCGACGATGCGCGAACGCCGGCGCGAGGCCCAGCCATCGGGGATCAAGACCTTCGGCTCGACCTTCAAGAACCCCGACGACGAGAGGGCAGGGGGACGCTCGGCCGGACAGCTGCTCGACGCCGCCGCCTGCCGCGGCCTGCGCCAGGGCGGCGCCCGCTTCTCCGAGGTCCACGCCAACTTCGTCGAGAACTTCGACGGCGCCACCACCGCCGACGTGCTGGAGCTGATGGCTGCGGGACGGCGGCGGGTCCACGAGCAATTCGGGGTCGAGCTGGAGCCGGAGGTCCAGGTGCTGGGCGCCGTCGAGTGGCCCAGCGGCTGGGAGCTGTGAAGCGCTGGCTGGCGGCGATCGCCCTGGCGCTCGTCGCGATCCTCGCCGTCTACCTCCTGCTGGTCCGCGACAAGAGCGTCTCGCCGACCGTCTACTCGCCGCAGCTGACCGCGACGATCGGCAGCGGCAGCGCAGCGGTCGGGGTCAGCTCGAGGGGGGCGATCGTCGCCTTCCTGCCGATCCGCGAAGAACCACCGCTGCCGCAGCTGCCGATCTCCAAGGTCCCGAAAAGCGGCAGGCTCGGCGGTCACGTGCTCGAACAGGCGCACGTTCTCGGCGCCGCCCCGGCGGCGCTGCGGCCCTACCTGGCGAGCAGCCGCTACGGCGAAAGCGGGGTCGACGTCGAACTGACCTCGGGGATCGAACTGCGCTTCGGCGACGACACCCAGGCCGAGCGCAAGTGGAAGGCGGCGGTGACCGTACTCGCAGATCCGGGCACGACGTCGCTCGATTATGTAGACCTGCAGGCGCCCAGCCGGCCGACGGTCGGCGGCTCTGGACACACGCTGCCCGAACTTCCATGAAGGATCGCGGCCGATCCGGCCAGCGGCCTCCAGTGCAAGGAAGCCTGCCTCCAGAGCCGTGAAAAGGGATTGGTAAGCGGAGAACGAACCCTCCAGAACAAAGGCTAGACCTGAGAGTGAGGCTGGCCAAACCCTCAACCCGTAAGTGAGACTTCGTCCTGCAGGATGGCTGCCGGGCGTTTGACAGACCCGCGACAATGCCCTACGTTGAGCGCAATTTCCGCACTTGAGGCGGAGGCTCGAACCCTTGAGCCTTGCTGAAGGCTCGGACGGAATGAAGGCTCAACTCAAACAACAGTTGTCTCGCCCGGCCCTATAGGTCTGGCGGGGAGGAAATCGGGAGATGGAATCCACTTACCTCGCGGTCATAAAGGTCGTCGGAGCTGGCGGCGGCGGCACCAATGCGGTCAGCCGGATGATCGACGCCGGCATCCGCGGCGTCGAGTTCGTCGCGGTCAACACCGACGCCCAGGCGCTGCAGGCATGCGACGCCGACATCAAGCTCTCGATCGGACAGGAGCTGACCCGCGGCCTCGGAGCCGGCGGCAACCCTGAGGTCGGCGCGGGCGCCGCGGCCGAGAGCCGCGACGAGATCAAGGAGGCGCTGAAGGGCGCCGACATGGTCTTCGTCACCGCCGGCGAGGGTGGCGGCACCGGCACCGGCTCGGCCCCGGTGATCGCCGAGATCGCCAAGGAAGAGATCGGCGCGCTGACCGTCGGCGCGGTGACCAAGCCCTTCGAGTTCGAGGGCAAAAGGCGCATGCAGCAGGCGCTGGAGGGCATCGAGAAACTTCGCAACAACGTCGACACCCTGATCATCGTCCCGAACGAGAAGCTGCTGCAGGCGGTCGAGCGCCGCACCAGCGTGCTCGAGGCCTTCCGTCAGGCCGACGACATCCTCCGCCAGGGCGTCCAGGGCATCACCGACCTGATCACGATCCCCGGCCTGATCAACCTCGACTTCGCCGACGTGCGCACGATCATGCGCGACGCCGGCTCGGCGCTGATGGGCGTCGGCTCCGCCTCCGGCGAGGCCCGCGCCCTCGACGCCGCCAAGGCGGCGATCACCTCGCCGCTGATCGAGGAGTCGATCAAAGGCGCGACCGGGATGCTGCTCAACATCACCGGCCCCGAGGACCTCGGCCTGTTCGAGGTCAACGAGGCGGCGCAGCTGGTCCAGGCCGAGGCCGACGACAACGCCAACATCATCTTCGGCTCGGTCGTCGACCAGTCGATGCGCGACGAGGTCCGCGTCACCGTGATCGCCACCGGCTTCGAGGGATTCGAGCTGCTGGCTCGGTCGCCGCAGCGGGTCAGGCGGCGCTACGAGAGTCGGCCGCGTGTGGACGCCGAGGATCGGGAGATCAGGAAACTTCGGGTCTCGGATGACGACATCGACGTGCCGGGTTTCCTCAAAGACTGAGTCGCCGTCGGGAGCATCGGGGGTGCCTCCTCCCGCTGCTTCGCAGGAGTTCGTGAGGAGGCACCCCCGATGCTCCCGTGGTGAATAGCCTTCGGGGTCGTGGACGACCTTCGACGCACTCCTCTCTACGAGCAGCATGTTGCCCTCGGTGCCAAGTTGGTGCCGTTCGCTGGCTGGGAGATGCCGGTTACTTATGAGGGGGTTCGGGAGGAGCATTCGGCGGTGCGGACGCATGTCGGGATGTTCGACGTGTCGCATATGGGGGAGGTCGAGGTCGAGGGGCCGGGCGCCCTCCATTTCCTTCAGCGGGTTCTCTCGAATGACGTCGCCAAGGTCGAGATCGGTGGGGCTCAGTACTCGTGCCTTTGCAAGGAGTCGGGTGGGGTGATCGACGATCTCTTTCTCTACCGACTGGGAGGCGACCGCTATCTGATCGTCACCAACGCGGCCAATCACGAGACCGATCTCGCCTGGCTCGGGCGCAGCAGCCGCGAGTTCGACGTCGCCGTCCGCGACGTCGCCGACCGCTACGCGATGATCGCCGTCCAGGGGCCACACGCCCGCGCCGTCCTCTCCCGCGCCCTCAAGCTCGAGTTGCCGGCACGGATGCACGTCGCCGCGCTCCAGGTCGGCCGCCGGCCTGCACTGGTCTGCGGCACCGGCTACACCGGCGAGGACGGGGTCGAGATGTTGCTCGACCCCGAGGTGGCGGCGCCGATCTGGGCCGAGCTGCTCGACGCCGGCGTCGTCCCCTGCGGCCTCGGCGCCCGCGACACGTTGCGGCTCGAGGTCTGCTTCCCGCTGCACGGCAACGACCTCAGCCCCGAGCGCAACCCGATCGCGGCCGGCCTCGGCTGGTGCTGCAGGGAGGAGACCGGGTTCATCGGCTCCGAGGCGATCGCCATCGCCCGTGCCGAGGGCACCACCGAGGTGCTGGCGCCGTTCCTGATCGAGGGCCCGGGCATCCCGCGCGAAGGCAACCCGGTACTCGTCGGCGGCGAGACCGTCGGCGTCGTCAGCAGCGGCACCTTCTCGCCATCGCTCGAGCGTGGCGCCGGGATGGCCTACGTGCGCAGCGACCTCGCCGAGCCGGGAACCGAGCTCGAGATCGACGTGCGCGGCAAGCACCGCCGCGCCCGAGTAGCGTCCAAACCCCTCTACAGGAAAGCGGGCTGAGCCTTGGCAGATGCGAATTACCCAGACGACCTCCTCTACCACGACCAGCACGACTGGGCGCGCCTGGAGGGCGACGACCACGCCGTCTTCGGGATCACCTGGTACGCCCAGGACTCGCTCGGCGAGGTCGTCTTCTACGACGGCCCCGAGGCCGGCGCGACGATCCAGAAAGACTCCTCCTACGCCGAGGTCGAGTCGGTCAAGGCCGTCTCCGACGTGATCGCGCCGATGTCGGGCGAGATCGTCGAGGTCAACGACTCCCTGCAGGATGCCCCGGAACGGATCAACGAGGACCCCTACGGCGAGGGCTGGCTGGTCAAGGTCAAGCTCAGCTCGCCGACCGAGGCCGAGTCGCTGCTGGCCGCCGCCGAGTACCAGAAGCTGCTCGAGAGCTAGCACCGAAAAAAGCGCAGCCACCAGTTTTCGTAGCCTTAGCCCCGTGACTCGTTACACCTCCGCCACCGAGGACGACCGCGCCGAGATGCTGGCGGCGATCGGCGTCGAGTCGGCCGCCGAGCTCTTCGCCCAGATTCCCGAGCCGCTGCGGCTGGGCCGGTCGCTGGCGATCCCGGACGGGCTCAGCGAGGCCGAGGTCTTCGAGCGCCTCGCGGCGCTGGCCTCGCGCAACGCCGACGCCGAATCCCAGGTCTGCTTCGTCGGCGCCGGGATGTACGACCACTACGTGCCGGCGATCGTCGATGCGATCACCCAGCGCTCGGAGTTCCTCACCCCCTACACCCCCTACCAACCGGAGATCTCCCAGGGCGGGCTGCAGGTGATGTTCGAGTTCCAGACCGCAATGTCGGAGCTGACCGGCCTGCCGGTCTCCAACGCCGGCCTCTACGAGGGTCCCTCCTCGGTCGCCTCCGCCGGCTACCTGGCGATCGGCGCAACCAAACGGCGCCGCTTCGTCGTCTCCCGCGGCGTCCACCCGCACAGCCGCGAGACGCTCGCCACCTACTCCCAGGGCTACGGCGCCGAGATCGTCGAGGTCGGCCTCGAGGGCGGTCTGACCGATGCCGCGGCGCTGGCCGCCGCCGTCGACGGCGAGACCGCCGCCGTCTTCCTCCAGAGCCCCAACTTCCTCGGCGCGGTCGAGGACGTCGAGGCGCTCGGCGCTGCCGCCAAGCAGCACGGCGCGCTGCTGATCGTCGCCTGCGACCCGATGACGCTGGGGGTCCTCAGGCCGCCGGGAGAGTGCGGCGCCGACATCGCCCTCGGCGAGGGCCAGCCGCTCGGCAACCGGCTCGACTTCGGCGGTCCCTCGTTCGGCTTCTTCTGCGCCAGCGAGGAGCAGATCCGCCGCATGCCGGGCCGGATTGCCGGCGAGACCGAGGACGTCGACGGCCGCCGCGGCTTCGTCCTCGCCCTGCAGACCCGCGAGCAGCACATCCGCCGCGAGAAGGCGACCAACAACATCTGCACCGCGCAGGCGCTGAACGCGCTGGGGGCGATGGTCCACCTCGCCTGGCTCGGCCGCCACGGCTTCCGCGAGCTCGGCGAGCTGCTGGTCCGGCGCACCGCCTACGCCCGCCAGCGCCTCGCCGCGGTCGAGGGGGTCGAGCTGCTGCACGAGGCTCCGGTCGCCCGCGAGTTCGCCGTCCGCCTCGACGCCCCGGTCGCCGCCGTCCTCGAGCACTGCGCCGAGCGCGGCATCGCCGCCGGCTACCCGCTCGGCCACGAGTACCCCGAGTACGAGGACGGCCTACTGGTCGCGGTCACCGAGCGCCGCACCCGCGCCCAGATCGACGACCTGGCCGACGCAATCGGCGGTGCGATCGCCGGCCATCACGCGCATGGCGCCTTCGTCGCCGGGACGGTCGAGCCTGCCGCAACGCGCGGTTCCTTTTCCACGGATGGCGTGCAAAAGGCACCACAGGCTGGGGGAGTCGCGTGAGCGCGCTGACCGAGACGCCGATGCAGCGCGAACGGGCGAAGACGATCTACGAGAAGTCGAAGCCGGGACGCCGCGCCGCGGTGCTGCCCGACGCCGGCGTGCCCGAGCGGCCCCTGGAGGAGCTGATCCCGGCCCACCTGCTGCGCTCTGAGCCGCCGCGGCTGCCGGAGATCGCCGAGCCGGAGATCGTCCGCCACTACAACCGCCTCTCGCGCCGCAACTTCGACCTCGACAGCGGCCTTTACCCGCTCGGCTCCTGCACGATGAAGCACAACCCGCGGCTCAACGAGCGGGTCGCGGCGCTGCCCGGGCACGCCCGCCTGCACCCGGCGCAGGACCCCAAGCGGGCCCAGGGCGCGCTCGAGCTGATGTGGCTGCTGCAACAGTCGCTGAGCGAGATCTGCGGCCTGCCGCACGTCAGCCTCCAGCCCTCGGCCGGCTCCCACGGCGAGCTCGCCGGGCTGCTGCTGACCCGGGCCTACCACGCCGATCGCGGCGAAGAGCGGACCAGGGTCCTCGCTCCCGACACCTCGCACGGGACCAACCCGGCCTCGGTGACGATGGCCGGCTACGAGGTGGTCAAAGTCGCGACCGACGAGCGCGGCGGGGTCGAGATGGACGACCTGCGGGCGAAGATCGCCGAGGACCCGGACCAGATCGCCTGCCTGATGCTGACCAACCCGAACACGCTCGGGCTGTTCGACGAGAACATCGCCGAGATCGCCTCGCTGATCCACGAGGCGGGGGGGACGCTCTACTACGACGGCGCCAACCTCAACGCGGTGATGGGCCAGTCGCGCCCCGGCGACATGGGCTTCGACATCGTCCACCTCAACCTCCACAAGTCCTTCAGCCAGCCGCACGGCGGCGGCGGACCGGGAGCGGGGCCGATCGCCGTCTCCGACCGGATCGAGCCTTTCCTGCCACGCCCGCAGGTGGTGCGCCGCGAGAGCGACAACGGCGGTGGCCCCAGCTTCGACCTCGAGTTCGACCGGCCGCAGTCGATCGGCCGGCTGCGCGGCTTCCAGGGCAACTTCGGCGTCTTCGTCCGCTCCTACGCCTACATCCTCAGCCTCGGCGCCGACGGCCTCGCCGAGGCCTCCGAGACCGCCGTGCTCAACGCCAACTACCTGAAGGCGCGCCTCGCCGAGGGCCGCGCCGGCGAGCGCCTGCCGGTCGCCTTCGAGCGCCACTGCATGCACGAGTTCGTCCTCTCCGGCAAGTCGATGAAAAAAGAGCTTGGCCTCGCCACCCTCGATCTCGCCAAGCGCCTGCTCGACTACGGCTTCCACCCGCCGACCGTCTACTTCCCGCTGCTGGTCGACGAGGCGCTGATGGTCGAGCCGACCGAGACCGAGACCAAGGAGAGCCTCGACGCCTTCGCCGACGCGATCGAGCAGATCCTGATCGAGGCCGAGTCCGACCCGGAGATCGCCAAGCAGGCTCCGTACACGACTCCGGTCCGCCGCCTCGACGAGGTCCGCGCCACCCGCCGTCCGGTCGTCCGCCAGCCGCTCGGGGATTAGCCTCGGAGCAGCCGGTGGCGCTCGCGATCACCGGCTCGACGGGGGCTCTCGGTGGCAGGGTCGCCAGCCGTCAGGCGGAGCTCGAGCTGCCGCAGCGGCTTCCCGAAGCTGAAACCTTCTGGAAGCGGTGCGTCGGGGGGATCCCGATAGGGGTGAAGCGTCTTGTACTTTTTTGCTTCAGTGCTTGGGCGGACGCTTTACGCGATCCCCAAAAAAGTTAAGCGAAACCCCTATCGGGATCCCCCCGACCTACAGCTCCGGAAGCTCCTGCTGCAGCTCGAGCACCGGCGCGAAGAGGTCGCCGTGCTCCTCGATCCGCTCCAGCACCGCGGCCGCCTCGAAGATCAACGTCGAGCCGTCGCCGGAGTCGGCGACCGCCGCGACCTCCTTCCAGGTGACAGGCGTCGAGGCGGTCGGCCGCTCGCGGGCTCGCAGCGAGTAGACGGCGATCGTCGTCTTGCTCTGGTGGTTCTGGGACCAGTCGACGAAGACCTTGCCCTCGCGTTCGACCCTTTTCATCTTCGAGACGACGTCGTCCGGGGTCTGCTTCTCGAGCAGCTGGGCGATCGCTTTGGCGAACGGTTTGGTCACCTCATAGGAGGTTTTGTTGTTGAGCGGGACGTAGACCTGCAGCCCCTTGGAGCCGGAGGTCTTGGGGAAGGCCTCGAGGCCGAAGTGGTCGAACAGCTCGCGCAGCCGCAGTCCGACCCGGCAGCACTGGACGATGTCGGCCGGCGGCCCCGGGTCGAGGTCGAATGCGAGCACGGTCGGCCGTTTCGGCGCCCGCGAGAGCGAGAGCGAGGGGTGCAGCTCGATCGAGGCCAGCTGCGCCATCCAGACCAGGGTGGGCAGGCCGTCGCAGACGCAGAAGTCGATTTTGCCCGCGTGCGGCCCAGCTTCGACCCGCGCCGTCTTCACCCATTTGGGCCGGTGTTTGGGGCAGCGCTTCTCGAAGAAAGCGGCATCGAGGTCGTCGACCCCTTCGGGGAAGCGACGCAGCGTCACCGCGCGGCCGCTGAGGTGGGGGACCATCGCCGGAGCGACGTTGGCGTAGTAGTCGACCATCTCGCCCTTGCTGAACCCGGTCTCCGGGTACAGCACCTTGTCGAGGTTGGTGAGCTTCAGCTCCCGACCCTCGACTTCGACCACCTGGCTCTTAGCCACGGCCTATTTGGAGGATTTGGCTTTGGTGCGGGACGACGACTTCGATTTGGCTTTCGATTTCGTCGCTTTGCTTTTCTTCGGCGCCGCTTCGGCTTTTTTCGCTGCTTTGGGAGCCGCCTTCTTCGCCGGCCGTTTCCTGTCCTTGACGGCGGCGATGCTCTCCTCGAGCGCGGCCATCAGATCGGGTGCCTTGGTCGCCTGCGGCGCCTCGCTCTCGGAGCTGACGATCTCCTTGCCTTCGGCCTTGCGTTCGATCAGGCCCAGCAGCTCCTCGCGATACTCGTCGCGGTACTCGGTGGGGTTGAAGTCCGTGCTGAGCGACTCGATCAGCTGCTCGGCCATCTCCTGCTCGCGCTTGGCGACCTTCGGAGCCTTGTCCGGCAGCACCTCCTCGAGCTCACTGGCGGGCACGACCTCGTCGGCGAAGCGCATCGTCGTCAGCGTCAGGACGCCGCCCGAGGTGCGGATCGCCGCCAGGTGCTCCTTGTTGCGGAAGACAAAGCGGGCGATCGCGACCTTGCCCGAGGCCTTCATCGCCGCGGCCAGCAGCGAGTAGGCCTTCTCGGCGCCGTCGGCGGGGCCGAGGTAGTAGGGGCTGTCGAAGTAGATCGGGTCGATCTCGTCGAGGTCGACGAAGTCCTGGACGTCGATCGCGCGGGTCTTCTCCGGCGCCAGCGCAGACATCTCGTCCTTGCTCAGCGGCACGTAGTTGCCGGGGGTGATCTCGTAGGCCTTGACGATCTCGTCGTAGGGGACCTCCTCGTCGGTGCCCTCGGCGACCCGGCGGTGTTTGATCCGGGCGCTGTCGGAGCCGCGGATCTCGCGCAGGGCGATGTTGCGCCTCGCGACCGCGCTGTACAGCTTCACGGGCACGTTGAGGAGCCCAAAGCTGATCGAACCGCTCCAGATTGCTCTTGCCATCAGCAGATCACCTACCCGGATTCTTCCAGCCCAGCCCCGGACTCTCCTGCCGGCGCCTCGGCGCGAGAGCCATCTTGCGTCGCGCTGGATCGGGTCGCCCTGCCCTCGATCGCCGACAACCTCAACGCCGGTCTCGCCGGCCAGCAGTGGGTGGTCGAGGCCTACATGCTGACGATGGTCTCGTTGCTGCTCGTCGGCGGCTCGCTCGGCGACCAGTTCGGGCGGCGGCGGATGTTCGTCGCCGGCCTTCTCGCCTTCGGCGCCACCTCGGCGCTCTGCGCGATCTCGCCCTCGGACGAGTTCCTGGTCGGCGCCCGCGCCCTGCAGGGGATCGCCGGGGCGCTGCTGGTGCCGGGCTCGCTGGCGATCGTCGCCGCCACCTTCGAGGGGCCGGCGCGCGGCAAGGCGGTCGGCACCTGGACCGCCTGGACCGGGATCGCGACGGTCCTCGGGCCGGCCGGCGGCGGCGCCCTGATCACGCTGATCTCCTGGCGGGCGATCTTCTGGGTCAACCTGCCGCTGATCGCGGTCACCGTGGTGCTGACCCTGCGGGCGGTGCAGGAGAGCAGCGACCCCGACGCCTTCCACGGCATCGACTGGCTCGGGATCCTGCTCTCCGCCGCCGGCCTCGGCGGCCCGGTCTTCGCCCTGATCGAGCAGCCGACCCACGGCTGGAGCGACGCGCTGGTCTGGGTGCCGCTCCTCGCCGGCGTCACCAGCTTTGCGCTCTTCCTGCTCTGGGAGTCGCGGGCGCGCCACCCGATGCTCGACCTCGCCCTCTTCCGGATACGCAACTTCAGCGTCGCCAACCTCACCACCCTGGCCGCCTATGCGGGGCTGATCGGCGGCCTCTTCTTCGTCGGCCTCTACCTGCAGCAGGTCGCCGGCTACTCGCCGCTGGAGGCGGGGCTGGCGACGACGCCGATCTCGATCACGCTGTTCCTGCTCTCGCCGCGCTTCGGCCGCCTCGCATCCGGCGCCGGGCCGCGGCTGCCGATGACCGCCGGCCCGATCGTCGGCGGCCTCGGCCTCCTGCTGATGCTGCGGGTCGGAACCGACGCCGACTACCCGACCGAAGTCCTGCCGGCGATCCTGATCTTCGGCCTCGGCCTGGCGGCGACGGTGGCGCCGCTGACCGCGACGGTGCTCGACTCGGTCGCCGAACGCCGGGTCGGCATCGCCTCCGGCGTCAACAACGGCGTCTCCCGCGTCGCCGGACTGCTGGCGATCGCCGTCCTCGGTGCCGTGATCTCGGCCCACTTCGGCGCTAGCCTCGACGCCGACCTCGGTCCGGCGCCGCTCAGCCCCGCCGCCGCGCACTCGGTCTCCGACGCCAAGGCGCAGCCGCTGGCGATCCCCAAGACCGGCCCACTGGCGCCGGCGGAAGCGAGCCGGGTGCGAACCGCGTCGGCCTCCGCCTCGACCTCGGCCTTCCATCTCGGCGTCCTGATCGCCGGCCTGCTGATGATCGCCGGCGGGATTGCCTCGGGCTTCGGGATCCAGGACCCACGCCGCAAGGTCGACTCCACCTCTGAAGAGCTGGCATAAAGGCAGAGCACCTGAGTCGGGACGGGGTGCCCCTCAACCGAGCCTCCCCGCTGTTGCGAGGGCGAGGGGCACCCCGTCCCGACCCCGAATAGGCTGCCTTCCATGCCCGCTCCGATCATCTTCTCCGGCATCCAGCCGACCGGCCGCAAGCACCTCGGCAACTTCATCGGCGCGATCCAGCAGTACGTCGAGGGCCAGGACCGCGGCCGGCCGGCGATCTTCTGCATCGTCGACCTGCACGCGATCTCGGTTGCCTACGACCCGGACGAGCTGCGCGAGCGGGTCCACGACACGACCGCGATCCTGCTCGCCGCCGGCCTTGACCCCGAGCGCTGCATCCTCTTTCGCCAGTCCGACGTCCGCGAGCACACCGAGCTGACCTGGCTGCTCTCGGCGGTCACCTCGCATGGGGACCTCAACCGGATGACCCAGTTCAAGGAGAAGTCCGCTCGCCAGCGCGAGCTGGTCTCCTCGGCGCTCTTCTACTACCCGGTGCTGATGGCCGCCGACGTGCTCGCCTACCGCGCCACCGAGGTTCCGGTCGGCGACGACCAGCGCCAGCACGTCGAGCTGATGCGCGAGATTGCCCGCCGTTTCAACGAGCGCTTCGGCGAGATCCTGGTCGTGCCGGAGGTGCTGATCCCCGAGGTCGGCGCCCGGATCATGGACCTGCAGGATCCGACCAGCAAGATGTCGACGACCAGCGGCACCGAGGGCGGCACCGTCCTCGTCCTCGACGAGCCCGCCGCGATCCGCAAGAAGTTCGCCGGCGCGGTGACCGACTCCGGGCGTGAGGTCGTGCGCGGCCCCGACAAGGCCGGGATCGCCAACCTGATCGACATCCTCGCCGTCGCCCGCGGCATCGACCAGGACGAGGTCGAGCGCGAGTTCGAGGGCGCCGGCTACGGCGACTTCAAGGAGGCGGTCGCCGAGAGCGCCGTCGAGCTGCTGGCGCCGACCCGCGAGCGCTACGCCGAGCTGCGCCCCGACGAGGCGGCGATCGAGGCGACGCTCGCCGCCGGTGCCGAGAAGGCCCGGGCACTCGCCGCCCCGACCCTAGCCGACGTCCGCGCGGTCATGGGCTTCGGCCCTAAATAGCCGGGAAACGCCCCTCCATCGTCCCGCGCCGGGGCTAGTCTGCTGGCGATGCCCGTCGCCGACCTGGACCTCGATCTGGACATCTTCGCCGGGCCGTTCGACCTGCTGATGGCGGTTGTCCTGCGCGAAGAGGTCAGCCTGCTCGACCTGCAGCTGGGTGAGGTCGTCGTCGCCTACATCGAGCACCTCGAGCAGGAGGGGGAGCTCGAGCTCGAGGTCGCGACCGAGTTCCTGGTCCTGATCGCGGCCCTGCTGGAGCTGAAGTCGCGGCTGATGCTGCCGGGCCCCGAGGAAGAGCTCGACGACCTCAGTCCCGAGGAGGCGATCGAGGAGCTGCTGGCGCGGATGCTCGAGTACCGCCGCTACCGCGACGCCTCGGCAGTCCTCTCCGACCGCTTCGAGAGCCAGCGCGGCTACCTCTACCGCTCGGCGCCGCTGCCGCTCGAGCTGCGCCAGGTCGCGATCGACGCGGCGAGCGCGGTCTACGAGCCCGATGCGCTCGGCGCCGCGCTCGGCGACCTGCTGACCGAGCCCGCCGCGGTCGACGTCAGCCACATCCGCCCGACCGTCTCGCTCGAGCGCCGCCTGCGTGCCCTGCGGGACATCCTCCGCCGCCGCACCAGCTTTGACTTCGACCAGGAGTTCGGCGGCGAGGACCGGCTGACTCAGGCGGTCACCGTCTTCGGCCTGCTCGAGCTCTACCGCAGGGGCGAGATCACCTGGGAGCAGTCGGAGTCCTTCGGCCCGATCGAGGTGCACAGGGTGGCGCCGACCTCATGAGCGACCTCACGCGCACGCTCGAATCGCTGCTCTTCCTCTCAGCACAGCCGGTCAGCGCCGTCGACCTGGCGCAGGCGACCGAGGCGACCGAGGGCCAGGTCTCCGAGGCGATCGAGCTGCTGCGCGAGGATCTCGCCGCCGGCAAGCGCGGGATCGTCCTGCGCGAAGTCTCCGGTGGCTACGCCCTCGCCAGCGACCCCGCCAGCGAGGGCGCGGCGCGGCGGCTGCTGGCCAAGCCGCGGACGCCGCCGCTGACCCAGGCCCAGGCCGAGACGCTGGCGATCGTCGCCTACCTGCAGCCGGTCACCCGCCCCGAGGTCGCCCGCATCCGCGGCGTCTCCTCGGAGTCGGCGGTCCAGGGGCTGGCCGAGCGCGGGCTGATCGAGGAGTCGGGGCGCTCGCAGTTCGGGGCGGCGATCTTCAAGACGTCGGAGCTGTTCGAGCGTCTCTTTGGGCTGGCCGGGTTGGACCAGTTGCCCGATGCGTCGCGGTTCGATCCCAGCCCTGAGGATGCTCGGGAGCTGCGCGAGCGGCTGCTCAAAGCCGGGGAACAGAGGGTCGAGTGACGCGGCACAGGGGTCGAGAGGGTCGACCCCTGGCCAGCAACAGCGGGGAGGCTGGCCAGGGGCCGACCCTCTCGACCTCGGCGTCGTGAGACTCGTCAAATACCTCGCTCATGGGGGGGTTGCTTCGCGGAGGTTGTCCGAGAAGATCATTGCCAACGGTCGGGTGACGGTGGGGGGGAAGGTGGTTACCGATCCCGCCAGGGATGTCAGTGAGGTCGATGACGTGCGGGTCGATGGGAGCCCGGTGGGGGTGGAGGCGACTGAGGTTTGGGCCGTCAACAAGCCTGCTGGGGTGGTCTCGACCGCTAAGGAGCCCGGGGAGCGGCCCGCGGTGGTGGAGCTCGTGGACTCCGGCGCGCGGCTTTATCCGGTTGGACGGTTGGATGCCGATTCGACTGGGCTGCTGCTGCTGACCAACGATGGGGCGCTGGCGAATCGGTTGACGCATCCGCGGTATGGGGTGGCGAAGACCTATCTGGCGCGGCTTGGGAAACCGCCCACCGACCGGGATCTCTCGAGATTGCGCGACGGGGTCGACCTCGAGGATGGGAGGACGGGGCCGGCGCAGGTGGATCGGGTCGGCAGGCAGGAAATCGAGATCGTCCTGCGCGAAGGGCGCAACCGTCAGGTCCGGCGGATGGTCGAGGCGATCGGCAACCGGGTCGTCTCGCTGCGCCGCATCCGCTTCGGCTCGCTCGCCCTCGGCCGGCTCGCCAAAGGCGGCGCCCGCCGCCTCGACGAGAAGGAGATCGCCCGGCTCTGGAAAGATGCGGAACCGTGAACTCCGGCGAGGGAAACCAGCAGCGCCTCTTCGCCGTGCGCGGCGCCGCCCAGGCCCAGAGCAACGAGACAGAGGCGATCCTGGCGGCGACCACCGAGTTGATGCGGGAGCTGATCGAGCGCAACCGGCTCGAGCCCGAGGCGATGGTCAGCTGCCTGTTCACCACCACCGAGGACCTCGACGCCGAGTTCCCGGCCGTAGCCGCCCGCCACCTCGGGCTCGACTCGGTCCCATTGCTCTGCTGCCGCGAGATCCCCGTCCCCGGCTCGATGCCGCGGGTGATCCGGGTGATGCTGCACTTCTACGCGCCGCTCGACCACGTCCCGGCGCACGCCTACGTCGGCGAGGCGCAGAAGCTCCGCGCCGACCTCCGGGCCGCCCAATAGCGCCACCGGGCCGCCGTCCGTCAGAATCCCACGACGATGACCGTCACCTTCGCCGAGAAGCTGGCCCGGATGCCGGGCTACCAGGCCGGTGTGCCGACCGGGCAGGCCCCGGAGGCGATCGACGCCGGCGACATCGCCCAGCTCGCCTCCAACGAGTCGCCGTTCCCGCCCCACCCGGCGGTGATCGAGGCGATCCGGCGGGCGGCGCCGGCGATGCACCGCTACCCCGATCCCGACGCGACCCTGCTGCGCCGGCGGCTCACCGAGCGCTACGAGACCCAGCCCGGCCGCGTCGCGGTCGGCAACGGCTCCTGCGAGATCCTGCTCGCCGCCGCCGAGGCGCTCTGCGAGCCGGGCTCGGAGATCCTCTACGCCTGGCCCTCGTTCTCGATGTACCCGTACCTGCCGGCGCTGACCGGCGCCCGCGAGATCCGCGTGCCGCTGGCCGCCGGCGACGTCCACGACCTCGAGGCGATGGCGGCGGAGACGACTGCGGCGACGCAGCTGCTGATCGTCTGCAACCCGAACAACCCGACCGCGACCCACATCGCGGCGGCGGAGATTGCCGCCTTCCTCGAGCGGATCCCGCCACACGTGACGGTGATCCTCGACGAGGCCTACATCGAGTTCCAGACCAACGACGACCCGGACACGACGCTCGACCTGCTGCCCGACTTCCCCAACCTGGTCGTCCTGCGCACCTTCAGCAAGTGCTACGGCCTCGCCGGGCTGCGGGTCGGCTACGCGATCGGCTCCTCGACCTTCCGCGCCGCGGTCGACGCGGTGCGCCAGCCGTTCAGCGTCAACGCCATCGCCCAGGCGGCCGGGGCGGAGGCGATCCTGCACTCCGACGACGCCCTCTTCCGGGTCGAGAGCACGGTCGCCGAGCGGCTGCGGGTCGAGGAGGCGCTGGCCGAGCTGGGCCTGCAGACCAGCGAGTCGCAGGCCAACTTCTCCTGGATCGACCTCGGCGACGCCGACGAGGGCGAGATCGTCGCCGGGCTTGGCGAGCGCCAGGTCGCGGTCCGCCCCGGAACGCCGCTCGGCGACCCCGGTCACATCCGCGTCACCTACGGCAGCGGCGAGGAGAACGACCGCTTCCTCACCGGCCTGTCGGAATTACTCGACTAATCGCGCGGCCCGTGCTACAAAGTGAGCAAGGTGATGAGCAAGGCGACATCCGCGAACGGCATCTGCGTTTCAGGCGCTGCCGTCGCCCCCGCCCGCACCACCTATTGGCGATTTAGCTAGGCGTCCGGCCTGGCGGCAGCGCGCCGCTTCGAGACTCCATGCGGCCCGGGCGCCGACCCCAGCAGGTGTGCGCCGCTGCGCGTGGACTGGCAGCGAGCGACCAGAAAGTACGATCACAGCGGCATGGAGAAAGGCAAAGGCAA
This sequence comes from Solirubrobacterales bacterium, assembly GCA_013821475.1. Lineage (GTDB taxonomy): Bacteria > Actinomycetota > Thermoleophilia > Solirubrobacterales > 70-9 > VAYN01. The sequence continues at coordinate 16,695 of JACDGU010000045.1, forward strand.
AATGATCATCGGGATGCAGGAGGGCGCCAAACGAGATCGAGTGCGGGATCAGCGGATCGCGAAAGTGGTCGAGCTCGTCCCCCCGGAAAAGCTGCTCGAGGAACTGCCGCTCGGCCCGGAGCTGGCCAAGGCGGTCGTCAGAGGTCGCGAAGAAGTCGTCGACGTGCTCCACGGCAAGGATCCGCGGCTGCTGGTCGTGGTCGGGCCGTGCAGCGTCCACGACCCCGAGGCGGCGCTCGACTACGCCGGCCGGCTCGCCGCCACGGCGAAGCGGCTGAGCAAGGAGCTGCTGGTCGTGATGCGGGTCTACTTCGAGAAGCCGCGGACGACGACCGGCTGGAAGGGGCTGATCAACGATCCGCACCTGGACGGCTCCGGCGATGTCAACGCCGGGCTGCGGATCGCCCGCAAGCTGCTGCTGCAGGTGGTCGAGCTGGGGCTGCCGGTCGGCTGCGAGTTCCTCGATCCGATCACGCCGCAGTACATCTCCGACACGGTCGCCTGGGGCGCGATCGGGGCGCGGACCTCGGAGAGCCAGACCCACCGCCAGCTCGGCTCCGGTCTCTCGATGCCGATCGGGTTCAAGAACCGAACCGACGGCAACGTCCAGGTCGCGGTCGACGCAGTCCGCGCCGCGGCGGCCTCGCACGCCTTCGCCGGGATCGACGACGCCGGCGCGCCGGCGATCCTGCACACGACCGGCAATCCCGACTGCCACATCATCCTCCGCGGCGGTCACGGCACGCCCAACTACCACGTGCCCGAGGTCGAGGACGCGCTGGTCACCCTCGGCGTCGCCGGGCTGCCCGAGCGGCTGGTGATCGACGCCTCGCACGACAACAGCGGCAAGGACCCCGAAAAGCAGTTCTTCGCCGCCGGTGAAATCGCCGATCAGGTCGCCGATGGCAACAGGGCGATCGTCGGGATCATGCTCGAGTCCTTCCTCGTCGAGGGCCGCCAGGACCTGCGGCCGGGCGAGGAGCTCGTGTATGGGCAGTCGATCACCGACGCCTGCCTCGACTGGGAGGACACGGTCGCGGCCCTCGAGCGCCTCGCGGCGGCAGTCGAGGCACGCGCGATTTGACCGCTGGCCAGGACGGCGACACGAGGGTCGCCGTCCTCGGGGTGGGCCTGATCGGAGGCTCGATCGGGCTCGCCTCGCGGCGGCGGCTCGGCGCCGAGGTGGTCGGCTACGGGCACCGCCCGGCGACGGTCGCGCGCGCCGTCGAGCTC
>JACDGU010000046.1 GCA_013821475.1 Solirubrobacterales bacterium
CCACCCAGCCGCCGAGCTCGTCGTCATGGCGGATGCCTGGCGAGGCGGAGTGGACGCCCCTCCCCTGCGCCCGCGGCTCAGCCCGCCGGCGCTCGCGGCCGGCGGCGATCATCTTCGGGGCGCGGGCGAAGCCGTTGATCGCCGAGGCGAAGGTGCCGCCGGAGAAGCTCGCATTGGAGCGGACGTAGCCATTGACGGTCAGCGCCACGCCCTCCGGGAGCTGCTTGACGGTGAAGTAGGCACCGAGATCGTGCGGGATCGAGTCAAAGCCGCAGCAGTGGACGATCCGCGCCCCGGTCCGCTCTGCTTCGGCGTGGTTCTCGACCCACATCCGGTCGACGAACTCGGGCTCGCCGGTGAGGTCGACATAGTCGGTGCCGGCGGCGGCGCAGGCGGCGACCAGCGGCCCGCCGTACAGCGCGTAGGGGCCGACGGTGGTGATCACGACCCTGGTCGCGGCGGCGACCCCCGCCAGCGCGGACGAATCGGCAGCATCGGCCTCGATCAGGTCCGGCGCCGGGGCGGTTGGCTCGGCGGCGGCAAGCTCGGCGGCGAGCGCCTCCAGCTTGGCCCGGTTGCGCCCGACGAGCGCCCAGCGCAGCCCGGCGGGGGCGTTGGCGGCGAGGTAATGCGCGGTCAGCCCACCGGTGAAACCGGTGGCGCCGAACAGCGCCAGGTCGTACTTCCTCTCCTCCACGGGAGCCATTCTGACGACTCAGCGGCAGAACCCTTCGTTCCCGCGGCGGCAGATTGGTTTCAGAGATGCGTCCAGAACCCGGGGACATCAGTTCACCTGACTACTCTTTGAGTGGTGAACGAGGAGCCGCGCCTCGACGACAGCTCCACGCCGGAGGAAGGTTCCCGGTGGCGTCTGCGCGCGGTCTTGGTCGGCGCCGGCGCGCTGATCGTCTTCCTCGCCCTCTTCGGGGTCGCCGCCTTCGCGATGTCGGGCTCCACCCTCGGCGCCGATCCCAGCGCCCTGGCCAAGGTCGAAACCGAGACTTTCGGCGGCACGATCGAGCACGTGCATGCCACCGGGCCGAACGGCAGGGCGATCCCGATCGCCGTCCGCGGCGATCGTCTGATCCCCAAGCGCCAGCTCGCTCCCGGCGAGGAGGTCTCGGTCGACGTCGTCGTCAAGCGCTCGAACCTGGTCGGCTGGCTGGTCGGCAGCGAACAGGAAAAGCACCTGACCCTGCACGCGCCGGAGGCCCGGGTTCGCAGTCGCTGGCTCACCGTCAAGTCCAACGAGCCGCCGCGCGTCTCCTTCGACAGGCCGGTCCACTCGGTCTCCTACGGCGTCCCCGGCCATCTCCACACCCGCGTCTTTCAGCACCCGCGGACCTCGGTCAGCCTCGGCTCCACGCAGGCGGCCGGCACCGTGATCGTCGCCGGCGTGCCGCGCACCTGGGAGCGCCCCGGCAAGCCGCAGAGCGTCACCTGGTTCCCCGCCGGCGACGCCCCGAGCGTTGCCGCCAGTCCGGCGCCCGGAACCGAAGTGACGCCGGCGACGCCGCTGCGCCTGACCTTCTCCAAGTCGGTCCACAAGGTGCTCGGCAAGAGCAAGCCGAAGCTGATCCCCAGCGCCTCCGGCAGCTGGCACCAGGTCGACCGCCACACCCTGCTCTTCCGCCCCTCAGGCTACGGCGCCGGCCTCAGCACCGACGTCGAAGTGAAGCTGCCGAAGAAGGTCGACGTGGTCGAAGCCGACGGCTCGCTGCACGGCACCCGCACGATCGACTGGACGATCCCGCCCGGCTCGACCCTGCGACTGCAGCAGCTGCTGGCCCAGTCGGGCTACCTGCCGGTCGACTGGAAACCGACCGGCGCCGCCGTGCAGCGGACCCCGGCGGGCGAGCTGCGGGCCGCGGTCGAACCGCCGCAGGGCAAGTTCGAATGGCGCTACCACCACACCCCAAGCGGCCTCAAGGAAGCCTGGACCCCCGGAGAAGAAAGCGTCGTCACCGAAGGCGCGCTGATGACTTTCGAGACCCAGCACGAAATGGAACCCGACGGCGAAGCGGGGGCCGAAGTCTGGGACGCGCTGCTGCGCGACGCGATCGCCGGCAAGCGCAACCCCGAAAAGGGCTACAGCTACGTCTACGTCAGCGAGACGCTGCCCGAGACCACGACCCTCTGGCACAACGGCCACACCGTGATCAGCGCTGCCGCCAACACCGGCATCCCCGGCGCCGAAACGGAACTCGGAACCTTCCCCGTCTTCGAGCACCTCGAAGAAACGACGATGAGCGGCGAAAACCCCGACGGCTCCCACTACGAAGACCCGGGGATCATGTGGGTCAGCTACTTCAACGGCGGCGACGCCCTCCACAGCTTCGACCGCGCCTCCTATGGCAGCCCGCAGAGCCTCGGCTGCGTCGAGATGACGCTCGAAGACGCGGCGACGATCTGGCCCTACACGCCGGTCGGCACCCTGGTCACCGTCGAAGGCTAGGCGCGGCGCCGGGGGTCGGGCCACTGAAACGACCCCTGAAACGCGAGTGGGACCACGCAGCTGCGCAGTCCCTTGTCTTCGGCTCGGACGATTGCGCGTCCGTTACAGCGTCCAACGCAGACCACTATGGCAGCTTTGCCGGTCGGGAACGCGAATTGCCCGCTGCCGGGTGAGCAGGCACCGATACCGCGACTCGAAACCCCTTACCCGACCCGACGGACAGGGGCGTAGGATGGGACTCGGTCGGCGTTCCGGACACCAGGGCCATCAAGGCGCTTCGGGGCCGCCAAAGGAGAGAACGTGGTCTATTGCGAGCGCTGCGCAAGCAGGTTCCACGCCGAGCGGGCGGCCCGGCTCGACCTCTGTCCACGCTGCCTGATGAGGGATGACGTGGCGGCCCCGCTGAAGCACGGGGGTTTCCCGCCTCCGGCAGACCCCCCTCCCGACGCGCCCGAGGATCAGCCCCCGGGACGGCGCCGCGACCGGGTCTAGGCGCTACGCCTAGCGAGCTTCCCGGAGGGCAGCGGTCAAGGGGCGATCCGACCGCGGGCGACCCTATTGTTGCCGGTCCTTGTACGACCTCTCCAAGCACCCGATCGGCGGCAGGGCGCCTGGCCGATCGCTTCCGGGCGACCACGCTCCAGCTCTTCCCGACCGATGACCCCGAGCCCGGGGTGAAGAGGGCAACCGCCCTCGCCAGGCCCGCCGCCGGGTCGAAGAGCCTCGAACCCGAGCGGGAGTCGGCCTACGCCACCCGAGAGCGGCTGCGCGGCGAGCGTAGTCGCCTGGTCACCGACCTCGCCCGTCGCACCAGCAAGTCGCACCGGGAGATCCAGGCCCGCATCAATCGCGACACCCGGGTGCGCTCAGTTGCCAGCGCCACCATCGAACAGCTCGAGCGCGGCAATTCGATGCTGCGCCGCGAGCTGTGGCGCTGAGGCCCGTCGCGCCCGAAGATCTGCGGCAGAAAATGACACCGATTCGCACCGATCCTGCCGGATAGCGCATAATTCGCCGATGCCTGAGACCGACCCGGCATCGCGCCGGCTTTCCTTGACGCCTGATTGCCGCCGTCGATGCCCGTCGAAGGCTCTGCTCGCCATCGCTCTGCTCGCCTCGCTGGTCGGCAACCTGTCACTGAACTTGACCGGTACCGCCGAGGCGGCCGCCCCGAGTTGGTCCTCGGCGCCTTCCATGCCGGTGGCTCTCGGCGAGGTGGCGGGCGGCCTCATCGCCGGCAAACTCTACGTCGTCGGCGAGGGCAGTACGGCGACCCTCGCCTACGACATCGCGACGGAAACGTGGACCAGCAGCGGCCTGGCAACCCGACCGTTCCCGGGGAACCACCACGCCGCCGAGGTCGTCGACGGCAAGCTGTACCTCTTCGGCGGTCTCGGCGGCGGCTCGGAGGGCAAGGTCCAGATCTACGACCCCGCGACCAACCAGTGGACCGAAGGCGCGCCGATGCCGTTCGCCGCCGGTTCGAGCTCGTCCGCGGTGATCGGCAACCAGGTGTACGTCGCCGGCGGAATCATCGGGTCCTCGACCACCACGCAGGCGGCCCGCTACACCCCGGCGACTGACACGTGGCAGTCCGTCGCCCCGATGCCCCAGGGCCGCAATCACGCCGCCGCCGAGTCGGACGGTGCGAAGATGTTCGTCTTCGGCGGGCGTGGACCCGGCAGCGGGGACGGCAACTTCGTTGCCAACGGATTCGACACCGTGCAGATCTACGACCCCGCCACCGATAGCTGGGCGTCGAGCCTCGATCCCGGATCCACTCTCGAGCCCCTCCCCCAAGCGCGGGGCGGCATGGGCACCGCCGTCTTCGCCAACGGCGAGTTCTGGGTCATGGGCGGCGAGACCCTCGACGGGCCCGGCGCCACGGCGGACCACGTCTACAGCAGGGTCGACATCTACAACCCGGTCACCAACAGTTGGCGGGCCGGTCCGCCTATACCCACTGCCAGGCATGGCATCTATCCCGTGTTGGACGGCACCCGAATCCATCTCGCCGGCGGCGGGGTGGAAGCCGGGGATTCGTCATCGACCGCGCACGAGGTCCTCGATTTAGCGCCGGCCGGCGCCGTGGCCTTCTCGAAGAGCTCGCTCGCCGGGGAGACGTCGAGCCAGCCGACCTCCCTCCAGTTCGGCCCCGATGGCAAGCTGTACGTGGCTCAGCAGGACGGCGCGATCAAGGTCTACGATGTGGCGCGGAGCGGCAAGGACAGCTATGCCGTAACCAGCACCGAAACGATCACGTCGATCCAGTCGATCCCGAACCACGACGACGACGGCACGCCGAACCCGAGCGTCACCGATCGCCAGGTCACGGGCCTACTCGTCGTCGGCACGGCGGCCAATCCGGTCATCTACGTCGGATCAAGCGACCCGCGCATCGGCGGCGGCGGGTCGGGCACGACGACCGGCCTGGACACCAACTCCGGGATCATCAGCAGGTTGACCTGGGACGGCAGCTCCTGGCAAAAGGTCGACCTGGTGCGGGGGCTCCCGCGGTCCGAGGAGAACCACTCCACCAACGGGCTGCAGCTCGACCCCGAAACGAACACCCTCTACGTGGCGCAGGGCGGCAACACGAACATGGGGGCGCCGTCCAACAACTTCGCCAACCTCCCCGAGTACGCCCTCTCGGCCGCCATCCTGTCTGTCGATTTGAATGCCATCGGTAACAGCACCTACGACCTGCCCACCCTCGACGACAGCGACCGGCCAGGGGTCAACGACGCCAATGATCCCTTCGGGGGGGACAATGGCAATAACCAGGCGAAGCTCGTGCCGGGCGGCCCGGTGCAGGTGTTCCAACCCGGGTTCCGTAATCCTTACGACCTGCTGATTACCGAAAGTGGGCGGTACTACACGATCGACAACGGGGCCAACGCCGCCTGGGGCGACAAGCCGGTGAACGAGGGCCCCGGCGGAATCTGCACGAATCAAGTCAACGAGCCGGGAACGACTGATGTCGACACGCTCCAACTGGTCACGGCGAACGGTTACGGCGGCCACCCGAACCCAACCCGGGGCAACATGGCGAACACCTTCAGCAGCCCGCCGCAGTCGCCGGTGTCGGTCGCCAACCCCGTCGAGTGCGAATGGCGGGACGCCGGACCCGCGCGGGGCAACATCACCGACTACCCGGCGTCGACGAACGGGCTGACCGAGTACACCGCGTCGAACTTCGGCGGTGAGCTGAAGGGCGACATCCTCAGTGCCAGCCTCGACAACAAGATCTACAGGGCGCAGCTGGACTCCACGGGCACCCAGCTGGTGGCAGGCGAAGCCCTGTTCCAGAACGTCGGCAACTCTCCGCTCGACGTCGTCGCTCAGGGCGACAACGACGTGTTCCCGGGGACGATATGGGTGGCCGACATCGGCAACGGGAATATCACGGTGTTCGAGCCGAACGATTACGGCGGCTCGGGCGGCAGCACCTGCGCCGGCACGGAAAGTACGACGCTGGACGAAGACGGTGACGGCTTCACAAACTCCGACGAGATCGACAACGGCACGAACCCCTGCTCGGCGGCCGACGTCCCCCCGGACCGGGACGGCGACTCGATCTCCGACCTCAATGACCCCGACGATGACAACGACGGCCTTCCCGACACCTCCGATCCCTTCGCCATCGACCCTAACAACGGCAAGACGACCACGACGCCCATCCGCCTCACGTGGGACAACGACGCCCCAAGCCCCGGCGGGCTCGCGAACCTGGGGTTCACCGGACTCATGACCAACGGCACCAGCAACTACGCGTCGCTGTTCGACCCCGCGAAGATGACGGCCGGCGGCGCCGCTGGGGTAGCCACCGTTGACGAGGTCTCGCAGGGCGACGCCCTCGAATCGCAGAACACGCAGGAATACGGCTTGCAGGTTGGCGTGATGCCACCAGCCGACCGCTTCACCGTGCACACCCGCATCCTCGCCCCGTTCACAGGCATCGCCCCGCAGGACTACCAGTCCATGGGAATGTTCATCGGCACCGGGGACCAGGACAACTACGTCAAGCTCGTAGTAGCCGCCAACGGCGGTGCCGGCGGCATCGAATTCCTGAAGGAGGTCGACGGAATACCGACCCGCCGGCCGCCGGCGGCCGTGGCGCTCCCAGGACCTAGCGCCATCGACCTCTACCTCACCGTCGACCCCGCCGCGGACACGGCGCAACCCAGCTTTACGGTGACTACCGCAGGCGTCACCGGTCCGCGCATCACGGTCGGAGGCCCCGAGCCGATCCCGGGCAGCTGGCTCAGCGGCCCTTCGGCGCTGGCGGGGGGGCTCATCAGCACCTCGAACGGGCCCGCTCCCCCGTTCGCGGCCACCTGGGACTTCTTCGAGATCGTCGCCGAACCCGCGCCGAACCCACCCGACGGCCCCACGATGACGCCAACTACGCCTGACCGGCCCGGTCCACCGCCGGTCGTCTCCAACTTGTTCAGCTTCGGCAAGCCGAAGCTGAACAAGGAGCAGGGCACCGCCAGGCTGCCAGTCACCATCCCCGGCCCCGGCACCTTGATTCTCAGCGACAAGGGCGTCGTCGAGCAGAAAAAGACCCCGACCGCGGCGGGTACCGTGAATATCCTGGTCAAAGCGAAGGGCCAGAAGAAAGAGCTCCTGGCGACCGGCAAGGTGAGAGTGAACGTGAAGGTCACCTTCGCTCCCACCGGCGGGACGGCGAACAGCAAGAGCAAGGCGCTGGTTCTCAAGAGTGCCCCAACTACGCAGCGTCATCCGTTCAAATCGAGTTCGAGCAGGAGCTTGCGGAGCAGCGGATCGACGACGACCCGCCAGCTTCACAGCGCGCTCTGCCCGACGATGCCGGCATCGCGCAGCGCTCGCAGCATGTCATCGGCGATCTTCGAGCTGACCCCGGACACGGGTGCCCGCGCGATCACCGCAGCCTCATGCTTCCCACGTGCGATCGGCATCGGCCCAGAAATTCGATAGCCCGCTCGGGGAGCGGGCTATCGATCAAGCGGCTGATCGGATTCGAACCGACGACCTTCTGCATGGCAAGCAGACGCTCTAGCCAGCTGAGCTACAGCCGCACGGGCCGCAGTTTACCTGGCTCAGAGTTTGCCGCGCTTCTTCTTGTACTGGCATTCGAGGACGCCGGCAAGGACGACGGCGCTGGCGCCGTCCCGCGCCCACATCGCCGGGCCGAAGCCGATGCCGACCAGATGGCCGGTTCCGGGTTTACCGTTGGGCTTGGCGAAGTTGATCGCGCCGCCTCCGGGCACCGGGAACGAGGGCAGGAACTGGCTGCCCCATTCGGTCGCAGGCGACGTTTCCGTTGCCGTTTCGAGCAGGATGTCGGGCTCCTGGCCGGGGCCCTGCCGGACCGGGTATTCCTTGAAGTCGTTGAATTCGTGGAGGATCGCGGCGTCGAGGATGTACTTGCCGTCGGTCGACCTGCCCTTGATGAAGATGCTCTTGCCGCTGCCGCTCTTGGTGACTTTGCACTTCGCCTTGGTGAAGGTGGCGATGATTGTGTTTTCTTCGCCGATCACGGTGACCTGGTGGTTCGGATCCGCCAGGGCGGAAGAGGGAAGTGCGAGCGCCAGGGTCGCGAGCGCTGCGATGGGGAGAGAGCGGACGATGGCTGCACTCTAGCTGCCCGACGTCGCCGTTAAATTGCCGCCCATGGACGACATCCGCGACACGCGCCCCTGGTTCTGGATCCTCCTCGCCCTCGTCTTCGCGGTGGCAATCTACGGCCTTGTGGTGGCGCTCTCGGCGAACAGCAGTAGCGTCGACGAGAAGAAGGTCGTCAAGGAGGCCACCGCCGAAATCCGCGAAGAACTGGAAGGGCTCAACGGGGCGCTCAAGGCGGCCGACGAATTCCAGGAAGAAAGCAGCCAGCTCGCCCAGCAGGACCAGCGGCGGATCAAGCGCCAGGTCAACGTCGCCGTCGCCGGCGGCCAGAAGGAGCTGGACAAGGTCAAGGGCCGCGTCGCATCGCTGGAAGGCGAGATGAGTGAATCGCAGGACCAGACCGTCAAGCTGAAACACAGCGTCTTCGAACTGAACGTAGGCGAGGAAGAACGCGAAGCCGAAATCGTCGAACTCGAAGAACGGGTCAACAAGCTCCAGCGCCAGAGCGGCGGCTAGCCTCTCCCCGGCGGCGCCGAGGTACTCGGCCCGGGTCCTGGTGACGATCTCGGCCGCCGGCGATCCGCCCACCGCCGAGACGGTGGGACCGGCGCTGAAGATCTCGGTCCAGCCGCAGCGGTGGACATCGTCGGGTCTCTCCTGGAGCGCGAAACGGGGCAGCTCGAATCTGGTCGCTGCTCGGCCGGCCGACCGGGAGCCGGCTGTGCATCCTCCAAGTTCGCTGGCCTCGGGCCGGTCGATGCGCGACCATGTCCGAGCGGCACCGATCTATTCACTACTGATTCACTTAAGAATAGGCAGACTTAAGACATGCTCTTCCGTCAGATCATCCACGAGGACCTCGGCTGCGCTTCCTACCTGGTCGCCGACCGCGAAACCGGGATTGGGGTCGTCGTCGACCCGCAGTGGGACATCGACCCCTACCGCCGCCTGGCGCGGCTGCACGGCGTGCGGATCGGACACGTGCTCGAGACCCACAACCACGCCGACCACGTCTCCGGCCACGGCCGCCTCGCCCGCACCACCGGCGCCACGATTCACATCCACAAGCTGGCCGACGCCGGCTACGAGCATGAGCCCTTTGGCGACGGCTGGGTGCTGGAGATCGGCGACCTCTCGATCGAGGCGATCCACACCCCCGGCCACCGGCCCGAGCACACCTCCTTCCTGCTGCGCGACGCCAGCCGTGACAAGGCGCCCTGGGCGCTGCTCGGCGGCGACTCACTGTTCATCGGCGACGTCGCCCGCCCCGACCTCGCGGTCGAGCCGCGTGAGGGGGCAGCCGAGATTTTCCGCTCCTTGCACGGGCGCCTGCTCAGCCTCGACGACGAGGTCGAGGTCTGGCCCGCCCACCTCGGCGGCTCGCTCTGCGGCGGCTCCGGGATCGACCTCAAGACCTCCTCGACGATCGGCTTCGAGCGCCGCCACAATCCTGCCCTGGCGGTCGCCGACGAGGCTGCCTTCGTCGAGAACGCGGTCGCCTCGCTCGGCGACAAGCCGCCGAACCTCGCCCAGATCGTCGCGCTCAACCGCGGGCCGCTGGTCGAGGACTTCGGCACCCCGGCGGCGCTGACGCCGCACGAGGTCGAGGAGGCCGTCGCCGCCGGCGCCTGCGTGATCGACGGCCGCACCAACGAGGAGTTCGACGAGGCCCACATCGCCGGCGCCCTCAGCACCTCCTCCTACGACACCGGCTTCGCGACCAAGGTCTCGCGGGTCGCCCCCGAGGGGGCCGAGATCATCGTCGTCGCCGCCTCCGACGGCGACGAGCGCGCCGCCGCCGAGCTGCTGGCGGCGGTCGGCCTGCGGGTGCGCGGCTTCCTCGTCGGCGGCATGACCGGCTGGCGCACGGAGGAGCGACCGGTGCGCAAAATCGAGCTGATCGACCCCGAGGAGCTGGCCCGCCGGGTCGAGGCACCGGAGGCGCCGCTCGTGCTCGACGTCCGCAACGCCGCCGAGTACGCAGGCGAGCACATCCCCGACTCCCTCCATATCCCCTACGGCGACCTTGCCGGGCGGCTCGACGAGCTGCCCCGCGACCGGCCGATCGCGGCGATCTGCCGTGGCGGCAAGCGCAGCGGGCTGGCTGCCTCGATCCTGCAGCGCGAGGGCTTCGCCGACGTCGTCCACGTCGGCCAGGGCGTCGGCGCCTGGCGCGCCGGCGGGCACCCGGTGCAGAGCGGCGCCCCGGCCGCCAGCCCCGTCGCCTAGATGCGATGCGTCGCTTTTACACGCCCTGGGGTGTAGTTGCGACGCATCGCTCTCCGGGCAGCTGTTAGAGCGAGGCGAGTGCGTCGGCGATCGGCGTATCGCCGGAGATCAGTTCGAAGGTCTTGCCGATCGCCTCTTCGCTGGTCAGCGCGGCGGCGAGGACGGCAGCGACGTCGGCGCGTGGGATCTCGCCGCGGTCGAGTCCGCTGCCGACCTCAACCAAACCGGTCGGCGGCTCGCCGGTCAGCCCACCCGGGCGGACGATCGTGAAGTCGAGCCCGCTCGCTTCCAGCGCCCGGTCGGCTCCAGCCTTCCCCCGCAGGTACTCGCCGAAGACGTCGCCGCCCTCGGCCGGGGGGTCGCCGGTTCCCATCGAGCTGACGATCAGGTAGCGGCGGATCCCCTCGGCCTTGGCCGCCTCGATCAGCCTCACCGCTCCTCCGAGATCCATCGTCCGCTTGCGCTCGGCGCTGCTGCCGGGCCCGGCGCCGGCAGCGAAGACGACCGCGTCGACGCCGCCGACGGCCTCGCCGACGTCGTCGTCACCCTCGAGGTCGCAGAGCACCGGCTCGACCCCGATCGCGTGCAGGTCCTCTTCCTGGTCGGGGTTGCGGATCAGCCCCAGCACCGTGTGGCCCTGCTCGACCAGCAGCCCGCCGAGCAGCATCCCGATCTTGCCGTGGGCTCCTGCTATCGCCACCTCAATCTCCATCTCGGTCCTCCTTCGGTTTCAATTCCGCCAGGAGGTCTTCGAGATCCAAAGGATGGACGAACATTTCGACCTTCTGGCCGGGCTGGGGCTGGGGCCAGTCCTCTTTCGCCCGGTCCCAGTAGAGCTCGACGCCGTTGCCGTCGGGATCGTCGAGGTAGAGCGCCTCACTGACGCCGTGGTCGGAGGCGCCGCTCAGCGGCACGCCCGCATCGATCAACCGCTTCAGCGCGTCGGCGAGCGCCCGCCGCGTCGGGTATCGGATCGCCGTGTGGTACAGCCCGGTGGTGCCGCGCGGCGACGGCGGCCCGCCTTTGGACTCCCAGGAGTTGAGGCCGATGTGGTGGTGGTAGCCGCCGGCCCGAGATGAAGGCCGCGTCGGCGCCGTAGCGCTGCATCAGCTCGAAGCCGAGGACGCCCACGTAGAAGTCGAGGGCGCGATCGACGTCGGCGACCTTGAGGTGGACGTGGCCGATGTCAACTTCGGGGTGGATCGGCTCCGGCGCTTGGGTGCTCATCTGCCCAGTGAATCAGAGTTCACCGGCCGGCAAGACGCGACGCCTATCCTTTTGCCGATGGCGATTCTCACCACGGTGCGCCGGGTCTCCGGGCTCGCCTTCTTCATCGCCGGGATTCCGAAGTTCAGCTCCCACTCCTTCGAGGTCTCCCACTTCACCACCTACGGACTGCCCCACCCAAGCGCCTTCGTCTACCTGATCGGGGCCCTCGAGATCGCCGGCGGCCTGATGCTGCTGGCGAACGTCGGCGTCCGCCCGGCGGCACTGCTCCTCGGCGCGATCATGGTCGGCGCGATCGTCGTCTCCGGGTTCGGCCAGGGCGAGGTGGTGCCGAGCCTGACCGTCGCTCCCGTGCTGCTGGCGGCGATGGCGTTCCTGCTCTGGTCGGCCGAGGCCGAAGGGAGCGGCCGCCGCGGTAACCGGCTCAGGAGCCGTCCAGCGCCGCGTTGACGAGGCGGTCGGCGTCGGCGTTGCTCTCGCGGCGCACGTGGCGGATCGACCAGCTGCCGAAGCCGGTCAGCTCGCGCTTGACCTCGGCGTGGAGCTCGCGGAGGGTCGCGTCTTTGACCTTGTAGCGGCCTTCGATCTGGCGCACGACCAGCTCGGAGTCGCCGACCAGCTCGACCTCGTCGGCACCGTGCGCGGCGGCCAGCTCGATCCCGCGCAGCAGCGCCCGGTACTCGGCGACGTTGTTGGTGGCGCGGCCGATCTTCTCGCCGAGCTCCTCGAGCAGCGCGCCGTCGTCGTCGCGGACGACGACCCCGATCGCCGCCGGCCCCGGGTTCCCCCTGGCGCCGCCGTCGACGTTGACAGTCAGCTTGTTCACCGCCTGCGTCCCCCCCGCGCCGGGCTGATGGCGCCGGGCCGCGCCCCCGGGGCGACGAGGACAATCCGCCCGCCCTCGAGCGCCGAGGCGTTCCACTGGCGGGCGGCGGCGTCGATCTCGGCGATCTCGCGGCCCTTCCCGAGCTCGAAGACGGGGCGCAGCTCGTCGCCGAGGTCGACTCCCCACTGGTACCAGGAGAGCTCCCAGGCAACCGTGATCCGGACCTCCTCGGCGGAGCCGGCGGAGGCGCCGACGGAGATCCAGGGATCGCCGAGCGTGCGGACCAGGCCGGCGACGGTGTGTCCCGCTTCGCTGGCGTTGAAGCAGGCGGCGGCGCGCTCGAAGCGGCTCAGCGGCGAGATCCCGGGTTCCGGACGTCCCGCCCGTGCTCCGCGGGCGGCGGGGTCGCCGCCGCCAACCCGCGGACCCGGCGCGGTGGCCGCCATCTGCTGCCGCCGGTGACGGAGGCGCCAGCGCACCCTGGCTAGTCCTGCTTCAGGTGGGACTTCACCCGCATAACGGCCTTCGTGTGCAGCTGCGAGACCCGCGACTCGGTGACGCCGAGGACCTCCCCGATCTCGCGCAGGGTCAGGTTCTCGTAGTAATAGAGCGCGACGACGAGCTGCTCGCGCTCCGGTAGCGAGCCGATCGCCTCGGTCAGCCGCTCCTTGACCTCGCTGGTGTCGAGCGCCTCCTGCGGATCGGCCGAGCCGTCGTCGGCGATCGTGTCGAGCAGCGAGACCTGGTCACCGGAGGAGTCGGAGACGGTCCAGAGCTCGTCGAGGGCGTAGACGGAGGCGTTGGCGATCTCCAGCAGCGAGCTCTGCAGTTCGGATTCGGACACGTTCAGTTTCGTCGCCAGCTCGGCCTCGGAGGGGGCGCGCTGAAGTTCGTTCTCGAGCTTGGCCTGGGCGACTTCGATCTCCCGCGCCCGGGATCGGACCGAACGCGGAACCCAGTCCAGCGAGCGCAGTTCGTCGATGATCGAGCCGCGGATGCGGGTCATCGCGAAGGTCTCGAATTTGATCCCACGCTCGGGCTCGAAGCGCTCGATCGCGCCGATCAGGCCGACCAGGCCGTAGGAGATCAGGTCCGCGTCTTCGACGTGCGAAGGCAGACCGGCGCCGAGCCGGCCGGCGACGAACTTGACCATCGGCGAGTAGGCGACCACCAGGCGTTCGCGCGCGGTGCCATCGCCATCGTCCTTGTAGCGGCGCCACAGATCACGCAGCTCCACCTCTTTTACGCCAGTTTCCATTGGGAGTTATCCGATTCTACGTCCGTTTGGCCCGATTGGACTCATGCGCGCGGGTGACTGGCCGCATAGGTGTCGCGCAGTCGGGCGGCATCGACACGCGTGTAGACCTGGGTGGTCGAGATCGACGAGTGGCCGAGCAACTCCTGGATCGTACGGAGATCCGCCCCACCCTCCAAGAGATGCGTTGCAAAGGAATGTCTAAGCGAATGTGGCGAGACCCCGGCCGCCAGCGCCGCCTCGCGGGTCCAGAGGCCGAGCCGGCGGGTGACGTCGGAGTTGGAGAGCCGGCGGCCGCTCTTGGAGAGGAAGAGCGCCGGCTCGCGGGGATCCGTCGCGAGCGCCCGCCGGCCGCGGCCGAGGTAGCGCTCCAGCGCCCGCTGGGCGGGCTCGCCGACCGGCAGGATCCGCTCCTTGGAACCCTTGCCGAGCACCCGCAGCTGCTCGCTGTCGAAATCCATCGCGGCGGCGTCGAGGTTGACGATCTCCTCGCAGCGCAGGCCGCAGGAGTAGGCCAGCTCGAGCATCGCCCGGTCGCGCAGCTCCAGCGGCGTGCGGGTCGGGATCCGCTCCAGCAGCGAGCGCATCTGCTCGGTGCTCAGCACCTTGGGCAGCTTCTCCGAGCGCTTCGGGCTGGAGACCAGCTCGGCCGGGTTATGGCCGGCGCGCTCGGTGCGGACCAGGAAGCCGTAGAGGCCGCGGATCGCCGCCAGCTTGCGGGCCACGGTCGCCGGCGCCGCGGCCGCCGAGGAGAGCCCGGCGGCGTAGCGGCGGACGTCGCGGTGGCGGACGCCGGCCGGATCGAGCCCTTGCGGCGAGGCCCACTCGACGAAACCGGCGAGATCGACCGCGTAGGCCCGCCTGGTCCGCTCGGCGGAGCCGCGCGCACGCAGATCGCGGTCGTATTCGGCCATCGCCGTTTCCCAGTTCACGGATGGGGATTCGCGCTCCCTCCCCCACGTCCTGCGCGCGGCGCTAACCGATGAAGATCGGGGTGCCGACTTCGACCTGGTCGTAGAGCTCTTCGACATCCGGTATCGACATCCGCACGCAGCCGTGGGAGGCGGCGCTGCCGAGCGATTCGGTCTCTTCGGTGCCGTGGATGCCGGCGCCTTCGTAGATCGCCATCCAGCGGGCCTTGATCGGGTCGGCCGGGCCGGGTGGGATCACCTGGCCGGCGAGATCGCCGGCCCAGGCCGAGTCCGGAACGTGCCAGGAGGGGTTGACCTGCTTTTCCTCGATCGCGTAGAGGCCTTCGGGCGTTTCCAGCCCTTCCTGGCCGACCGCGACGGTGTAGGTCTTGGCCAGCTTCAGGTCCTTCCAGAGCCGCAGGGTGAAGGCGCCACGATCGAGGGTGAGGTACGACGGGTATCTGGAGGCAACGTCCTCGGTGCTCACCTCGGGCGGGGTCCCGTGGACGACGGCGGTGACGGTGTGCCGGGCGTCGGCGTTGAGGACGGCGCGCCTCAGCTGCCTGGTGAGGAGGACGTCGCGCAGCTTGCGGCCACTCTTGCCGGCGACGACCTCGAGTGAGTCGGAGTAGGGCTCGACGGTCGCGTTGCGCGGTTCGCGATCGACTTCGGCGGCGACGTGGCGGACGAAGCGGTTGATCGCCGGCTGCGAGTAGCCGAGCTCGGCGGGGACCGAGCGCTCGAGCTCGCCGCCGGTGATGTAGCGGACCAGACGGGTCGGCAGGCCACCCTCCTGGCTCGCCTCCACCGCAGCTTCGACCGCGCCGTCGACGTCGGCGCGCAGCTTCAGCTCTGCTCCCGGCAGGGTCCAGGTCTCGCCGGCGAAGCTGACCTTCAGCGAGTGACGCAGCGGCGCCAGCAGGTGGCGCCGGACCGCGGCCTCGGCCGTGGCGGCGTCGAGCCCACCGACGTCGACACCGGCGATGGTGACGCCGGCGGCGATCTCATTCTTCTGCGAATTGTCGTAGGCGTAGGCGCCGGCCGCGACCAGAACGACGACCAGGACCGCGACGATCGCTGCTATGCGGGACCTGCTGACCATCGGTGCGCTCAGCTCTCCCCAGAGTTGCTTGCACGCTTATGCGGAAAGTCTAGGCGCTTGGATCATTCGCCCCGACGATTGTGGTTCGCATGCAATTTGGCATCTGGCTCGGTCGCGACGGCTGACGAGAGGGATATGTTTCGGCAGTGCGCTCCAAGGACGAAGTCCGCAAGGAAGTCTGGAAGGCAATGGACCGCGAGGGCGTGTCGCGCTTCCCCGGCGCCGAAGGCAGGATCCCGAACTTCGCCGGCGCCAAGCTCGCCGCCGAGAAGCTTGCCGGGCACCGGCTCTGGAAGCGCGCCCGGGTGATCAAGGCCAACCCCGACTCGCCGCAGACGCACGCCCGGCGGATTGCCCTCGACGAGGGCAAGACGGTGATCATGGCGGTGCCGCGCCTGCGCGACCCGCATCCGTTCCGGGTCCTCGACCCGAAGCAGCTCTCGAAGGCGGCGGTCAAGGAGGCGGCGACGATCAAGGGGGCTCTGAAGCACGGCCGCGTGATCGCCCTCGACGATCTGCCGGAGATCGACTTCGTCCTCTGCGGCTCGGTCGCGGTCAACCTCAGCGGCGCCAGGGTCGGCAAAGGCGGCGGCTACCACGACCTCGAGTACGGGATCCTGGTCGACGCCGGCAAGATCGACGCCCACACCACGGTCGCGACCACTGTCCACCCGATCCAGATCCTGCGCCAGCACCTGATGGTCACCGCCCACGACCTCCCCTGCGACATGATCGCGACGCCGCGCGCGGTGATCGAAGTCGAGCGCCAGTACGACCGCCCCCGCGGCATCCTCTGGGACCACCTGCAGCCGCCCCAGATCCGCGAGATCCCGGTGCTCGAACGGATGGGCTACGCGTAGATCGTGCTCAGGAGCCGTTTGGTCTAGGGCTAGCCATGTGTCTTTCTAGAGTCCTTCGGTTCCAAGGAGGATCAGATGCCCAGGAAGTACCCCGCAGCGCTTCGCCGTCAGCTGATCGAGCTAGCTCGATCAGGCACTAAAGTCGCCCAGCTCGCAGCGACGTTCGAGATGAGCGACGCCACCATCTACAACTGGCTCAAGCGGAGAGGAACTGGTGCTGTTCGTTGCAGCCGATCGTCGCGTATCCCTGGTATGGAGCCGCGCGCGTTCGCAGGCGAGCCCGTCGTGTCGGGGTCGAGCACACCGACCGCCCGGGTCGGACTGCCGCCGGATTCCATGAAGATCGCCTGGGCGCTGGCCTGGCTTTCCGTCAGTCGTGCGATCGGCGATCGCCTACCCGGGGGCGGCCGGATCATTCGGCTAGGGTCGGTCCATGCCGACCTACATTCGCTTTGGCGACGAGCACTACGTGGCGGTCCAGGAGGGTTGGGACACGGTCCGCGACCTGATCGACGGCGCCACCGCCGAGAAGGTGCCGCTCTTCGAGGCGACCCGGATCGACGGCGCCAAGATGCTCCTCAACGCCGCCGAGGTGCGGACCGTCACCGAGGGCAAGACGAAGGACGAGCCCGAGCAGTTGTGACCCTCGACCGCGATCCGCGCATCGTCTCCGGGTCCGACTACGGCAACCCGGATCCGGAGTGGAGGCGGATCGACTGGCGCCGCCACCGCCACAGCGTCGAGCTGCCCGGGGCGAGCGTCAACTACGTCGAGATCGGCGAGGGCGAGCCGATTCTCTTCGTCCACGGCCTCTCCGGCTGCTGGCAGAACTGGCTCGAGAACCTCCCCCACATCGGCGCCGGCCGGCGGGCGATCGCACTCGACCTGCCCGGCTTCGGCTCCAGCCCGATGCCGTCGTGGGAGATCGAGATGCCCGCCTACGGCAGGCTGATTGACGACTTCTGCGAGCGGCTCGGGTTGGAGAAGGTGGCGCTGGTCGGCAACTCGATGGGCGGCTTCATCGCGGTCGAGGCGGTGATGGCGGCGGCGCCCGGTCGCTTCGAGCGCCTGGTCCTCGTCTCCGCAGCAGGGATCCTCAACACCTGGAATCCCGAAGAGCGGGCGACGGCTCGGCGCGGCCCTGATGCTCGAGCAGGTGCGCGGCGGCGCCCGCTGCCCGGCCTTCGGCCCGGCGCTGGCGGCGCTGATTCGGCGCGACATCCGCGCGGCGGCGATCAGCTATCACCGCCGCCTCCCCCACTCGCGCCTGGAGATCTTCGAGCGCACCGGCCACCTGCCACAGCTCGAGCGACCGCTGCGCTTCAACCTGGTGCTGGGGGAGTTCCTAGATGAGTAGTTCCACGATTCAGGCCACGTAGTCGACCAACGCCCGGCTGTTGCGTCCGAGTTCGTGGTTCAGCGAGATCGCCGCAGCCAAGGCAAGGAAG
>JACDGU010000047.1 GCA_013821475.1 Solirubrobacterales bacterium
CCCGCGAGGAGCGACCCGCGGTCCCCGCCGCGAGTGGCGCCCTCGCCGAGCTCCTGATCGGAGCCGAGGGCGCTCGCGGCGGCGGCGCCCCTCCGGCCGAGCTCGTCGAGCGCCAAGTCGGGAGGCGGTCGCTGTCGCGGAAGCTGGGCAGCGCCGAACCGCTGTTCGAGATGCAGATCCTCGTCCGGGTCGCCTCCCCGATCCCCGGCCGGGCGAAGGCGCAGCTCTCGGCGATCCTGACCGCCTTCGACGCCTTCGACGGCGAGAACCATCTGCGGGTCTCGGGCCTGCGGATCCCGGGTATCGCCTTCCTCGGCTCTGAGGTGCCCTGGCGTCGGCGCCGCTTCGACCGTCGCCTGGCGACTGGCCTGTTCCGCCCTGCCCGCCGAAGGGTGGTGACGGCGAGCGAGATCGCCGGGCTCATGAAGCCGCCCACTAAACGATGCGCCGAGCCCAACGTCCTTCGCACCGGGGCCGCCGTCGGGCCGCCCCCGCGAGGACTGCCGACCTTCGCCGGCCAGCCCTCGCTCCTTCCGCTCGGCAAGGTCATCGGTGAGGCGGGCGAGCGGACCGTCGGGGTTCCCCTGAGCGACACCTTCTTCTCCTACATGGCGGGCCGCTCGCGCTTCGGCAAGACCGAGACCGCGCTCGGCCAGTTCCTCCACACGGCGCGATCGGGCCACGGCTGCCTCTTCCTCGACCCTCACCAGGACGCGATCGCCCGGCTCAAGAGCTACCTGACCGACGAGGAACTGCGCGACCGCGTGGTCGAAGTAAACCTCGCCGACCCCGAGCGCCAGCCCGCCTGGAACCTCTTTGCGGTCCACGGCCGCTCGCCGCGCCGCGCCGCCGGGCAGGTCGACGCCGTGGTCGACGCCTTCGCCTCGGCGCTGCGCTGGGATGAGATCAACGCCCGCGCCCTGAACCTCACCACCCAGGCCGCCCAAGCACTGATCGACCTCGCCCACCTGCTGCCCGCGCACCTGGCGCCGACGATCTTCGAGATCCCGGTTCTGTTGAGCAACGAGGACTGGCGGGCGGCGGTGCTGCCGCACGTCTCGGGACCTGTCCGCGAGTTCTTCACCGAGCGCTTCCCCCGCCTCTCGCCGGAGGCGATCACTCCGGTCACCAACCTGGTCGACCGCCTACGGGCCTCGCCCGCCACCGCCGCCCTGTTCGGCAACCCGCTGGCGAGCTATGACGTGCGCGCCGCGATGGACCGGGGCCTGATCGTCCTCGTCTGCCCAGGCTCCGGGTCAGGGCGTGATCGTCTGACCGCGAACTTCGTCGTCTTCGACGCCCTCCATGCCGGTAAGTCGCGGGCCGACCTGGCGCCAGCCGATCGCCGCGACTTCTCGCTCTGGCTCGACGAGGTTCAGATTTACGACGGCGCGACTTCGGGCACCCTGGCGGCGCTGCTGGAGCAGATCGCCAAGTACGGGGTGCGGGCGCTGCTGATGAACCAGAACCCCGAGCGGCTGAGCGCCGCCACCCGCGACGCGGTGACGACGAACCGCTCGCATCTGATCAGCACCGCGCTGAACTCCAAAGGCGCGGCGTTCATCGCTCGCGAGCTCGGCGACGGGCTGGGCGCCGAGGCGATCACCGTCCTTCCTCGCTTCCACAGCCTCGCCTCGGTCACCCTCGGCGGCGAGATCAGCCGACCCTTCCGACTCCAGGGCGTCCCGATCGAGGAGCTCTTCCCCGACGACTCCCATCCCGAGGACGTGGCGCTCCTCGACGCGGCGATCGACCGCAACACCGGCCGCGTCCCGGTCGCCGAGACCCTGGCGGCGCTCGACCGCCACCCGATCGAGATCGTCGAATATCTGCGCGGCCGACGGCGGGCGCCGTCGTCGCCGGGCTCGCGCGCGAGGTCCGGCGGACGCCAGAGCATCGACACCGGGCGCAGAGGATGAGCGCGCCGGGAAAAGCGGCGCGCGAGGTGACGGGGATCGGCTCGACGATCCTCGAAAGCGTGGGGCAACACCGGCTGCTCCTGGGACGCCAGATTGGCGAGCTCCACACGCCGGGCGCCTCGCGCCGCTGGACTCACCAAAAGCTGGCGCTGCTGCGCGCGGCCGGTCTCGCGACCGGCACCGCCGGGCCGGGGAGTCAGCTCCTCTGGCACCTGACCGAGCGCGGCGCCGACACGCTCGATGGGATACCGAGTCGGGCGGAGACCCGGCGCAAGGTGATCGCGCCCGAGCAGGCCGCCGGTCCGCTTCGCGAACACACGATCGGCGTCAACGAGATCGGTCTCGCCTTCGTTCGGGCAGCGCGCGAGCGCGGCGATGAGTGCGGACCCTTCGATTGGTTCCATGAGGTCGCTCACTCGCTGGGACCGCCGCCGGGCCGGCGAATGCCCGAGCAGCTGATCTCCGACGCGGTGCTGACCTACCAGTTCGCAGAGCAGGACGGTTCGACCAGCATCGCCTACCGCTTCGTCGAGCTCGACCGCGCCAACCGCTCGGTCGCCGACCTCGCCCGCCGGCTCGGTCGCTACGCGCGCTTCTACCGTCGCCGGGTGGCGGCCGAGGAACCCCAGGCCGAGGCGGTCCCCCTTTGGGAGCGGCTGTACCCGGTCTTCCCGACCGTGCTCGTAGTCCTCGACGGGCGTCGCCCCGATCGGCTCGAGGACCGGCGACGGACGCTGCTCGCGCTCTGCGGGCAAGACCCCGACCTCCTCGACAGTCCGGAGGTCGAGGTCTCGGTCTGCCTGCTCGACGATCTGATCGAGCGAGGACCGTTCGCCCCGATCTGCCGGACGCTCGCCGATCCCGACCGCGACGCCGATTGGCTGGGTGATAGCTGATGGAGGGCTCCACCGCTGGCGATCGCGGTCTCCCGGCCGGGCTGCCCGTCCTGCGGGCCGACGAGCGTTTTGTCGAGGCGTTGGCCGAGGCCGTCGCCGCGCGCGTCGCCGGACGACTTCAAGCACCGGCCGAGGGGGAGGACGAGGCCGCCTACCTGAATCCCGAGGCCGCCGGCCGCTACATCTGCGCTTCGCGCAGGCGGATCAACGACCTCGCGAGCGCCGGGCTCCTTGTGCCCGACGGGCGCGACGGACGGACCCCGCTCTATCGCCGCCGAACCCTCGACGACTACGTGCGGCGGGCCGAGGAGCGGCGATGACTCGGGACCGAGCAATCCCCATGGGGAGCGGGATCGCGGTCTCTTCCGAGGCGCCTGAGGACGCCTCTGATCCTGATACTTTCGATTGCGATAAGTCAAACGGGGCGGCACCGCTAGAACGGCCCGCCCCCGACTCACGAGAGGTGATCTCATGAGCGTTTCGCAGGATAAGACGGGCCATGCGCCACGTCCAGCGGTCGACAGTCGTCGACTCAGGAAAACCAAAACGCCCGGCGTCTTCAAGCGGGTGGACGGCGACGGGAAGACGATCGGCTACGTGACCGTGATTCGCGTCGGCGGTAGGCAGCGGAAGAAGAACGCCCGCACCTTCGACGAGGCGAGGAAGATCAAGCGCGAAAGCGAAACCGACCGGGATCGTGGCGAGCTCCAGGCGCCGACCGCGATCAAGTTCGTGCCCTATCTCGACGAATGGGTTGAGCGCTACCGCGGGCAAGGTCGCAGGGGCTTTCGCGAGGGCACCCGCGACGAATATCGGCGCCTGATCGAAGTCCACGCTCACGGCCACTTCTCGGGCAAGTTGAAGTTGGTTGACGTGACCACGTTCGGGCTCGCCCGGTTCGTCGATTGGCTCGCCGATGAGAGCGCCCAGGGCAAGCGACTCAGCGACTCGACGATCGCCAACATCGTGATCCCGGTTCGCGCGGCACTCACCACGGCTCACCGGGAGGGGCTGATCCGCACCAACCCGTCCCTGGGGCTGACGATGCCCCACCGCGAGAAGATCGAGGACGAGGACGAGGAGATCAAGGTGTTCAGCCGCGATCAGCTCGCCGCCGTCTTGGCGATGGCGCCCGACCGTCACAAATTGCTTTTCGAGTTGCTGGCAAGCACCGGCCTTC
Organism: Solirubrobacterales bacterium; assembly: GCA_013821475.1. Lineage (GTDB taxonomy): Bacteria > Actinomycetota > Thermoleophilia > Solirubrobacterales > 70-9 > VAYN01. The sequence continues at coordinate 3,996 of JACDGU010000047.1, forward strand.
GGATCAGCGAGGCGATCGGTCTCCAACGACTCCATCTGCAACTCGACGGCTCAAAGCCAGAGGTCTGCGTCCGCCGGGCCATCGTCAAGCGGCGGATCGAGCCTCCGAAAACCAAGCACGGCAAGCGCGAGGTTCTGTTGCCGGCTCCTCTCGTCTACCGCCTGCGTGAACATCTCGCCTCCCAGCCCGATCGAGACTCGACGGCGCTGCTCTTCACGAACTCGAAAGGAGACGAGATCGAGCCGGGCACCCTGCGGCGCTGGGGTCTCAGGCCGCTGGTCGAGGAGATGGACGCGCCGTGGGCGTCCTTCCACACCTTCCGCCACACCTTCGCCTCGATCCACCTGAGCGAAGGAACCAACCTCCTGCAGTTGAGCCGGGCGATGGGTCATCACTCGGCGTCGTTCACGCTCAGCCGCTACACCCATCTGCTGCCCGGCGACGAGGCCCCGGCGCTCGATCTCTCGACGCCGCCGGACCTGCGCCCGACGATGCCGGCGACCGGCGACCTCCTCGACGGCCTAGAGGCGGTGGTCGCATGAGCCGCTGCGAGGATTCCCCGGTCGAGGCCCCAATCATCGGTACCCGCGCCCAGCTTCGAGGCCGTGTGGAGCGGTTCCCTCATTTCCAGATCGCGGCGGGGGCGACCGGGACGGTCGTCGAGTCCTCGGCGTCGCAGATCGCGCTCCGCTTGGACGAGCCCGTTTCGGGCGCCGAGGAGTGGGAGAACGAGCTTTGGTGGTCTGAGGGCACCACGATGGGATCGGTGATCGTCGCCTTCCACGACAACGCCGCGATCCTTCCGAAGACCCGAGACGAAACCAATACCGAGGGCGCCGGGCTCGCGGTCCTGATCGAAAGTAGATCGGGTCTCCCGATGGACCACTTCGTCGCGGAGATGAACAAGCATGTGGAGAACGAACGCCCCCGTCGAGCGCGGGAATCCGAACGCGCCGCCGAGGAGCTGATCGTGGTCGGCTTGGTATCCCGTGAAGGCGCGCTGCTCGTGCCGACGCCCGCCGCGTTCCGCGTCGGGGAACTGGAGTTGGGGCTGTGAACCGCTCTGCGCAGCGCCAGCCGCCGGAGCAGCCGCTTTCGTTCTCCGATCAACGTCGCCAGCGCTACGCCGACGTGATCGGGGTCGAGGAGGCGGGCGAGTTCATGATCGGCGACTACCTCGCCGACGGCGGCTTCGGCAGCGATGGCGAGTTCAGGGTCACGCTGGTCGAACTGTTCCACCGTCGCCAATGCGTTCTGCTTCCCCATCTGAGGGTCTTCTGGGACGGGACCGACTCGCTGCGACGCGCGGTCGAGGCCGGGCTTCTCGACGCCCTCCGTCCGGTCGCCAGCCGCGACGCATTTGCGCGGCGGCTTCTCTTGCTTGGGATGGTCGACCGCTCTGACGTTCCGCTGCCCGATCTGACCTGCGGGGTCCAACGCGACATTCCCCGCCAGGCCCGCGAGGTCGGCTAGTGGCACTTCGCCCTACTGTTATTTATTCGGCCCAATCCCGGCGGGCTCGGACGCCTCGGACACCCGGCGGGGTCAACAGGTGCGGAGGGCATCGGAGTCGCGCTCGATCAAGCGAGACTGATCCGATCGCCCCGATTGGATCAGGGAGTTCGCATGGCCCCGCGTAGCCACGCAGACCACTCGTCTGCGAAGGCCACGCGGGGCGTTGCGGGGTGGTGCGGACCGATCTGTGATGCCGGAGTGATGTTTGAGAGGGGGCGACGGTGCCAGCGAACGGGGGTTTGGGCAAGCGCTCTTTTCCGGTACGCGCTAGGATCTTGAGCGGGTTAGGGATTTCTCGACACAGGAGGCGTGGGAGCTTTGCCGTCGAGCGGTGCGGGAGGAGGTCTTAATTGACGCTGGCGCGCGATCCAGCAGTTGCAGCCGTCCCGAGCTCGGGACGGCGACGCTACTGCCGGTTGAAGCCAGGACCCGGCCATTCCGCGGAGGAGGTGCGAGTCGACCAGCGCGCCCGCCTACAGGCGGCGATGATCGAGCTTGTCGACGAGCGCGGCTACGGCGCTGTGACTGTGCATGAACTCGCCGAGCGTGCCGGCGTTTCCACTCGCTCCTTCTACCAATGCTTCAAAGGAAAACAAGACTGCCTGCTCGATACTTACGAGGAGATCACGCGCGCCACCGCACGGGCATTCCTCGTCGCGCGCGAGGGAGAGCCCGATGGGCGCCGAAGCCTTGAACTGGGGTTCGGCGCCTTGGCCAGGGAGCTGGCGCGCGACCCAGCAGCGGCGCGGCTGGCGCTGGTCGAGGTCTACGGGGCTGGGCTGGCGACGCTCGAGCGCCGCAGCCGGGTGCTCGCGAAGTTCGAGGCGATGCTCGGCCGTTGCCTCGCGACACCGGCCGGTGAAGCGGAGGTGCCCCCGCTGTTGGTGAAGGGAATTACGGCCGGCCTGTTGCGAGTGATGCGCGCACGGGTGGTCAGCGGTCGCGAGCGCGAACTGCCGACTCTGTCCGCCGAGCTCGTGGGATGGGCGCTTTGCTTCCGCGGCGCGGCCGCCGCCTCACTCTCGCGTGCGGCCGGAGACGTGCCGCCGTTGCCAGTCGCCAATGAAATTGGGCTCGACGCCGGCGTCGACGGGGAACCGCGATCCATCGAGCGCGGGCTTTTGCTCTCCGCTGCGGCTTCCCTGGCAGCCCGAGAGGGCTACTGGCATCTCTCGGGCTCCCGGATCTGCGCCGCCGCGGGCCTTTCACCGCGGATTTTCGCCAGACACTTCGACAGCATCGAAGCCTGCTTCCTGGCAACCCTGGAGCTGCTCACCGAGAACCTGATCGCCGACGCCGAGGGACAGGGAGCCCACACCTCAAGCTGGCCGCGCGGCGTCCACCGCGCGGTAACGACCCTCTGTCAACACTGCGCGGCCGACCCCGCGCTCGCCCGCCTCGCCTTCGTCGAGATCATCGCCCCCGGCGCGGTGGGGGTGCGTTGCCGCGTCTCTCTGATCGGGGCGATCGCCGAACGCTTTCGTGCCTCCGCGCCGAGCTCTTTGCGTCCGGCCCCGCTTGTCGCCGAAGCCTCGATCGGCGCAATCTGGGGCGTCATGCACCACCAGGTCGCCAGCGGACGCACCGAGCAGCTACCGGCTATCGCTCCGGCATTGTCTTTTCTCGCCCTGGCACCCGTACTCGGTCCCGATCTGGCGGCCCGGGCAATCGCGGCCGAGTCGGCCTGTTCGCGAAGCGAAGGGCTCGCAGCCTCGATCCGGTCGGCGCTGTGCTGAGCGCCATGATCGGGGTCGAACTTCTGTCGAGGCGGGCGCGCCTACCCCCCCTATCCGTTTGCGCAGTGCTATTTTCACTATTCGGCAACGACGGGCGTGCAGAATCAAGCGAGCATGTCGCCGAGACCGACGAGCGCGCCACCCGAGAGGGACAGAACCGGCACCGGGGCGTCTGAGTTACTTCATCGCAATCGGCGCCCCGGCACCGGCCAACGCCCAAGCCGACCAGGCGGTCGGTGGGAGCACATCTCAGATTACCTGAGCGCAGCGCCTTGCGCCACAACTTGAGGCCCCGCAGAGGCGACCGGAAACAAAGGAAATCCTGTGGGGTCTGGTCGCACGCCCGCACCAGGTTAGAAAATTCAGGAGCGTCCAGCTTGACGGCGGGCGGCGGCATCGAAGATCATCGAGCCATCTCGCCCGGGGTCCCAAACGATCCACGCGGGATACAGGTAGACCGGCAGCCAGGCTTGTCTGAGCCGCAATCAGCCAGCCAGCCCTCGCCGGCAACGTTCAAGACAATAGGAGTCTCGAAATGAAAACCAAGATCATGATTCTCGGGGCGACGTGCCTCGCGCTGGTGTTCAGCGCGGTGGTTGTCGCCTCGGCTTCGGCAGCGAAACCGGAATTCGTGCTCAAATCGGGCACTTTCCCAGTCGGATTCACCTCGACGAGTGGCGAAGGCACGCTCGAAACCGTGGGCGGTACTCAGGTCAAATGTACGGCCGACACGAACACCGGAAAAATCCTCAATGCGAAGGACGACGAAGTCACGGTCACCTTCACCGGATGTAAAGCGTTTGGATTTACCTGCACGACGGCCGGTCAGTCGTCAGGCACCATCAAAACGAAGTTGCTGAAGAGCAAACTCGTCTATAACGTCGGCAAAACCAAGGTTCTCGACCTGCTCTATCCGGCGACGGAAGCCTTTCCTCCGAAACCGGGATCCGCAGGTGGGGTCGTCGCCGAATTCACCTGCGGCGGATTCATAAATGTCGTTGTCAGGGGAGCCGTGCTTGGTCAATTCCCGACTACGAATGTATTCCTGCATTCGACCTCGCTCGTCCTTAAACAGACGAAAGGGGTCCAGGAATTCACCCAATATGTGACCGAAGGAGGAGAAACCAAAGAAGCTTACCTGGAATCCAATTCGGGCAGTGGGTTCGAAAAAGCTGGCGAGACCACTACGGATACGATCACTCTCGAAGGCACCAGGGAAGTGAAGATCGAAGGCTGACCAAGGGTCGGCAGCGATCAACAGGGTCAAACAAACAGGGGCGGAGCCGCACTGTACGCGGCTCCGCCTTTCGAACGAAGCGGAATGGCAGGGGGACTTACTACATGGGGAGCTATCTGGGGGCGCGCGGTAGCAGAGGATTTGAGGGTGCCAAGGCGTGCTTCATTTTATTGACGCTCGTTCTAGTCCTCTTTCTCACGATGATGGATACCCCAAGGGCCCTCGCCGCCCCCCCGATCACCTTTGCGACGACTGGCGAAGGTGCCGGCCAGGTTCAGAGTCCGCAAGGCATCGCCATCGATCAGTCGACCGGCAATGTCTATATTGCCGACGAAAGCAACTTCCGCGTCGACAAATTCGACGCCGAAGGGAACTTTCGCCTCGCCTGGGGCTTCAGCGTCGCCGACGGCAGCAGCCTCGAACTCCAGACCTGCGGCCCCGAAGCTACGCCGCCGAGTGCTGAATGCTCCCGTGCCAATACTGCAGGCCGGGGATCCGAAGCGCCCGGCGCGGTTTCTCCGGTCCACGTCGCGGTCGACCCATCCAGCGGCGATGTCTACGTCACCAGCTTCGGCCGCTACGCCGTCCAGAAGTTCGGCCCGGACGGCGAATTCCTCTTGATCTTCGGTCGCGAAGTCGACAAGACCTCTGGGGCCGACGTTTGCACCGCCGCCGACCTCGCGGCCGGCGACGAATGCGGCGGGGGCGTGCCCGGCACCGAACCCGGGCAACTCGAAAACCGCGTTCCTCCGCTCGCGATCGACGCCGGCGGGCATGTCTGGGTCGGCGACAACGGGCGTATCGAGGAGTTCGCTGCCGATGGCGCCTACCTCTCCGAAGTGGCGCTCCCCGGCGCTGAATTCACGCCGGAATTAGGCAGCCTCGCGGTCGACGCCAGCGGCGAGTTCTACGTAATTAGCAGCGCCACTCAAGGCGTGCAGAAGCTGGCGCCGTCGGGGACCGAAATCGAAACCCTCGACGAAACCGGCAGCGAATACAGGGCCCTCGCCCTCGATGGCTCTGGCGATGTCTTCGTTTCCGACCGCCAGAGCTACGAAAGCCCTGCCACCTTCCGCGAGTTCAACCCCGCCGGCGAACAGGTTTCCCAGTTCGGCAGCGGCCAAGTCTTCGGCGCCCAAGGCCCATACGGCATCGCGATCGGCGACGGCGCCGAAGCGCTCTACTCGACCAGTGCCGGTGGCGGCGGCTACGCAGCCCAGCGCTTTCCTTTGCCGGAACCCGGGCCGTTGATCTCAGGCGAGCGCGCTACCGGCTTGACGCCGACCACCGCGACTCTCGCGGCGACGCTCAACCCCGAGGGGCATGAAACCACCTACCACTTCGAATACGGCACCAGCGAAAGCTACGGTGAATCGACGCCGTCGGGCACGCTCGCCGGCGGCTTTGCCGAAGCATCCATCGAAGCCCCCATTGCTCAGCTGACTCCGGCCACCACCTACCACTTCCGCCTCGTCGCCACCAACCACTGCAACCAGGCCGAACCGGCCGCGGAATGTACCGTGCGCGGCGAAGATCAGACTTTCACCACCCCGCCCGCCGTCCAGATCGACGCCGAGTCGGTGACCGAAGTCACCGCCACCAGCGCCACCTTCAACGGCCAGCTCAACCCGCTCGGCGTAGCCGCAACCTGGTCGGTCGAATACGGCCCGACCGCCGCCTACGGCGCCAGCACTCCCATCGGAAACCTGCCCGCGACCAGCGGCGACATCGCCGTCCAGGCCCACGTTCAGGGCCTCGCCGCCGCCACCACCTACCACTACCGCTTCGTCGCCCACGATGAACGCGAAGGGATCCCCTACACCGTCTACGGCGCCGATCTCACCTTCACCACCCAGCTCACCGGCGCCGGCTTCCAGCTCCCTGACGGCCGCGCCTGGGAACTGGTTTCGCCGATCGACAAGGGCGCGGCACTGATCAAGTCGGCGAGCAGCGACGGTGGCACCGGCTTGACCCAGGCCGCAGCCGACGGTGGCGCGCTCACCTACCTCACCCTCGCCCCGCTCGAGGAAACGGCGGAAGGAAACCGCGCGATCGAACTCTCGCAAGCCCTCGCTAGCCACGGCGTCGCTGGTTGGCGCTCCGAAGACATCACCACTCCCTACCGAGCGGCAACGGGGCTTCGCGCCGGAAGCGGCAACGAGTACCGCTCTTTCAGCGAGGACCTCTCGCGCGCTCTGGTCGAACCCCGCGAGACCGATCTCCTCTCCGCCGAAGCCTCCGAACGGACCCCCTACCTGCGCGACGACCTCGCCACCCCGCCGACCTATCGGCCGCTGGTGACCGGCAAGGAAGGCTTCGCCAACGTGCCACCGGGCACCGAATTCGGCGGCAACCCCAATTCTTTGTTCAGCGCCGCACGTTTTGTAGGCGGAACGCCTGACCTCAGCCACGCGGTTCTCCGATCGAGCGTTCCGCTCGCCGCGGGGGCTCCTCCGGAGGCGCTTTACGAGTGGGCCGCCGGCAGACTCCAGCTCCTCAGCATCTTGCCGGTGGCCGAAGGGGGCGAAGGAGTATCGGCCGTCCTCGGCGCTGAATCTGCCGGTGCACCTGAAGGCGCGAACGTCCGCGGCGCCCTCTCCTCCGACGGCTCGCGCGTCTTCTGGACCGCGCCCAGCGGCGGCCTCTACCTGCGCGACACCACGAGCGAGGAAACGACGCGCCTCGATGCCGTCCAGGCCGGCGCTTCCGGCACCGGCGCCGTCGCACCGCTCTTCCAGGGCTCCAGCGCCGACGGCGCCAGAGCCTTCTTCACCGACACCCAGCGCCTCACCGCCAACGCCAGCGCCACCGGCGCTGATCTCTACGAGTGCGAAGTGACGCAGGGCGAAGGGGGGCTCGGCTGCCGGCTCACCGATCTGACCCCGAACGGCGCCGAAGCAACGTCTGTGCAGGGGTTGGTCTCGGGCATTAGCACCGACGCCACCGACCTCTACCTCGTCGCTAACGGCGTTCTCACCGGGACGCCGAGCTCGCGAGGCGAAAGCGCCTCGCCGGGAGACTGCACCGACAGCACCCAGCCTGCCGCGACCTGCAACCTCTACGCCCTCCACTACAGCGCCGGCAGCGGTGAATGGGAAACCCGCTTCATCAGCGTCCTTTCTAACGAAGACGCGGGCGACTGGGGGGTTGTGGTCAGCCTTGAAACGCCCACCAGCCGGCCAACGGAGGCCGTTGCGCTGAGCGCCGCCAGCTCCCCCAACGGCCGCTACTTCGCCTTCATGTCGGAGCGCCGCCTCACGGGCTACGACAACACCGACGCCGCCAGCGGCGAACCCGACCAGGAGGTCTTCGTCTACGACCGCGCCGCCGACCGCCTTGCCTGCGCTTCCTGCGACCCTTACGGGGCTCGCCCTGCCGGGCAGTTGGACCAGAACGAAGTCGGGGAAGCCGGGGAAGGTCGGCCGGAATTGCGCGTGGTCGACCCGGCGGGCCTCTGGCAGGGCCATTGGCTCGCGGCCAAGCTGCCGAATCCGCACCTAAAGGACCCTAGTTACGCGATCTCTCAGCCCCGCTTCGTCCTCGACGACGGCCGCGTCTTCTTCGATGCGATCTCCCCGGCGGTTCCGGCCGACACCAACCGCGCCTGGGATACCTATGAGTACGAGCCGACCTCAACTGGCGGCTGTTCGGGCAGTTCAGAAAGCGCGTCCATTGCCGCGATACCAGGCGGCTGCGTGGCGCTCCTGACCTCCGGCACCGACCCCGGGGAATCGGGCTTCCTCGAAGCCAGCACCAGCGGCGACGACGTCTTCCTGCTCACCACCGCTCGGCTGAGCGCCGAAGACGTCGATGCTCGCTATGACGTCTACGACGCCCACGTCTGCGGCGCCGGCTGGCAGTGCCCCGCACCGGTGCCTCCTCCACTCGCTCCCTGCTCCTCGGCGGGCTCTTGCCGTTCCTCGGCGCCCGGCGCCGCTGCGACCGTTCCCGGCAGCTCGGTCTTCTCCGGCCCCGGCAACGTCAAGCCCAGGCACCACAAGAAGCGACATCACAAGCACCACAACCGAAAGCACAAGAAAACGCATGCGAGGTCGAAGCCCCACCGACTAGGCGCCGGTCACCGGCGTGGGGGTGAAAAATGATCGCCCGCCGCCACAACCATCGCCCCGCCTCCACGTCGCGCAAGAGTACGCCGAAGCTGCTCAAGCGTCTCGCCTTCCTCACCACCGCCCTCGCGGTATTCGTTGTCCTGCCGCCGACCTCGGCCTCGGCCGCCTCGTCCTGGTGGCAGGTGACCACCACCAGCCGGCCGACCAACCTCGGCGCTCCCAAGAGCGAGGTGCAGGAAATCCAGAAGGCGGGCGCCCCCAACCCGACCTTCGTCAGCGTCGAAGGCGAAACCGTCGCCTGCATCGGCAGCCCCTTCTGCGCGTTTGCGGGCTTCCCCAATGACGAAACCGCCGCCCAGCTTCAGACCTCGCTCGAAGCCCCCTACGGCGCCGGCAACGTCGAAGTCACCGAAGCCCCCGCCGCCAGCGGTCGCTTCCTCATTACCGCCGTCGGGGGGGGTGTTGGTCGCTATGTAGCGCCGATCTCGGTCGAAGGCGCCGGGTCAAGCGCCAAGGTGCTCACCGAAGGCGGCAGCGGACGCCTCGCCTTCACCGCCATCAACCTCGGCGACGCTCCCGTCGACGCCACGTCGACGCCGGTCACGCTCACCGACACCCTCCCCGCCGGGGTCTCCGCCTACGGCGTCGAAGCGTTCAGCGGCAACGGCAAGGCTGTACATCCGGAACCCGTTCCCGTGGCCTGCGCGGTGGAAACCACCGGCTCGGTTGTCTGCACCTTCGCCGGCACCCTGGCGCCCTACGAAGCGATCAACGTCGAAATCTACGCCAGCGTCACCGGGAGCGCCGGCGGACCGGGCGAGATCAGCGTCTCCGGCGCCAACGCCGCGCCCCTCAGCGTCCGCCAGTCGGTGACCTTGAGCGAAGCCCCAACTCCGTTCGGCGTCGAAAACCTCTCCGTTCGCCCCGAAGCCGAGGGCGGCGCCCCGGCCACCCAGGCCGGCTCCCACCCCTTCCAGCTCACCACCGCGCTCCAGTTCAACCAGGGTCCCTTCGTTGGCAACGGTGACACGTTGATCGCGGAACAGCCAGCGCTGCCGCGCAATCTCCGCTTCAAGCTCCCCGCCGGCCTGGTCGGCGACCCCACCGCGGTGCCACAGTGCAGCGACGACGACTTCTACAACGTCCAGACGACGGAAGCCAACACCTGCCCGGATGACACCGTCATCGGCGTCGCCTCGGTCAGCATCATCGAACCGCAGAACTTCCGCTTGGCCCAGCTGGCAGTTCCCGTCTTCAACCTCACGCCGGCCCGCGGTGAGCCCGCCCGCTTCGGCTTCGAGGTCACCGAAGTCCCGGTCGTACTCGACGCCGCCGTGCGCGGCAGCGAAGCCTACGGGGTCACCGTCAGCGTCAAGGACACCTCCCAGGCCGCGCAGCTCCTTGCCAGTACGGTCACTCTTTGGGGAACCCCGGACGATCCGCGCCATGACCAGTCGCGGGGTTGGGGCTGCGTCTACGTCAGTCACCCCGGCGGCTGTTCGGCATCTCACGAAGCGGCACGGGCGAAGCCGTTCCTGCGGCTACCGACCTCGTGCGGCTCGCCGCTCGGCTTCGGGCTCGAACTCGAACCGTGGAACGCGCCGCTCGGCAGCGATGTCTCCACTGGCGCCTTCACCGGCACCGCCCTCGACGGTTGCAACCGCGAGCCCTTCGACCCCTCGATCGATGTTGAACCCGACACCCACGCCCCCGAAGCACCGAGCGGGCTGACCGTGCATCTCAGGGTCCCGCAGGACCCCGGCGAAGCGCCAGAAGGCATTTCCGAGTCCGACGTGCGCAACACCAAGGTGACCCTGCCGCCCGGACTGAAGATCAACCCGGCGGCGGCCAACGGGCTGCAGGCCTGCTCGGAGGCGCAGATCGGCTTCCAGCGCGTCGACCCATCGACCGGCGAAGCCGTCTTCGACGAAGCGGTCACCTCCTGCCCCGAAGCCTCCAAGCTCGGCAGCGTCAAGATCACCACGCCGCTGCTCGAAGAACCCGTGGTCGGCTCGGTCTACCAGGCCGCCCAGAGCGCCAACCCCTTCAACTCCCTGCTCGCCCTCTACGTCGTCGCCGAAGCCCCCAATTCCGGGATCAGGGTCAAGCTGGCCGGCCGGGTCGATCCGACCGCCTCGGGTCAGCTCGTCGCCGACTTCGACGCCACCCCGCAGCTGCCCTTCGAAGAATTCGAACTGAGCTTCTTCGGCGGCGCCGGCGCTCCGTTGGCGACCTCCACCTGCGGCGCCTACAGGACCGAAACCCAGATCGACCCCTGGTCGGGCAACGCCGCGGCAACGCCGAGCTCCGAATTCCAGGTATCGGGCTGCCCCAGCCCCCAACCCTTCGCGCCGTCTTTCTCGGCCGGCACCGTCAGCCCTCTCGCCGGCACCTACAGCCCCTTCGTCCTCAACTTGAGCCGCGAGGACGGCTCCCAGCAGCTGAGCTCGATCGACGCGGCGCTGCCAAAGGGGCTGATCGGCAAGCTCGCCGGCATCCCCTACTGCCCCGAGGCCGCGATCGCCCAGGCTGCGGCCCGCAGCAAGCCCGGCGAAGGCTCGCTCGAGCAATCCAGCCCTTCCTGCCCGGCGGCCAGCGAAGTCGGCAGCGTGCGAGTCGGCGCCGGCGTCGGTCCCACTCCCTACTTTGTCAGCGGAAAGGCCTACCTCGCCGGCCCCTACAAAGGCGCCCCGCTCAGCCTCGTGATCGTCACGCCCGCGGTCGCCGGGCCCTTCGACCTCGGATCGGTTGTGGTTCGCACCGCTCTCTACGTCAACTCCGAAACCACCCAGATCACCGCCCAGAGCGATCCCTTCCCGACGATTCTGCAGGGCATCCCGCTCGACATCCGCTCGATCGCCCTGAAGATGGATCGGCCGAGCTTCACCCTCAACCCGACCTCCTGCGAACGGATGTCGGTCACGGGCAACGCTACTTCGGTGCTGGGGACGGCGGCCCCCCTCACCAACCCCTTCCAGGTCGGCGGCTGCGGCGGTCTGCGCTTCGCTCCGAAGCTGGCGCTGAAGGTATTCGGCAAGACCAACCGCAACGCCAAACCGCGCTTCCGCGCCGTCCTCACCGCCAAGCCCGGCGAAGCCAACATCGCCCGTGCCCAGGTCAACCTGCCGCACTCGCTGTTCCTCGAACAGGGCCATATCAAGACGATCTGCACCCGGGTTCAGTTCAATGCCGGCGCCGGCCACGGCGAACAGTGCCCCAAGGGCTCGATCTACGGCCATGCCCGGGCCTTCACCCCGTTGCTGGACAAGCCCCTCGAAGGCCCGGTTTACCTGCGCTCCTCCTCCCACAAGCTGCCCGACCTAGTCGCGGCGCTGAACGGCCAGATCGACGTCACCCTCGCCGGCAAAGTCGACAGCGGCCCCAACGCCGGCATTCGCAACACCTTTGAACTCGTCCCCGACGCGCCGGTCTCCAAGTTCATCCTCGAACTGAAGGGCGGCAAGAAGGGGCTTCTGGTCAACAGCGAAAACCTTTGCTCGAAGACCGGCAAGAGCCGCCGCGCGATCGTCCGCTTCACCGGCCAGAACGGCAAGGTCGAGGCCTTCAAGCCGAAGGTGGCAAACCAGTGCGGGAAAGCTCACGGGCACAAGAAGAAAGACAGCGGCTCCACCCGAAATTAGCCGCCTGGTCGGCCTGGAGGGCTTCGGGGTAAGGCGCGTCATCGAGAGGGGCGAGCAGCTCGACCTCGAGGTCGAGCTGCTCGCGCGCGCCAGTACCTGCCCCCATTGTGGGCGAGGCTCGATCGAGGTCAAGGAGCGACCGCGGGTGCGAATCCGTTGATCGTGCATCCGCTGTTCCTCCTTGCTCCGCGTTCTTCGAATCACGCAGAGCCTCGGGAGGGCAGCGGATGTCTTATCCGGGCCTCATCCCCGCTCTTTCAGCAAGACCCCAGTTTTCGACCGGCGCAGGTGGTCCAGTTTTCAGGCGGCGCCTACAAAACGCCGCCTTCTATGGCGCCCCCCAGGACAGGCGGAGGTTGTTCCTTTGCGGCGCTCGCCCCGGCGAAGGCATTCCTGCCACTCCTCCGGCCCAAGTTCGACCCCTGCCAAAAAGGGCAGGAGACATACCGCGGAAGGGCTATGTCGGCCATGCGGATGCAGACGAGACATTGCCGGCCGGACCTTCCGTCGCCGATGCGATCGGCGATCTTCCCAACGCGGACGATCACGACGTGCTCTGGAAGACCGACGTGCTCCACCTCGACGAAGGCCAAGTTGGGCGCGCCGATGAAGCTGCGAGTGGCTTCGCCATGGTTCTTCGCGCCTTGCCACCGCCCTCGGGGACTTCTCCTACCCGCGGGTCTGGGATCACGCCGAACTAACCTCCTCCATGCGGACCGGGCACCGCCTTAAGCCGCGGCAGCGCATGGACCGAACGGTTCCCGGCGACTACGAGCCAAAAAGCCGTCTTTACCGGCTCGACGATAAGGGTCCATGCCCTACGTTGCGGCGGGCTCTGGATACGACCGCGGCTCCTATACCGCGCCTCGCCCAATACACCCGAGCCTCCCGCGAGTTATCACCGTACGCGAGGCGGCGCGACTCCACTCGTTCCCGGATTGGTTCCGCTTCCACCCGACGAAGTGGCACGGATTTCGGCAGGTCGGGAATGCCTTGCCCCCTTACCTCGGTCAGGCGGTTGCCGCCCAGGTCATGCGCTCTCTCGGAGCCCGACCCGTGCGGCCGGCGGATGGAATCCCGCTTGGCGACGCCAAGCTTCTGGCGTCGGGCATGGTCGATGCAGCTAGTCATTTCGGCGCAGATAGAGCCTCTTTCCCGGGTAATCGACTCCGCGCTCGCGCGGAGGACGAGCAGCGCCGCGCGGCCTGATCCGATCGACCGTCATTCCGTCAGTTCGGCTCAAGCTGCTGGTGTCGGCGGATGGGCTGGGCCTATGCCTACTGAATCTGGTTCAGTGATCCAGCGCCGTATCTCCTCGAGCCGCCATTGCGGCTGGCCCGAGCCCAGTCCTGGGGCAACACATGGGGCAACAGGCGACACGGACCCCCACCGATCGCAACCGATCGTCAAACCGCGAAAACCGCTTGAAACCGTGCCCCACGTAGCCCAGCCGATCGACGGAATCGGGCTCATAACCCGAAGGTCGCAGGTTCGAATCCTGCCCCCGCTATTTCACGAAAGCCCCGCTAACGCGGGGTTTTCGGTAAGCGTTCAGTCGGGCAGGGGGACATAACCCCCGCCTGGCGAATCCCCAGACGTGGAGCGCACCGAGGCCGAAGTGATCTACGACCAGGGCCGCGAGGCCGTCGTCGCGGTGCTGTTG
>JACDGU010000199.1 GCA_013821475.1 Solirubrobacterales bacterium
GCCCAGGACCAGGCCCGCCACCGCCCAGCCCCGCCTGGCGCTGGTCGTCGGCCGCACCGCCGGCGCCGTCCGCCAGCTGCCCGACTCCGGCCTGATCGTGCGGATGACCCGTGGCCGCGCCTGGATCGGCGTGCTCGGCGTGTTGCTGGTCGGGATCGTCGGCCTCAACGTCGCCACCCTCAGCTTCTCCGCCTCCTCGGGCAAGATCTACGAGCAGATCAGCGCCCTCGAAAAGGAAAACTCGGTGCTCAGCGGCCGGGTCGACTCCCGATACAGCACCGGGCGGATCCACGCCGAGGGCGCGGCACTCGGGCTGACGACGTCGACCGAAGTCGCGCCGACCGTGCTCGAGTACAGCCCCAAGGACGTCGGCATCGCCGCCCAGCGTCTCGCGGGCGCGGGCTAGGGACCGGCGCGGATGCGCTTGACCGACCGCCGGATCGGCCTCCTCTTCGCCGGCTTCCTGCTCTGCTTCCTGATCATCGTCTGCCGGGCCTTCTGGCTGCAGGGGGTGGAGGGGGCGGCGCTCTCCTCCCAGGCGGTCTCCCAGCAGACCGAGACGGTGATGGTTCCCGGCCTGCGCGGCAGCCTGCTCGACCGCAGCGGCAACAAGCTCGCCGCCTCCGAAGACGCGGCGACGATCTACGCCACGCCCTACCAGGTGAAGAACCCGCCGCAGGCGGCGGCCAGGCTGGCGCCGATCCTGGAAGAGAAGAAAGGCGAAGTGCTGGCGGCGCTGACCGAAGAATCGGGCTTCTCCTACCTCGCCCACAAAGTCAACCTCGAGACCGCCGCCAAGGTCGAAGCGCTCAACCTGGAAGGGATCGGCCAGCTGCCCGACAGCCGTCGCACCTACCCGCAGGGGGAGATGGCGGGCCAGGTGATCGGCGCCGTCGGCTCCGAGAACCAGGGCCTGATCGGGCTGGAGCAGGGGGAGGAATCTGTCCTCGCCGGCAGCGACGGCGAAAAAAGGATCGTCACCGACGCGCTCGGCGAACCGATCAAGCTCGAAACGGTGAAGGAAGCCGAAGACGGCGAAGACGTGCAGCTGACGCTCGACCCGGTGATCCAACAGAAAACCGAACAGGTGCTGAACGAAGTCGGCGAAACGTACTCGCCGAAGGGCGCGACGGCGATCGTCGTCGACCCGCGCACCTCGCAGATTCTGGCGATGGCCAACTGGCCGCCGGTCAACCCCGCCGACCTCTCCGGGGCCAGCGAAGAAGACCTGATGAACCGGGCGACCGGGTTCAACTACGAACCGGGCTCGACCTTCAAGGCGTTCACCGTCTCCGCCGCGCTGGAAGAAAAACTCGTGACCCCGACGACCGAATTCACCCTGCCGCCGACCCTGCAGGTCGCCGACCGGACGATCGAAGACGCCGAGGAACGCGGCACCGAAAACATGACCGTGGCCCAGATCCTGGCCCGCTCCTCCAACGTCGGCGCGGTGACCATCGGCCTCCAGCTCGGCGCTGAAAAATTCAGCAAGTGGATCGAACGCTTCGGCTTCGGCGCCAAGACCGGGATCCAGTTCCCGGGCGAGGAAAGCGGCATCGTGCCGAAGCTGAGCGAATACTCGGGCTCCTCGATGGGCAACCTGCCGATCGGCCAGGGCGCGGCGGTGACGCCGATGCAGATGGTCGCCGGCTACACGGCGATCGCCAACAACGGGATCCTCAGGCCGCCGCAGCTGATCAAGCGGGTCGGCGAAGAAGAGGTCCACGAGCCGAAGGGCCACCGGGTGATCAAAGCCGAGGTTGCGACCGAGGTGCGGGAAATGCTCGAGGGCGTGCTCGCGGCGGGCGGCACCGCCTCCGAGGTCAGCGTCCCCGGCTACACCCTGGCCGGCAAGACCGGTACCGCCCAGGTCGCCGAAAACGGCGGCTACTCGGAAACCAAGTACGTCGCCTCCTTCATCGGCTTCGCTCCGGCGCAGCATCCGCAGCTGCTGGCGGCAGTGATCGTCGATCAGCCCCAGGGGGAAATCTACGGCGGCTCGGTCGCGGCTCCGGCGTTCGGCAAGATCGCCGAATTCGCGCTCCCGTACCTCGGGATCTCGCAGGAATGACGGTCCGGGAGTCGCCACCCGACTCCCTACCTAGAATCGCGCCGGTGAGACTCGACGAACTCATCGCCGAAGAGACGGGGCGGATCGTCGGCGATCGGTCCGTCGAGATCTCGGCGCTCGCCTATGACAGCCGCAGGGCTGGGCCGGGGACCCTCTTCTTCTGCGTTCCTGGCGCCAGGGCCGACGGGCACGACTTCGCTGCGCAGGTGGTCGAGGCGGGGGCGGCGGCGCTGGTCGTCGAGCGCGAGCTCGAGCCCGACGTGCCCCAGGTCGTGGTCGCCGACGCAAGGGCGGCGATGGCGCCGCTGGCGGCCCGCTTCTGGGGCGACCCCACCGCCGAGCTGCGGACCGTCGGGGTGACCGGGACCAACGGCAAGACGACCACCGCTTTCCTCGTCCGCGAGATCCTCGAGGGAGCCGGGATCTCGTGCGGGCTGTTGGGGACGGTCAAGCAGGTCGTCGGCGGGGCCGAGGAGGAGGTCGAGCGGACGACGCCGGAGGCGATCGAGCTGCAGGCCACCTTCCGCCGCATGCTCGACGGCCGCGACCGCGCCTGCGCGATGGAGGTCTCCTCGCACGCGCTGTCGCTGCACCGCGCCGACGCGATCCACTTCGAGGTCGCCCTGTTCACCAACCTGACCCAGGACCACCTCGACTTCCACGCCGACATGGAGGACTACTTCGCCGTCAAGCGCAAGCTCTTCGAGGCCGGGCCGGGGACGGCGATCGTCAACCTCGACGACCCCTACGGGCGACGACTGGCCGAGCAGTTCCAGTGCCTGACCTTCTCCGCCGAGGGCGCCGAGGCCGACTTCAGCGCCCGCGAGGTCTCCTTCGACTCGATCGGCGCCAGCTTCACGGTCGCTACTCCGGGCGGCGGCGAGATCGCGGTGCGGACCGGCATGCCGGGGCATTTCAACGTCGCCAACGCGCTGGGAGCGTTCGCGGCAGCGACGGCGATGGGCGTCGATCCGCAGACGGCGGCGGCCGGCCTCGCCGGGGCAGCGCGGGTGCCGGGGCGTTTCGAGGTGATCGACGAGGGCCAGGAGTTCGCGGTGCTGGTCGACTACGCGCACACCCCCGACTCGGTCGAGAACGTACTCCGGGCGGCCCGGCGGCTGACCGCTGGCCGGCTCAGCGTGGTCGTCGGCGCCGGCGGCGACCGCGACCGCGACAAGCGGCCGAAGATGGGCCGGGCCGGGGCCGAGCTGGCGGACCTGGTCATCGTCACCTCCGACAACCCGCGCTCCGAGGACCCGGAGGCGATCGTCGCCGAAGTCGCTGCCGGGGCGGCGGGGGCGCGGGAGCTGGAGGTCGTCGTCGACCGCCGCGCCGCGATCGCCCTGGCGCTGGGCCGCGCGGCGCCTGGCGACACCGTGGTGATCGCCGGCAAGGGTCACGAGCAGGGTCAGGAGTTAGAGGACGGCCGCAAGATCCCCTTCGACGACCGCGACGTCGCCCGCCAGGAGCTGCGCCGACTGGGCAGCCCGGCGTGAAGCTGACCGCCACCGAGATCGCCGCGGCGCTGGGGGCCGAGGTCGTCGCCGAGGGAGCCGGTGGCTCGCCACGGCGGGCGACGATCGACTCCTCGGCCAGCGGCCCCGGCGACCTCTTCTTCGGCCTGCGCGGCGC
>JACDGU010000048.1 GCA_013821475.1 Solirubrobacterales bacterium
GCGTAGGGGTCCGGCGCCGGCACGGTCCGCCCCGGCGGTTCGCCGGCCGCCGCCTCCTCGCCGCTCCACTCCGAGAGCGTGCCCTCGTCCCAGCGCAGCAGCGCCCGCGGCCTCAGGCCGACGAACGAGTAGCGGCCGACCTGGCCCTGCTCGGCCGACTCGAGCAGGAAGCAGGGCGAGCCCTCGGGCTCGCCGTCGCGCAGCTTGAGGAAGGCGGAGACGGGCGTCTCGCAATCGTCGACGAAGCGGGCCCGGACCGGCACCACGTTCCCCTCGCGGGCCAGCTCGCGCGCCTGCTCCAGGCTCGGCTCGAGCCGCAGCTCGGAATCAGCGGCTACGGCCATTCAGCACCTCCATCACCGACGCCTGCGAGACGCCGCGGGAGACCAGCAGGACGCTGAGGTGGTAGAGCAGGTCGGCGGCCTCTTCGGCGACCCGCTCGTCGATCTCCTCGCGGGCGGCGCGGATCACCTCCTCGGCCTCCTCCTCGACCTTCTCGCCGATCAGGGCGGGATCGTCGAGCAGCTTCACCGTGTAGCTGCCGTCGGGGCGCTCGACGGCGCGGCTGCGCAGCGTCCGCTCCAGCGCCGTCAGCGCTTCGTGGGTGACCGGGAACGGCTCGCCGGGAGCCGGCGGCGCGTCCTTGCGGATCGAGGCCGAGCCCAGCACCTCGCGGTAGAAGCAGCTGCGCTCGCCGGTGTGGCAGGCCGGCCCGGCGGGGTCGACGAGGGCGACCAGGGCGTCGCCGTCGCAGTCGTAGCGGAGCTGGCGCAGGTGCATGAAGCTGCCCGAGCTCTCGCCTTTTTTCCAGAGTTCGTCGCGGGAGCGACTGTGGAAGTGGAGGTCGCCGGTCTCAAGCGTCATTTCCAGCGATTCGGCGCTGACGTAGGCGAGCATCAGCACCTCGCCGGTGGCGAAATCCTGCACCACGCACGGCGCCAGCCCGCGCTGGTCGAATTCGATTTCGCCGAACATCGGCCCAATCGTAGTGGCAGTGCAACTACTCGATGCCAAGGCGGTCGAGCAGATCCTCGTCGCGGCGCCAATGTTTGCGAACCCGGACGTTGAGGTCGAGATGGACCTTGGCGCCGAGCTCGGCCTCGAGCGAGCGCCGGGCGCCGATCCCGATCTCGCTGATCTTGGCGCCGGATTTGCCGATCAGGATCCGCTTCTGGGACTCGGTCTCGGCCCAGATCTCAGCCCGCACCGTGACCAACTCGTCCTCGCGCGTCAGGACCTCCTTGACCGAGACCTCGACCGAGTGCGGGATCTCCTGACGGGTCCGGTTGAGGACCTGCTCGCGGATCAGCTCGGCCAGCAGCAGCTCGCTCGACTGGTCGCTCGAGTCCTCCGGCGGGTACATGTAGGGCCCGTCCGGCACCAGCTCGCCAAGGCGCTCCAGCAGGGGCGGCAGGCCCCAGCCGGAGCGGGCGCTGATCGGGAAGACCTCGTCGACCCCCTCCAGCTCGGCGGCGTCGGAGAGCGCCGGCACCATCTCGTTGGGGCCGAGCCGATCGGCCTTGTTGACGGCGCAGACGATCGGGATCCGTGGCCCGGCTGCCAGCAGGGTGCGGGCGATGAAGCGGTCGCCGGGGCCGACGCCCTCCTCGCCGTTGACGACCAGCAGCGCCACGTCGGAGTCGGCCAGCTCGCGCTCGACCCGGTGCTGCATCCGCTCGGTCAGCTCGTCGCGCGGCCGCTGCACCCCGGGCAGGTCGACGAGGATCAGCTGGCAGCCGGCATCAACGTCGGTGTAGACGCCACGGATCGCCCGCCGGGTCGTCTGCGGGCGCATCGAGACGATCGCGACGTGGGCGCCGACCAGGGCGTTGACCAGCGTCGACTTGCCGACGTTGGGACGTCCCGCCAGCCCGACGAAGCCCGAGCAGGTCATCGCAGCGAGGCCAGGATTCGGCCCTGGGCGGCGAGCATCTCGCCGTCGTCGGTCTCGTGGTCGTGGCCGCAGAGGTGGAGGACGCCGTGGACGGCGGCTTCGGTCACGTCGCTGCAGTGCTCGGGGCAGATCGCTACATCGCCGAGCTCGCGCGGGCCGGCGACCGGGCCGACGCCGTCGACCGGGAAGGCGAGCACGTCGGTCGGCGAGTCATTTCCCCGGTGCTCTCGGTTCAGCTGCCGGATGCGATCGGCGTCGACGATCTCGACCGCGAGGTGGCCGTCGGCGACCCCGGCCGCCTCCAGGACGGCCTCGACGGCGTCGCGCAGCTCGGGGGGGACGTCGGCGAGGTCCGGGCTCAATGGCTCGGTGTCGGCCCGTGTTCGGCGCGGGCACCCCGCTCGCGGCTGCCGTGCGTGTCGTAGGCGGCGACGATCCGCTGGACCAGTTTGTGACGGACGACGTCTTCGCCGCCGAACTCGATAAAGGAGATGTCCTTGACGTCGTCGAGGATGTCGCGCACGGCGATCAGGCCCGAGCGCTGGTCGCTCGGCAGGTCGATCTGGGTGATGTCGCCGGTCACCACCATCCGCGAGCCGAAGCCGAGCCGGGTGAGGAACATCTTCATCTGCTCGGGGCTGGTGTTCTGCGCCTCGTCGAGGATCACAAAGGAGTCGTTGAGGGTGCGGCCGCGCATGAAGGCGAGCGGTGCGACCTCGATCACGTCGCGCTCGAAGTAGCCGTTGACCCGATCGGGATCGATCATGTCG
This sequence comes from Solirubrobacterales bacterium, assembly GCA_013821475.1. Classification (GTDB taxonomy): domain Bacteria; phylum Actinomycetota; class Thermoleophilia; order Solirubrobacterales; family 70-9; genus VAYN01. The sequence continues at coordinate 2,665 of JACDGU010000048.1, forward strand.
TAGAGCGCATCGAACAGCGGCCGCAGGTAGGGGTCGACCTTGGCCTGGATGTCGCCCGGCAGGAAGCCGAGGCGCTCGCCGGCCTCGACCGCGGGCCGGGTGAGGATGATCCGCTGGACTTTTTTTTCGGTCAACGCCGCGGCGGCCATCGCCACTGCGAGGAAGGTCTTGCCGGTGCCGGCGGGGCCGATCCCGAAGGTGATCGTCTCGCGCCGGATCGAGTCGACGTAGCGTTTCTGGTTGAGCGTTTTCGGCGCGACTTTGGTGTTGCGGTGGCGCCAGACGACGTCGTCGAGGATCGCCGCCGGGCTCTCGTCGGCGTCGAGCGCGCCGGCGACCGCGTCGATCGTTGCCGGCGCCACGTCGTGACCGTGCTCGATCAGCTCGACCAGCTCGTCGACCACGGTCGCGGCCTCCTGCAGGTCGGCCGAGTCTCCGTCCAGGGTCAGCACGTTGCCGCGCAGGTGGAGGTCGACGGGCAGCCGCTCGCGCAGGCTGCGCAGCACCGCGTCTTCGGATCCCGCCAGCTCGGCGGCAACCGTGTTGTCCAGCGTCAGCTGCCTACGGGCCAAGCTAGTGGTCCTCCTCACGACGTTCGCCAGTGGAGGACGAGTACCAGGCGTTGCCAGGCAAGGACGCAGGAAGTCCGAATGGCAGCGCCATTTGGACGACTGAGGACGCAGCATGGCGACGACTTGGTGCCGTCATCCGCGGTGAGACGTCGTGAGGAGGACCACTAGGCACCCAGCTTCTGCTGCACCGCAGCGCTTACCCGCTTGCCGTCGGCGCGGCCACCCAGCTTCGGCATCAGCGCTGACATCACCTGGCCCATCTGCTTGCGCTCGGTGGCGCCCGTCTCCGCCACCGCGGCGTCGACCAGCGCGGCCAGCTCCTCGTCGGAGAGCTGCTGGGGCAGGTAGCCGTCGATCAGCCCGGCCTCGAAGCGCTCGGCGGCGGCCTGCTCCTCGCGCCCCGCGCCCTCGTAGGCCTCGGCCGCCTCGACCCGCTTCTTGCGCTCGCGCTGCAGCACCGCGACCTCGTCGCCCTTGCCGAGCTTGGCGTCCTGCTGCAGCACGTCGACGACCATCCGCAGCGCCGAGGCGCGCTCGCGGTCGCGCGCTTTCATCGCCGTCCGCACATCGCTCTGCACCTGCTCGAGAACGCTCATCGATCTAAGGGTAGTCGGCGCCGTCGGGGGTCACGGCGAGACCCTTGGAGACGAGGTCGGCGATGTCGGCGCTGACCAGGGTCCAACCGTAGCGTCGAGAAGCAGCGACGTAAGCGGCGTCATAAGCCGTGAGACCAAGTTCATCGGCGAGCACGGCGGCGGCAGCCGTGGCGCACGAAATGCCCCGGATGCGTGAAATCTCACTCGCGGACCTCAGCCGGCCTGGATCTCCACCCGCTCGACCTCGCCCAGCGGCATCTGCAGGAAACGGGTGCCGAGTTCGCGGAAGGAGTCGGTGTCGCCGGTGCAGAGGAAGTCATACGTGCCCTCGCCGGCGGACGGTCGGGCGAGCTCGGCGCGCTCGAGCGTGCGCTGGACGGCGGCGGCGACCGCGTGGCCGCCGCTGACCAGGCGGACGTCACGGCCGAGGATCCGCTGCAGCATCGGCGCAACCACCGGGTAGTGGGTGCAGCCAAGGATCAGGGTGTCGACGTCGGCCCGCTTCAGCGGCTCGCAGTAGGCGCGGGCCATCGCCATCACGCCCTCGTCGAAGGGCGATCCCTGCTGGATGAAGGGCGCCAGCTTCGGCGCCTCGACCTCGGTCACCTCGAGCGCCCGGCCCTCGACTTCGAGCGCACGGCGGTAGGCGCCGCTCTCGACCGTGTTCGGGGTCGCCAGCACCCCGACCCTACCGCTGACCGTGATCGCGGCGGCGATCTCGGCCTGGGGCTCGACCACCGGCACCACCTCCACCCCGCCCTCGGCGGCGACGGCGCAAGCGACGTCCTCGCCGATCGCGGTCGCCGTGTTGCAGGCGATCACCAGCAGCTTGGCGCCGCGGCCCAGCAGCAGTTCGGCGATCGCGGCGATCCGCTCGCGCAGGCGGGCGGGCTCGCGGGTCCCGTAGGGGAACCAGTCGGTGTCGCCGAGGTAGAGGAAGTCCTCCTGCGGAAGCGAGACCAGGCACTCGTGCAGCACGGTCAGCCCGCCGACGCCGGAATCGAACATCGCCACCGGCAGCGAGGCGTCGAGCTCGATTACGCGCTTGGGAACGTCGTCAGCGACGACGGATCACATGAACGGTTTGTAAGCCATGAAGAAGACGGCGACGGCGATGATCAGGCCCGCCAGCGAACCGACCCCACCGAGCCGGTTCGAGATCGCTTCGAACTCGGGGCTGAGCGTGTCGCCCGCCCTGAGATCCCGTTCGGCCAACTCTTTCGCCTTCCGGGTCTGCGGCTGGAAGAACCCGTGCTGCAGCCCGAACAGAGCGATGATCGCGATGAAGCCGACGACGACGAAGGCATCGCTCCCGCTCCAGGCTCCGTCGCTGGCCGAGAGGAGCCCGATGCCGGCGAGCAGGAGGACGACCATTCCCGGGTTGACCAGGTACTTGTCGACCTTCTGCACCCCGGCAAGGATCGCCGGCACGGCGCTCGGGTACTGAGGTGCGACCGAGAAGAAGAAGCCGTAGCCAAAGGTCGGTCCGAAGGCCAATACGACGGCCAGGATGTGCAGGAACAGGAGAATCTTGTAGCCGGGGTCGACTATCGATCCGAGGAGCATGGTCGAAAACCCTATCTCTCAGGGACGACGAAGCAGCAGCGCCGCCCAATCGCCGTCCTGGCGGCGGTCTACCTCGGCTAAGCCGCCGGCAGCGAACGCGACCGCGACGTCGTCGAGCTCGGGAGGCAGCAGGCCAGAGCAGACGAGCGTGCGGGGCACCGGGAGGGGGCTCTCCCGAGCAACAGCGGGGAGGCTCGGGAGAGCCCCCTCCCGGTGCCTCCCAGCGGTCGCCAGCTGGTCTGCGACCGCGTGCAGGATCGGGGCGGTCATGTTGGCTAGGACAGTAGGAGCGAGGGAAGGCAGGGATTCGCGGAGATTGATGCGCTGGAGAGCTAGCTCGGTGCCGTTGGCGACGGCGTTGGTGGCTGCCGCTTCCAGGGCTGGCTGCTCGTGGTCGAAGCCTTGGATCGGGTTCCAGCCAAGCTTCGCGGCGGCGATGGCCAGGACTCCTGAGCCGGTCCCGAGGTCAGTGAGGGGGCCATGGGCTTCACCGGCCTCCTCCAGCTCCAGAAGGAACTCGAGGCAGAGGCGGGTGGTCGGGTGGGCGCCGGTGCCGAAGGCCTGGCCGGGGTCGACGACTACGTCGAGGGTTTCGTCGCGAGGGTCCTCCCACGAGGGGCGGAGCCAGAGGCGGTCGCCGACCAGGAGCGGCTTGTGGAAGTCGCGCCAGCGCTCGGCCCAGTCGTCGGGGATTTCGGTTGAGGTGACCTCGACGCGGCCGGCGCCGAGGGTGGCGTCGATCTCGCCGAGGTCCGGCAGCTCGCCCTCGCCGCCGTAGATCGCGTACTCGACGTAGCCGGGGCCGTGTTCCTCCTCGACCCCATTGGGCGCGAGGACCGTCAGCTCGGCAAGGACCAGCTCGGCCTGGTCAGGAGCGCAGCGCACCGCGAGACGGATCACCGGCCCTCCCGACCTCTCAACCGAAGGCGCGGCGGACGCGGCCGAAGATGCCCTCGCCCTGGCGCGGGCCGAGGTTCTCGGCCTCGAGCGTCTCGTCGAGCCGCTCGGCGATCTCGCGCTGCTCCTCGCTGAGGCTGGTCGGGACGATGACGTTGAAGATCACCCGCTGGTTGCCTCGGCGACGGGCGCCGAGGCGCGGCAGGCCGGCGCCGCGCAGCGTCTCCTCGAAGCCCGGTTGCGTCCCCGGCGCAACCTCGATCTCGCTCTCGCCGTCGAGCGTCGGCACCGTCACGGTCGTTCCCAGCATCGCCTCCGTGGCGGGAATCGCGACGACGCTGATCAGATCGGTGCCGTCGCGCTGGAAGCGCTCGTCGGCGGCGACGGCGACTTCGACGTAGAGGTCGCCGGCCGGCGCCCCGGCCTCGCCGGCGTGCCCGGCGCCGTTGACCCGCAGCGTCTGCCCGTCTTCGATCCCGGCCGGGACTTCGATCTCCTGGCTGCGGTGCCCCGGCGTGCGGCCACTGCCCTGGCAGACCTCGCACGGCGTCTCCGGGACTTTGCCGGCGCCGTGGCAGACGTCGCAGGTGACGCCGCGGACCATCTGGCCGAACGGCGTGCGCGAGACCTGGCGCAGCTGGCCGGCGCCGTTGCAGCGCTCGCAGGTGGTGATCGGGGTGCCGGGCTCGGCGCCGTTGCCGTTGCAGTGCTCGCAGCGGCTGACCGCGTCGAACTCAACCTCGCGGCGGGCCCCGATCGCGACCTCGGCAAGGCCGACTTCGACCGCGACGGCGACGTCGCCGCCCGCGGCCGACCCTCCCCCGGCCCCGAAGCCGAACCCCTGGCCGCCGAACAGGGATTGGAAGATGTCGTCGATCGAGCCGAAGGAGCTGGCCCGCGGGTCGAACCCGCCGGAGCGCAGGCCCTCGTGTCCGTAGGCGTCGTAGGTGCGCCGGCGCTCGGGGTCGGAGAGAACCTCGTAGGCCTCGGCGGCCGCCTTGAACTTCTCCTCGGCGTCGGGGTCGTGGTCGTTGACATCGGGGTGGAGCTCGCGGGCGAGGCCGCGAAAGGCTTTCTTGATCTCGGCCTCGCCGGCGTCCCGGCTGACGCCGAGGACGTCGTAGTAGTCGCGCGCCATCAGAACCTCATCTAGTTGTCGTAAACGGTCTCGAAGTAGCGGGAGAGCTCGCGGGCGGCGACGCGGACGGAGGCGATAGCGGTCGCGTAGTCCATCCGCCGCGGCCCGACGACGCCGACGGCGCCGAGGTTGCGGTGGCCGACGCCGTAGTTGGCGCCGACGACGCTGACCGAGCGCAGCTCCGGCTGCGGGTTCTCGTCGCCGATCCAGAGGAAGACCGAGCGTTGGCCGAGCGAGGAGCGCAGCATCTGCAGGACGTCGGCGCGGCGCTCGAGCGCAGTCATCAGCTCGTCGGTGCGGGGCAGGTCGGCGATGCGGGCTTCGGAGAGCAGACGCGAGGCGCCGTCGAGGTAGAGGTCGGCGCCGGTTTCGGGTTCGAGGTCGGTGAAGGCGCCGCCGAGGCGGGAGATGAAGTCGGTCTCGAGCCGGCCGAGCTCGGGTTCGGCGAGCCGGCTGGAGATCATCCGCGCCCCGACCCCGAGGCCGGAGAGCGACTCGTTGAGGTAGCTCGAGGCCCACTTGACAAGACCGGGGTCGACCGGGTGATCGAACTCGAAGACGCGGCGGGCGACGTCGCCGCTCGAGGCGATCGCGATCGCGACGATCCGGCTGGGGGCCAGCTGCAGGACCTCGACCCGGTGGATCGTCGCTCCCAGGCTGGGCGGCGGGGCGCTGGCCATCGCGACCAGGTCGGTGACCTGGGCCAGCGCCGTGGTCGTCTCCCGCATCGCCTCGTCGACCTCGCGGCGCAGGCGCGAGAGCTCGAGATCGACCCGCGCCGCGGGCGCCGGTGCCGGCGATTCCATCAGCAGATCGACGTAGCGCCGGTAGCCGGAGTCGGTCGGGATCCGGCCGGCCGAGGTGTGAGGATGGGTCAGGTAGCCCTCAGCCTCGAGCAGCGCCAGCTCGGCGCGAACCGTCGAGGGACCCCACTCGACCTCGGGCTGCTCGGCGACCTCTTTCGAGCCCACCGGCCGCGCCGACGCCAGGTAAGCGTCAACGACCAGCTGCAAGATCAGCTCCTGGCGCTCGGAAAGCATGCACCGATTCTACGAGGGCGCCCGGGTGGGCCCACCGCCGGGCCGCTAGATCTGCAGCTCGGCCTCGGCGTTGCGGATGATCTGGTTCTCGCTCTGGGCGGCGACGGTGTCGACCACGACCCGGTCGCCCTCGACCGACTTGACCGTGCCGGAGACGACGACCTCCTGCTCGGGCAGGCCCATGCCGCGGAACTGGACCGAGAGCCGTTTCAGCGCCCGCGGGTCGCCGCCGGCCAGCGCCGTGGCATTGGCGCGGGCGACGAGGCCCATCGAGTAGAGGCCGTGGAGGATGTTGCTCGGCAGACCGACCATCTTCGCGAACTCGACGTCGATGTGGATCGGGTTGAAATCGCCCGAAGCGCCCGCGTAGCGGTGCGGCAGGTACTTGTCGGGAGTCACCTTCAGCTCCGGAACCTGGTCTCCGACGTCCATCTCATATCCCCCTGACGATGTTGGTCCAGGTCGCGCCCAGCACCTGCACGCCGTCCTGGTTGACGGAAGTCGACTCGAAGACGTAGAAGCCCTTGCCGTCTTTCTCGTAGATCCCGGTGCACTTCGGCGTCGTCGTGATCTCGTCGCCCGAGCAGGCGACCTCGCCCCACTCGAAGACCTGGCCGCCGTGGACCATGGTCGCGAAGTTGATCCCGACTTCGGGGTCGAGGATCGCCGGCGCCATCGCCGGCAGCGCGTAGACGACGCAGAACATCGGCGGTGCCGGCACGTCGGGGAAGCCCGCCGCGCGCGCCGCCTCGACGTCGAAGTGGACCGGGTTCTCGATCCCCAGCGCGTTCGCGTACTCCTTGATCTTCTCGCGCCCCACCTGGTAGGTGGAGGCGGCCCATTTTTTGCCTATCGCCTCGGTTTTGATCGCCATGGGCGAGGACTTTAACTGGCCGGGCAGCCAGGAGCGGAGCCGGCTAATCGTCAATCTGCAGCACCGCGAGGAAGGCCTCCTGCGGCACTTCGACCCGGCCCACTGACTTCATCCGCTTCTTGCCCGCTTTCTGCTTCTTCAGCAGCTTGTTCTTGCGGGTGACATCGCCGCCGTAGAGCTTGGCGGTGACGTCCTTGCGCAGCGCCTTGACGGTCTCGCGGGCGAGGATGTTCGAGCCGATCGCCGCCTGCACCGGCACGTCGAAGAGCTGGCGCGGGATCGTCTTGCGCAGCCGCTCGACCAGGCGCTTGCCCTGCTCGTAGGCGAAGTCGCGGTGGACGATGATCGAGAGCGCGTCGACCTTGTCGCCGGCGAGCAGGATGTCGACCTTGACCAGGTCCGAGGGCCGGTTGCCGATCGGCTCGTAGTCGAGCGAGGCGTAGCCGCGAGTGCTGCTCTTCAGGAGGTCGAAGAAGTCGAGGACGATCTCGCCGAGCGGCATGTCGTAGCGGATCTGGACCCGGACCGGGCTCAGGTAGTGCATGTCGACGTGGGTGCCGCGGCGCGCCTGGCAGAGCTCCATCACCGCGCCGACCTGCTCGGAGGGGGCGATGATCGTCGCCCGGATGTAGGGCTCTTCGATCGACTCGATAGTGCCTGGGTCGGGCAGGTCGGTCGGGCTGCGCACCTCCTTCGAGCTGCCGTTGGTCAAGTGCACCTCGTACCGTACGTTCGGCGTCGTCGAGAGCAGGTCGAGCCCGTACTCGCGTTCCAGTCGCTCGCGCACGATCTCCATGTGCAGCAGGCCGAGGAAGCCGCAGCGGAAGCCGAAGCCGAGCGCCTCCGAGGTCTCCGGCTCCCAGGACAGGGCGGCGTCGTTCAGGGACAGCTTCTCGAGCGCGTCGCGGAGGTCTTCGTAGCGGTCGGTGTCGATCGGGAAGACGCCGCAGAAGACCATCGGCCGCACCTCGCGATAGCCCTCCAGCGGCTCGGAGGCGGGGTTGGCCTGGGCGGTCAGCGTGTCGCCGACCCGCAGCTTGGTCACGTCCTTGATCCCGGTGATCAGGTAGCCGACGTCGCCGGCGTCCATCCGGTCGACGGCGGTCATCGCCGGCCGGAAGAAGCCGATGTCGTCGATTTCGGCCTCGGTCCCGTTCTGCATCGCCAGGATCCGCTCGTGCTTGCGGAAGGAGCCGTCGACCATCCGCACGTAGGCGATCACGCCGCGGTACTGGTCGAACTCCGAATCGAAGATCAGCGCCCGCGGCGCGGCGGTCGGCTCGCCCTTGGGGGCCGGGATCCGCGCGACGATCGCCTCCAGCACCTCCGGTACCCCGATCCCGGTCTTGGCCGAGATCTGCAGAGCTTCCTCTGGGTCGCCGCCGGTGAGGTCGGCGATTTCGTTCGCCACCCGCTCCGGCTCGGCACCGGGCAGGTCGACCTTGTTGATCACCGGGATCAGCTCCAGTCCGGCCTCGATCGCCAGGTAGGTGTTGGCGACCGTCTGGGCCTCGACCCCCTGGGCGGCGTCGACGACCAGCAGCGCCCCCTCGCAGGCGGCGAGACTGCGCGAGACCTCATAGGAGAAGTCGACGTGGCCGGGGGTGTCGATCAGATGCAGGTGGTAGGCCTGCCCGTCGGCCGCCGCGTACTCGACCCGCACCGCCTGGGCCTTGATCGTGATTCCGCGCTCGCGCTCGAGGTCCATCGAGTCGAGCATCTGCGCCTGCATTTTCTTCGGGTCGACGGCGCCGGTGACCTCGAGGATGCGATCTGCCAGCGTCGACTTGCCGTGGTCGATGTGGGCGATGATCGAGAAGTTGCGGATGCGGTCCATGAAGCGCCTGAGTATGCCGACCGGCAGCATCCGGCCGGCGGGTGGAGGATCCCGGTCAACCAGACGGGCACTTCGACGGATCCAAGGACGCGGTGAGCTTGAACACGACCGTCGGCGCCACCTTCAGCACGACCCTGGCACCAGGGCCTTCGGTCCAGCGGGTCTGCTCGGGGTACGGGGGTTGGCCGGCTTCGAGGCGGTCGCGGGTGGTGACGACGTAGTCGTATTGGCCCTTGTTCAGCTCGGTGCGCCAGGCGCGGCAGGTGGTGGGTGCCTCGAAGCCGCCGTGCGGGCGTTCGACGCCGATGAACTGGACGTGGTTGGAGAGGTCGGTGCCGAAGAGCGGGTACTGGCGGGTGCTGGTGGTGGCGATGCGGGCGCCGGAGACGTCGCGGGCCCAGGCGAAGGCGGCGTTTAGGCCCGGGGTGGTGAAGGACGGGTTGGCGTAGCGGTTCTCGAGGTAGTGGCGCTGGATCGGGTAGCCGGCGACGACCAGGAGAGCCGTCAGGGTCCCGACCAGAGCCAGGCCCACTTGCGGGGCGCGACCACGCCCAGCCGCGGATCCACGATCGACGTCGTAGTTCATGCCGGATAGCGACAAGAAGTGCGACCTCGACGCGGAGACGCTCGCGAGGCGGCGGCGAAGAAGCGGGGTGGCGGGCAACAGGGCCACGCCGAGGACCACGGCCGGGACCAGGTAGCGCAGGGCGGATTCGAAGCCGCGCGGCATCTCGTCGGGGCCCGAAGCCGAGGTCGGGGCGACGAGCCAGGCCAGCGCGGCGGCGAGGCCGACCAGACCGGCGAGGGTGAGGACCGGGCTCCGCTTCCACCCGACCAGGCAGAGCGCGAGTCCGGCGAGGGCTGCGGTGCCGAGCAGGGGCCAGACGATCCATAGGCCGTGGTGCAGGCCGGGCAGAAACCAGTCCGACCAGACCGAGCCGTTGGTCAGGTAGCCGAGAACGCTGTGGGCTTCGCGGCCGCCGAGCGTCTGGCCCGGCGCGGGCAGCGAGATCGGGCCGAGGTGGTGGACCCAGGGCAGCGGGTTGCCGGTGTGGACGAGGTTGCGCAGGTACCAGTAGCCGCCGCCGGCAACTGCCGCCGGCCCGACGGCGGCGAGAGCCCGCAGCCTGGCGCCACGTGGGGCGATCGCGACCAGGCCGAGGACGAGCACGGCGGCCGGGAGCAGGAAGTTGAGCTTGGTCCCCGCCGCGAGGCCGGCCGCCAGTCCGGTGAGGAGCAGGGCCCGGCTGGGCAGGCCCCTCTGCGCCTCGCTCCGCGCCGCCCAGGCGTTGAGGGCGATCGCCACCGCGGCAAGCAGGAAGAAGATGCCGACGATGTCGTTGCGCGCCTCGCCCGCCTGGTCGGAGAGCGCCGGCACGCTGAGGGCGATGGCGCCGAGGATCAGCGACCAGGGGGCGACCCGGTAGGGCCGGCCGATGCACCAGGAGGCGAGCAGGCAGCCGGCGAACCAGCCGAGGTTGAGCAGCGGTGAGAGCAGATCCCGGCCGAAGGCCAGCATCCCGACCGCGTGGAAGATTTCGCCGTTCGCCGGGTAGAACCAGGCGAGAAACTGCGGCGCGATGAAATGCAGGTCGATCGTGTTGCCCGACTGGTAGAAGCCCGCGGCGAAGGGGCCGTGGTACCAGGTGCTGTCGAAGCCGGTCATGTCGGTCAAGAGGCGGGTTCGGACGCCGGCGGCGAAGTGGACTACTGCGACGGTGGCGATCAGGACCGCAGCGAGGGATGCGGCGGTGGCGGCCGGCGGGGACCGTCGAGGGGGAGGGTCCTGCGGGCGGGCGAGTGCGTCCGTTCTCGCACCCTCCCCCTCGCCACCCCCCGGAGACACGAACAGCCGCAGGCTCAGACCCGTCACCAGCACCAACAGCACGTAGGGAACCGGCTTGAACAGTGAGACGGTTCCGAGGATCTCGGCCGCCCAGATCAAGATGGCGAGGGACAGGACGCCGGTGGCGAGGTGCGCTGGGGCTCCCTCGAAGCGCGGGAGCAGGCGTGAGCGCACCCGGGTGGCGCCGAGGCGCGCGAAGCCGACGAGCAGGGCGAGCTCGGCCACGCCCAGCAGGTAGCGCCCGGGGCCGAGCATCTACCGGCCGCGCCGCAGCAACCGGGTCATCTGCTCCAGCTCGGGGATGCGCAGCAGCTTCGCGATCGCGAGGTAGGTGATACCGCCTGCCGCAAGCCCTACGCCCAGGGAGATGATCTGGCCGGCCAGGCCGGTTCCGAGGGCGGCCTCGAGGCTGTGCCAGACGATCCAGCTGATCCCCGCCAGCGCCGCCGAGGCGATCGTCACCCGCACCGTCGTCGAGAAGAGGCGACCGAACTCGAGCCCACCGAACTCGCGGCCGAGAACGAACGCCTGGGAGACCACCGCAGTGCTGGTGCCGATTCCCGTCCCGGCGACGATGCCGGCGACCCCGAACGGCTTGTAGAGGAGAAAGGCGGCCAGGATCGAGACGACGAGATCGATCGCTGCCAGGCTGGTCGCCTGCCAGGGGCGCTGGAGGCTGAAAAAGGTCCTGGTCTGCAGCAGGTAGAGGCCGTTGGTCGGGAGGGAGAAGGCGAACCAGAAGAGCGCCGTGGAAACGATCGAGGTCTGGGCCGCGTCGAATTCCCCCCGCTGGTAGATGAGCCGGATGATCGGGTCCGAGAGCACCAGGATCGCGGCGGCCGCCGGCACCAGGACGAAGAGGATCAGCCGCATCCCGTTGGCCATCGTCGCCCGCAGGTTGTCGATCTCCCCCGCGTTGGCGAAGCGGGCCAGGGTCGGAAAGAGGACGGTTGCGACGGCGACCGAGAAGATCCCCTGCGGCAACTGGTAGATGCGGAACGCTTTTTCGATCGCGGCGGGCGCCTGGTCGCTGACGAGGCTGCCGAAGGTGCTGTTGATCAGCTGGTTGAAGTTGATCAGGCCGAGGCTGATCGTCACCGGCAGCATCAGCAGCAGCACCCGGCGCACGCCGGGATGGCGCCAGTCGAAGCTGAAGCTGAAGCGATATGGCGTGTGTCGCAGGTCCCAGGCCGGGATCGCGAGCTGGACCGCGGTGCCGATCAGGATCCCGATCGCGTAGGCGTAGATCTTGTTCTGGCCGTGGAAGCGGGGCTCCAGCACGACGAGCACGACGATGATCGAGAGGTTCCAGAACAGCGGCGAGATCGCGAAGGCGCCGAAGCGATCGTAGCTGTTGAGGACGCCGACGACGACGCCGCTGACCCCGAGCAGGATCAGGATCGGGAAGAGGACCTGGGAGAGGGTGACCGTGAGGTCGGTGAGCTCGGGCCCGAAGCCGGGGACGAAGATCGGCATCACGATCGGGGCGAAGATCACGAAGAAGGCGGTGATCGCGCCCAGCACCATGGTGATCAGCAGCAGCAGGGTCGAGGCGAGGCGGAAGGCCTCCTTGTACTGCTTCTTGCCGAGCAGTTCGGTGAAGATCGGGACGAAGGCCGGCTGCAGAGCGGCATCGGCGAACAACGCCCGGATCAGATTCGGCACCGCAAAGGCGATCGTGAAGGCCGACATCGGGCCGCTGATGCCGTAATAGCCGGCGGCGACGACTTCGCGGCCGAGGCCGGCGACGCGCGAGGAGGCGGTGGCAATCGAGAAGAAGGCGGTGGAGCGGGCGATGCGGCCGGCCTGGCGTCCGGGAGCCGGCTCGGCGGACAGTTCCTCACCGGGATCGAAGGCCTCGGCCCGGCGCAGGGCGACGTCCTCGGCGATCGGGACGTCGGCATTGATCGGACGCTGGTCGAACTCGCGGATGTCGGGTGGCTCCAGCCTCTCCATTCGGATTCAAGTTCGGCAGCGCGCCGGGAACTCCTCAGTCGCTATAGTCGGCGGCCGCCCGGGACCGGCACGGCGCCGGCAGGGCACTCGAACATGGCCAACATAGCCTCACAGAAGAAGCGGATCCTACGCAGCGAGCGCGAGCGCGCTGAGAACCGCCTGCTCACGAGCACCGTCAAGACCCACTTCCGCCGCCTCGAGGCAGCGATCGAGGGCGGCGGCTCGAGCACGATCGCCGATGAGGAGCGCACGCTCGTCTCGAAGATCGACAAGGCCGTACAGAAGGGCGCCATGCATGGAAATACCGGCGCTCGCAAGAAGTCGAAAGCGGCCCGTATGGCTGCTGCGGCCGCCTCGTAGGGCGCTGCAAACCGGCGCATCGCGGCGTCGTCGTTCGGTCATGTGCGGAGCACACTCCCTCTCTCCTCCTTGCGCTGCTTGGTTTTCGCTGCCCTACGAGGCGGCCCGTCGGATAGCCAAAGTCAGGGCGATCTCGTCACCGTAATCGGCTCCGCCGCGGCACCAGAGCTCGAGATCGGCCAGAGCGATGGTGGCTGAACGCAGGTCGGCGACATTCGTGTTGCGGAGACGGCCGACCAAGAGCTTTGCTGCGTAGGGGTGCATCTTGAGCGATGTTTCGACCTGTTTCGGCGGGACGCCCTCCTCCAGTTGACCGGCGGCTGAGCAGGCGCTGCGCAGGCGCGAGGCGAGGCCATAGATCAGGCCGGTGACGTTCTCGCCCTGTTCGATCAGCCGCTCGCCGATCCGCAGAGCTCCGGCAGCGTCGCGTTCGAGCAGCGCATCTGAGAGCGACCAGACCGCGGCCTCGGAGGTGTCGGCGACCATCGCTTCGAGGTCGGCGCCGCTGACCGCGCCGCCCTCCCCCGCCCACAGCGCCAGGCGCTCGAGCTCATGCTGGAGGCGCACCGGGTTGGCGCCCATCCGGTCGACCAGGACCCGGGCGGCGACGGGCTCGAGCCGGAAGCCGAGCCGCTGGGCGTCGGCGACGAGCAGGCGCGGCATGTCGCGCGCCTTCGGCGCCTCGAACTCGTGGATCTCGCCCTTGGCCGCCTTGACCGCTTTGATCAGCTTCGCCGGCGCCTTGGCGCGGGCGATGAGGACGACGGTGAGGTCGGGTGGGAGCTCGGCAAGCGCGGCGAGCACCGGCTCGAGCTGGCGATCGCGCCAGCGCTCGACCCCGTCGGCCAGCAGGTAGCGGCGCGAGTCGATCAGCGACATCGCCGGGATCGCTCCCAGCAGCGCCTCGTGGTCGGGCATCCCGCGACCCTCGCCGGGCTCGAAGACCTCCAGCGCCGCGGCACCGCCCTCGCGTTCGGCGCGGGCTCGCAGCCGGCTCCGGGTCGCGTCGATCTTCGCCCCGTCGGTGCCGGAGATCAGGTAGAGCGCATGCATTCCCTCGGGCATGCGGCCGAGTCTAGTGACGCCCCTGGCGCTCCTTTCAGCCGCCGCTGTGGACTTCGATCGCGCCGCCGCGAAGGTCAAGCGTGACGGTGCCGTCGCGGTCGGTGCGGAGGGTGCGGACGCCGTGGGAGGCGAGGGTGGCGAGCGTGCCCGGGGTCGGATGGCCGTAGGAGTTGTCGGCGCCGACCGAGATCACCGCCAGGCGCGGCCGGATCCGGTCGAGCAGGGCGCCGAGGCCGGCATCGTCGCTGCCGTGGTGGGCGACCTTGAGGACGTCGACCGGGCCGGGGTCGATCGGCACGCTCTCGGCCTCAGCGTCGGCGCTCAGCAGCATCGCGAAGGCGCCCCAGCGGGCGATGATCACCAGCGCCTGTGAGTTCGGGTTCTCGCCGCCGAGCGGCTCGCCGAGCAGCTCGGGTGGCGGCCAGAGGACTTCGAGCTCGAGCCTGCCGGAATGCAGCTCGGCGCCCTGCGCCAGGCGAAGCGGCGTGGCTCCCGCGTCCCCAGCGGCGGCCAACGGCGCCCGGCCGAGCCGGGCGAACGCGACTCGTTCGATCGGGAACCTGCCCAGCAGCTCCTCGATCCCCGCCGCATGGTCGGACTCGTCGTGGGTGATCACGGCGGCCCCGAGTCGATCGACGCCGGCGGCGGCAAGCTTAGAAGCGAGGTGGTCCCCCGGCGGGCCACCGTCGACGAGGATCGCCGGTGCCCGCGCCGGCTGCAGCAGGATCGCGTCGCCCTGGCCGACGTCGAGCACCTCGATCCGCAGTTCGCTCGCGGGCAGCGAGCCCGCGGAGCCGCCGCCGAAGGCAGAGCCGGCGAGCAGCGCGAGGGCGGCCGCAGCTGCAGCGACGAGGAGGATGCCCGCCCTCGGCCGAGGGCGCGAGCGGGCCTCGGG
>JACDGU010000200.1 GCA_013821475.1 Solirubrobacterales bacterium
GGCTCACCTCGCTCCCCTGCCGCCCAGCAGGGGGAGCTCGAGCCTCGCCTCGGTCCCGGCGGCGGTGCGGTGGAGCTGGAAGGCGCCGCCGTGAGCGGCGGCGATCCGGCGGACCACCCGAAGCCCATGTCCGTGCCGGCGGCGGCCGGTCAGTCGGGCATGGACCGAGGCCGGCGGATCGGCGCCGGAGTCGTGCCGCGAGCCACGGCCCGAGTCGCCGATCGAGACCCGCAGCCTGCCACCGAGGGGCGTGGCGCTGAGCACCACCGGGCCGCCGCCGTGCTCGATCCCATTGATGATCAGGTTGTCCAACGCTTGAGCGATTGCGCGACGATCGCCATGCATCGTCACCTCCTCTCCCCGGTACCGCAAAAGCACGCTTCGGCCCTCGATCGCAGCCCTCTGGCGCCACCGCTCAGCCGCCGATTCGAGCAATGGCCGGACCCGAAAGGAGGTCGGCGCCGGCGCCCTACCCTGGCCGTTGATCTCGCGCTCCAGCCGTTCCAGCGCAGCCGCCGCCATCTGCAGCGAAGAGTCGGCTCCAAACTGCGGCGGGCGCCCGGCGGGGGCGCCTAGGGCGAGCGCCTGCAACGGTCGCCGCAGCTCGTGCAGGGCCTCGTTCAGCGCCAGCCGACGCCGACCTACCAGCAGGGTACGGATCGTCGCCACAGCCGCCAGGGACGCGGCGAACGGCCAACCGACGGCTATCTCCGACAGCCCATGCACCGTGTCTCTGCCTGTCCCGAGCTGAACCCCATACCCGGTCCAAGGGACAGGGCCGGGCGGACTCTCCCCCGCCGACTCGGAGCTTTCCGGGAATTGGGCCGGCCGCCCCGGCGCGCTCTCGATCAGGCGTATCGGGGCGACTGTGGCGCACTCACAAAAGTACCTGAACGGTGCATCCGATTTCGCCCCTCACCGATCCGTGTCAAGTTTCCCTCACCGCTCTGCCTTGTTCACTTAGGAAATGACCGCGGGGAGGGGTAACGACGGAGCGTTTTGGAATACTTGATCCAGACCCCGATCCGGGAACCTCCATTTCCGTTGTCGGTAGTCACCCCGTCCAGTAGCCCCCCAAACGAACGGAGAAGTCCCCCTTGGCACAGACTCGAACCTCCCCAGAGGGCATCACCCAGCAACTCGCAAAGGCATTCGCCCACCCGCTCCGCGTCCGGATCCTCAGTTCCCTGCACAAGGGAATCTCGAGCCCCAACCAGCTCGCCCAGGAACTCGGCGAGCCGCTCGGCAACGTCAGCTACCACGTCAAGACGCTGCTCGAATACGACTGCGTCGAACTCGTCAAAACCGAGCCCCGCCGCGGCGCCGTCGAGCACTTCTACCGGGCCACGGAGCGTGCCTTCTTCAGCGACGCCGACTGGGCGAAGATCCCGGCCTCGGCCCGCAAAGGCATCAACGGGGTCGTCCTCGAGTCGATCGGCCAGGACGCAACAGCGGCAATGGTCGCCGGCACGATCGACGCCCGCACCGATTCGCACGTCAGCCACACCCCGCTGCTGATCGACGACAAGGGCTGGACCGAGATCACGGCGCTGCTGACCGAGACCCTCAACCGGGCGATCGAGATCCAGCAGGAGTCGGCGACGCGCCTGGCGGAAGAGAAGGCCGACTCGATCCCGACCAGCCTCTCGATCCTCCACTTCGAGACGCCGGCGGCGAAGTAGCGGTTCGCTTCAGCCGAGGGGCTCGGAAAGGGCCGGGCCCTGCCCCCATCTGGATGGTGCTCACCCATCCACCAGCCGGTAGCCGATCCCCCAGCAGTTGATCACGTAACGGCTGTGCTCGGGATCGAGTTTGCGTCGCAAACGGCTGGCATGCGAGTCGAGGGTGCGGGTCCGACCCGGGCTGCGGAAGCCCCAGACCTCGTTGAGGAGCTGCTCCTTGGAGAAGACGCGGGTGGGGTCGCTGGCGAGGACCCGAAGCAGGGTGAATTCCTTCTTCGCCAGGGGGACCTCACGCTCGCCGACCGTGACCCTGCGACGGATCGGATCGATCGTCAGCTCGCCGATCCGGCTGGGCCCGTTGCGCCTACCGCTGCGGCGACGCAGTACGGCGCCGATCCGGGCTCGCAGCTCCGGGTAGGCGAAGGGCTTGACGACGTAGTCGTCGGCGCCGGAGTCGAGGCCGCGGACGCGGTCGGTCTCGGCGCCACGGCCGGTGAGGACGATCACCGGCAGCCGCGGGTCGAAGCGGGACTCAATCCCGTCGGCGGCGCGGATCTCGCGCAGGACGTCGAGCCCGGAGGCGTCCGGCAGCGAGAGGTCGAGGAGGAGCAGGTCCGGGTGGTTGTAGCGGCAGAGGCGCAGGGCGTCCGAGGCGCTCGGCGCCGGCATGACGCCGAAGCGGTCCGCCGCGAGGTGATCGCAGAGCAGGTCGAGGGTGACCTCGTCGTCCTCGCAGACGACGACGCTGGCGATCTCTTCTCTCTGAGGCAGCATGCCCGGCCTAAGGTCACGGAGCGCGCGTCTCTCCCCCCTGCGCCGCCGGAATCTCCAGAACCGCCGCGGCGCCGGGGTGCCGGCGCAGGCGCCGCGGCGGCACCGCGGGCCGGATCTCGAGTGCCTCGCCGTCCCCGTCGAGGAAGACGAGGTCGAGCTCGAAGCGCATGCCGAAGGTGTGGACGCTGGAGCAGCGCGGCAGCAGCAGGCCGGACCCCGCCGCCTCGCGGTCGATCCGGCTGAGGCCGAGCAGCCGGGCGCGGAACCCGGCCGCGACGGCGACCTCGCGGCCGAGTACGAACCGGCGTGGAAGGCGGCTGAGACGGGTCACACTCACCCACCGCCAAGCCGCCGGCGCGCCTCGTCTCTCCCCACGCCCAGATCCGGCCCCGGAGTGCAAACCCCCGTTCAGCGCCTGCCCCGAGCAGGCACCGGACTACGATGATCGGCAAGATCATGGACGTGTTCCCGCAGGGCTTGCGGGACAGAGGGCTTCAGGCTTCAACTCATGGATAAGAAGACGACCCGAAGAGGGAATTACGAGTCAGGCTCCGACTACGTGCTCGAGTACGGGGAGCTTCGCTTCGCCTTCAACGAGGAGGACTTCGGCCAGCGCGTCGAGCAGGCCGCGGTCAAGCTCGCCTTCGTCCACCAGGGCCTCAGCCAGGACGAGCTCGACGACCTTCTCGACCTCGCCGTCAGCGGCGAGATCGCCGAGCCCAGCTCGCGCCTCGGTGAGCACATCAACGAGAACTGGGAGGACCTGGTCGGTCCCTCCAACCGCAGCCTCGTCCACTGGATCCGGCGCCTCGTCTTCCGCGGCGCCTGGCTCGACCAGCGGGTCAAGGAGGGTGAGCTCGACGTCGTCTTCGACGAGCGCACCCAGAGCTTCGGCTACGTCCAGCCGGACCGCAGCTCGGAGCTGATCGAGCTCTCAAAAGAGCCCAGCTGGCGGCGGATCGCTTACAGGCGGTAGGCGAGGTCCCGGTTAGGATTCGCCGCAGGGTCGGTCAGATTGACCGGGAAGCGAGTCGCCTCAGTTGCGCTGAGTTCGTCCGACCAAGCAGATCAAGACCGTATGGAGAGCCGACCGGCCTCCACGGTAGGTAAGTCGGCACCCCGCGCATGACAGTGCGGGGACTGGGCCGCAGGATGTGCCTGCGGCCGACACCCCAATCATGGGAGGTGCCGACGTG
>JACDGU010000201.1 GCA_013821475.1 Solirubrobacterales bacterium
GCACTCGACGTACCTGGAACCCGCTCGTGTCGCCCCGAGAGCGCCGCACGGTCGCTGCGGCGACTCCTCAGGGGTCCGATCGGCCGTGGGCGCTTGACGGGACGCTCTCCATATGAGGACGCAGGGAACGCCGCGTGCTCTGCACACAAGCGACCGAGGACGCCGAGATGCGTCCGTTTGCAGTGCCCTCACGCGCCGTGGCACTTCTTGTACTTCTTACCGGAGCCACACCAGCAGGGGTCGTTGCGGCCGATTTTGTCGTGCTCGTCTTTGACCACGGTCTCAACCACCTCGCCGTTGCCGCCGACCGCGTCGAAGGCGGCGACGTCGACGGCGCCGGCCACGCCCGCCGGCGCGGCGATCCCGGCCTGCTGCAACGCCGAGGGCTGGGCCTCGAGGGTGCCGCCGGAGTAGGCGAAAGGCGCCGACTCGGCGTCGCTGGTGGCGAGCGCGCCCGCCTGGGCCGGGGTGACTTCGACTTCGGCGTGGAAGATCAGCTTGCTGAACTCGTCCCAGATCGAGTGCATCAGCTCCTCGAACATGATGAAGCCCTCGTTTTTGTAGGCGACGAGGGGGTCAATCTGGGCGAAGCCGCGGAGGTGGATGCCTTCGCGCAGATAGTCCATGTCGAAGAGGTGTTCGCGCCAGCGGTTGTCGATCACCTGCAGCAGGATCGAGCGCTCGAGGTGGCGCATCAGCTCCTCGCCGAGCTGCGTCTCGCGGTCGTCGTAGGCGCTCATCGCGTCCTCGTCGAGGGCGTCTTTGAGCCCCTCGCGCTCGACCGTCTCCGGCGCCAGGGTGGCGACGTCGACGCCGACCGGCCAGATCAGCCGCAGCTGGGTCTCCAACTCGCCCATGTCCCAGTCCTCGAGGATGTCGCCGGGCGTGTACTCGTCGACCAGGCGCTCGATCACGCCCTCGAGCTCGTCGCGCGCGGTCTCCGAGATGTCGCGCCCTTCGAGGATCTCGCGGCGGTATTTGTAGACGACGCGGCGCTGCTCGTTCATCACGTCGTCGTACTCGAGCACGCGTTTGCGGATCAGGAAATTCTGCTCCTCGACCTTCTTCTGCGCGTTCTCGACGGTTTTCGTCAACATCTTCGCCTCGAGCGGCATTTCGCTGCCGTCCTCGTCGACCGGGCCGAGGCGATCGAGGATTTTGAAGATGCGATCGCCGGCGAAGAGGCGGATCACGTCGTCTTCGGCGGAGAGGAAGAAGCGCGACTCGCCGGGGTCGCCCTGGCGGCCGGAGCGGCCGCGAAGCTGGTTGTCGATCCGCCGCGACTCGTGGCGCTCGGTGCCGCAGATGAAGAGTCCGCCGAGCTCGCGCACTTCCCCGGCCTCGATCTTGCAGCCCGGGGCCATCTCCTCGGTCTTCGCCGCCAGCGCCTCGTGGTAGCCCTCGGTCTCGTAGGTGACGCCCTGCTTTTTGAGCTCGTGGATGGCGAGGTGCTCGGGGTCGCCGCCGAGCTTGATGTCGACGCCGCGGCCGGCCATGTTGGTCGCGATCATCACCTCGCCCTTGCGCCCCGCCTGGGCAATCAGCTCGCCCTCCCGTTCGGCGTGCTCGGGCTTGGCGTTGAGCACCGCGTGTTTGATCCCGTCGCGCTTGAGCGCCGCTGAGATCATCTCCGAGACCTCGACCGAGACCGTCCCGACCAAGACCGGCTGGCCCTTTTCGTGGCGGGCGACGATCTCGTCAAGGACGGCTTTCCACTTGCCGTCTTTGGTTTTGAAGATCTGGTCGTTGCGGTCGTCGCGGACCATCGGCTGGTTGGTCGGAACCTCAACCACCGGCATCTCGTAGATCTTCATGAACTCGGTCGCCTCGGTCAGCGCCGTACCGGTCATCCCGGAGAGCTTGTCGTAGAGGCGGAAGTAGTTCTGCAGGGTGATCGTCGCCAGCGTCTGGTTCTCCTCGCGGATCGCCACGCCTTCCTTCGCCTCGACCGCCTGGTGCAGGCCCTCCGACCAGCGCCGGCCCTCGAGGATGCGGCCGGTGAACTCGTCGATGATCATCACCTCGCCGTCGATCACCGCGTAGTCCTGGTCTTTCTTGTAGAGCGACTCGGCCTTCAGCGACTGGACCAGGTGGTTGACGAGGCTGCCGTGCTCACCGAGGTAGAGGTTGTCGACGCCGACGAATTCCTCGGCTTTCTTCACCCCGCGCTCGGTCGGCGCCACCGTCTTGTGCTTCTCGTCGTACTCGTAGTCGTAATCGACCTCGGAGGTGTCCTTGGTCTCGCCGAGCGATTTCAGTTTTTCTTTCGCCGGCACGCCGACCATCTGCTTGGCCAGGCGGGCGAAGGTGTAATAGGTCTGCGCCGCTTCTTCGGGCTGGCCGGAGATGATCAGCGGCGTCCGCGCCTCGTCGATCAGGATGTTGTCGACCTCGTCGACGATCGCGAAGTTGTGGTCGCGCTGGACGCAGTGCTCAAGCGCGGCGGCCATGTTGTCGCGCAGGTAGTCGAAGCCGAACTCGGAGTTGGTCCCGTAGGTGACGTCGCCGGCGTACTTGCGCTGCCGGGTCTCGTGGTCGTCGCCATCCTGGACGGAGGAGACGGTGACGCCGAGGGCGTCATAGATCGGTTTCATCCATTCGGCGTCGCGGCGGGCCAGGTAGTCGTTGACGGTGACGACGTGGACGCTGTCGCCGGCCAGGGTGTTGAGGAAGACCGGCAGGGTCGCGGTCAGGGTCTTGCCCTCGCCGGTCCGCATCTCGGCGATCGCACCGTCGTGGAGGACCATGCCGCCGATCAGCTGCACGTCGTAATGGCGCTGGCCGGTGCTGCGCCGCGAGGCCTCGCGGCAGAGCGCGAACGCCTCCGGCAGCAGGTCGTCGAGCGACTCGCCACCGCGGGCGCGCTCGCGCAGGGAGTCGGCCTCCTCGCGGATCTCGGTGTCCGAGAGCGCTTCCATCTCCGGCTCGAACCGGTTGATCGCCTCAGCGCGCTTCTGGTAGGTCTTGAATTTCCGCCCCTCCCCCGCGCGCAGAGCCTTGGTCACAAGATCCATGGCTGGCATTGCTCAAGAGTAGCGGTGGCGACAGAGCCGCGTCCTCTCTGCCGATTCCAACTTGCTCTATCGGGGGGACGGGCGTAGCATCGAAGCTCGAACCCACAAGGAGGACTCATGCGGATTGAGATTCGGGGCCGAAACGTCGCAATGACGGATGACCTGCGTGAGATGGTGCGGAAGCGATTCCAGCGCCTTGGCCAACAGGTATCGGCGCTGGCGACCCTGGAAGTGGTGCTCTCGGAAGAGCGCAATCCCTCGATCCGCGATCGCCAGGTGGCAGAGGCGACCTTCTATCTCAAAGGGATAACTCTGCGGGCCCACGAGGCTTCGCCGGAGATGACCCATTCGGTGCATGAACTCGCCGAGGATGTGCGGCGCCAGGTGAAGAAGCACCGGGATCTGCGGCGTAAGCGGCGGCGAACGCGGCGGCTCGTGGATCAGATGCGCGGGCGGCCGGCTGAGCTGCACCCGTAGTCCCGCGCTGCATCGGGAAGGACAGGCGGCACTCGGCTGCACAAACTGCGGGGAGGCGTGCGCGCGGGGCGTGGGTGGGGTGGGACTCACCTGCGCGAACTGCGGGGAGG
>JACDGU010000049.1 GCA_013821475.1 Solirubrobacterales bacterium
CCGTTGCCCTGGGTGCCCAGGGCAAAGACGAAGATGATCGGTACCAGCGCCGCAGCGCCGAGGCCGAGGTAAGTCCGCTTCTGGGAGCGCAGCTTGCGGAGCTCCCAGCGGTAGACGGTCAGCGTGCCGGGGCTCATGCGGCGCTCCCGACGGCCGGCTCGGCGGCGCCGGCGGCGCCGTCGTCCTGCTCCTCGGTCAGCTTGAAGAAGAGGTCCTCGAGACTGGCGTGGCGCGGGCTCAGCTCGCGGATCAGCGTCCCCGACTCGATCAGCGCCAGGGAGAGCGCGCTGACCGCGTCCTCGCTCGCGGCGCTGAAGGTGAGGCCGCCCTCGGCCCCGGCCCGCACTTCGGTGATCCCGGCCTGGGCCTCGGCGACCCGGCGCGCGATGCGGTCCTCGGTGCTGCGCAGCAGAAAGCCGCCGCCGGCTTCTCGGCGCAGGTCGGCCAGCGAGCCCTGGTAGGCGACGCCGCCGGAGCGCACGATCGCGACGCGGTTGCAGAGGTCTTCGACCTCGGTCAGCAGGTGACTGGAGAGCAGCACCGTCATTCCCTGGTTGGAGAGATCGCGGATCAGGTCGCGCATGTCGCGCATCCCGGCCGGATCGAGGCCGGTCGCCGGCTCGTCGAGCAGCAGCAGCTTCGGCCGGCGGAGCAGCGCCGCGGCGATCCCCAGCCGCTGCCGCATCCCGTGCGAGTAGGCGCCGACCCGGTCCTTGGCGCGGTCCCGCAGGCCGACCGTCTCCAGCGATTCCTCGATCCGCTCCTTGGCGCCGCCGCCGTCAAGCGCCGCCAGCAGCTCGAGATTGGTGCGGCCGTTGAGGTAGGGATAGAACGACGGCGCTTCGACGAACCCGGCCACGCCCTCGAGCGCCTTGACCGTCACCTGGGGATCGCGGCCGAAGAGCCGGACCGTCCCCGCCGTCGGGCGGATCAGGCCCAGCATCATCCGCAGCGAGGTCGTCTTGCCGGCGCCGTTCGGGCCCAGGTAGCCGAAGACGTCGCCGGCCTCGACGCTCAGGTCGACGTCGTCGACCGCGGTGAGCGCGCCGTAGCTCTTGCAGAGGCCGCGGACCTCGATCGGCGTCTCGTCGGCCACCTCAGAGCGCCCTGGCCGCGGCCTCGGCGGCCGCCGGGGGCACCGAGCCGACGACGATGTAATCGACGCCGCCGCGGCTGAATTTGAGGACGGTGCCAAGCGCCGTGTCGAGCTCTTCGCCCTGGACGCCGTGGATCGAGACCTTGGGCAGGCTCAGCCCTTCGCTCGATTCAGTGGCTTCGCCGGTCTCGCCCGGTTCGCTCTTGACCTCGATCACTGCGATCCCGCCGAGCCCCTTGCCATAGGTCGCGAGAGCCGCGGTCTTGCCTTCGACTTCGATCGCCTTGACACCGGCGCGCGGCAGGCCCGCGAGGCTGGCCGGCGCGTCGAGCTGGAAGTCGACGCTGTTTCGAACCGCGGCCAGGCCCTCGACCGGTTGCGCCTCTTCCTTGCCGGAGCCGCCGGTCTCGGTGCTCGGATCGAGGTTTACGACCTTGGCGCTCGCCGGCGGTGAGACTTCGAAGGTCGAGGCCGGGACCGATTCGAAGGCGACGTCGGTCGCCTGCAGCTGGATCACCGGCGAGCTCGTGGCGCTGGAGTAGATCGCCGCCCGCAGGGGGACCCCGTTGTCGGCGTCCCAGGCGAGCTCGACGCCGCCGAGTAGGCCGCCGTCGTGCTTGGGACCGACGCGCAGGGTGTAGGTCGGCTGGCCAGCGGTATCGGAGGGGGTCGCCCCGCTCAGGACGGCGTCCTCTTCGGCCTTGGCGATCTGCTTTTCGATCGCCGCCAGGCCCGGCACGCCATCTTCGCCCTTGCCCTTGCCTTCTTCTTCGGGCAGCATCCCCTCGTAGACGGTTTCCGAGGTGGCGTCGTAGATCGAGAAGTGCTGGTTGGAGACGAGCACCTGGGTGTCGCCGCCACCACCTTCGGACTGCAGCTCGAGGCGGACCCTGCCGCCGCCTGCGGGCGAGGCCCAAAGGCGGCCTTCGGCGCCGGCCAGGAGCGGATCGGTGCCCTGGATGCTGGAAGCGTCGACGAGGTTATTGGTGAACTTGATCCGGGCGCTGACGCCGGTCACCGGCGGCGCGTTCAGGGCGCCGCTGATGGCGTTCGCGAGCGGCTTCGGCGGCGGCTTGGGACCACTCCCTCCCATCGCCATGGCGATCGCGGTGACACCAACGACGCCGACGAGTGCGAGCGAGCAGATGGCGAGCAGCTTCTTGGTCGAAATTCGTCTCAGAGCGGACACGGCGGCCTCCTTTTTGCGAAGCGAACGAGTCGAGCGTAGGAGTCAGTCCTGAAATAACTCTGACACCTCGAAACGACGAGAGCCCCGCTGAGCACCGGGGGTCCGGCTACTCTCGACGCAGCCATGGCCTACGAAGAGAAGCGCGCCGAGCGACTGCGGGACCTGCTCGCCGCCAGCGCCAGCTCGCCCCCTGGGTCCGGCGCAGCGTCGCCTACGCCCGCGGCCTGCCCGGCGAAGTAGGCCTCAGAGCGCGCGTCATAGCGGGATTCGGGCCGCGAGCTGGAAAGCGGTAAGCGCCAGCACCAGGAGCTTGAGATTGCGATCGCGCGACAGGGCGACCAGCGGCAGCGGCCAGATCAGGTACCAGGGCAAGAGCCACGAGGTCGCCAGCAGCAGGCCGGTGCCGGCCCAGGCGGCCGCACGCAGCCAGTCGCCGCCGCGCCAGGTCCAGACCAACAGCCACGCGACGAGGCCGGCCAGCAGCGCCAGCGCCGCGCTCGACGCGGTCCCCTTGCCGATGCCGGCAATGCGGGCGATGGTCGTCGGAACACTGAGGTGGCTGGTGTGAGCCTGGTCGGCGCTTGCAAGTCCGAAAGCGTGAAGCCAGTTCCAGCCGAAGGCGAGGTAGGCGCCAACTGCGAGGGCGGTCGCCGCCAACAGCCCCCCCAGAAGCATCGCCCCGGCGGCGCGCCGATTGGTGCGAGCCGGCGCGACCGCCGAATCAAACGGCTGCCGCGCCACTCCCAGCAGGGCGAACGGCGCCGCGAACCCGGCCGAGGCCTTGACGGCGACAGCGACGGCAAACGCTGCCCCGGCGGCGGCCGGACGCGCCGCCGGCACCGCGGCGACGCCGAGCATCATCACCAGGACCGCGAGCGCGTCGTTGTGGGCCCCCCCGACGACGTGGACCAAGACCAGCGGGTTGAGGGCCACGAAGGCGGCCGCTGCGAGCGACTCGACCCCCCGCCGCGCGGCGAGCCGGCTGACGAGCACCGCGACGGCGAGGACGGCAGCCGCCGAGACCGCCTTCAGCACGTAGACGGCGACACCCACCGGGAGCGCCGCGAGCGGATAGGTGACCAGGGTGAAGACGGGACCGTAGGCGCTCGGCGTGTGGGGCCAGTCGACGTGGCTGAAGGCCGGATCGGTCGGCGCGGCGGCCGGACCGCGCAGGTAGGGATCGATGCCGTGGAGCGCTCCCAATCGGGAGTAGTCGACGTAGCTGTAGACGTCGTGGGAGAGGCTCGGAGGCAGGCAGGCGAAGGTGGCGAGGAGCACGACGATTGCCGTCCAGACGGCGCGCCGGCCGAGCCGCCCCGACCAGCGCACGACCACGAGGTAGCCGGTGAAACCCGCCCACAACAGCGCGTAGCCGAGCGCCGGGGATGGGCTGAGCGACACCCACTGACTGATAGCGGCGAAGTCTTAGGTTGAAGTGAGAGTCGGCCGTGGGCGCTGGATCTCTCTAACCCGCGATTAAGCTTGCCGTGGTGAGCTCGGGCGACGTTGCGCCTCCGGCACCTGACGGTCGACTCCGCGGTTCCTGCTCGCCGCGATCGTCGCCTTGGGGATGCTCACCTCCTCACGTTGATGTCGGGGACGGATCGCCACTGGATGTCGCCGCTACGTCGTGTCCCGATGCCGTCGCCTCTGGTCGTGCTGATCGGAATCGTTGCGCTCGGCGCGATTCTGCGCTTCGCGACCCTCGACCTGCAGAGCTACCGCTACGACGAGGCGGTCACCGTTGGCCGCGTCATCCACCCCAGCCTCTTTCAGACCTATTCGGCGGTCTCCCACAGCGAGTCGACGCCGCCGCTCTACTACCTACTCGCCTGGGCCTGGTCGCGCCCGTTCGGGACCGGCGAACTCTGGCTGCGCTCGCTCTCGGCGCTCGCCGGCACGGCCTCGATCCTCGTTGTCTACCTCGCCGCACTGGCCGTGCCGCTGCCGCGCCGGGCAGGGCTGATCTCCGCGGCACTGGTCGCAGTCAGCCCGGTACTGATCTGGTTCTCGCAGGACGCTCGCGCCTACGCGCTGGTCTTCCTGCTGACCGCGCTCTCGTTCCTCTTCTTCGCCAGGGCGCGGCGCCGGATCGGTCGCCGCGACCTCCTCTGGTGGGCGGTCTTCTCGGCGCTGGCGATCGCCACCCACTACTTCGCCGGCTTCGTCGTCCTCGCCGAGGCGACGGTTCTGCTGCTCGGCCAGCGCCGCCGCGGGGTCGGCTTCGCGGTTCTGGCGATCGGCGCCGCCGGCGCGCTCCTGATCCCGACCGCCCTGCGCCAGGCCGAACACAACCACGCCGGTTGGATCGGCCGGCAACCTCTGCCCCAGCGCCTCGAACGCGCCGGGGCGAAGCTCCTCGGCGCCGACAACGGCAACGAGCATGGCGCCCGCCAGCCGGGGCCGATCCCGATCGAGATCCCGGCTGGGCTCGCGCTGGCGGCGCTGGCGCTGCTGCTCTGGCGCGGGGGCGAGGAGGAGCTGCGCGGCGCCGGGGTGGTGGCGATCGTCGGCGCCGGCGCCGTGGGCGTTCCCCTGCTGTTGGCGGCGCTCGGCACCGACTACCTCGACGGGCGCAATCTGCTGCCGGAGTTCGTGCCGCTGACCATCCTGCTCGGTGCCGGCTTCGGCGTGCGGCGGGCCGGCCGCCTCGGCCTCGCCGCGGCGGCTGCGCTGTGCCTGTGCTCGCTCGCCTTCACCCTCGAGATCGACCGGCTGCCGCGCTTGCAGCGCGAGGACCTTCGCAACGCCGCCGCCCAGGTCGGCACGCTGGGCCCGAGGACGGCGGTCGTGACCAGCCGCTACTCGGCCAGCCAGCCGCTGCGCTACTACCTCGGCGCCCGCGTCGCCGAAGGCGCCGTGCCGCCGTTGCGCGAAATCGACCTGGTCGGCTCGGCTAGCGCCGCCCGCAAGGCCGGCGGTGTCCTCCCCGCCGCCTTTCAACGGGTCGAGTCCCGGCCGGTCTCCTACAACTTCACCTTGACCCGCTTTCGCGCGCCCCGCCCGGTTCCTGTCGCGCTCCGCGAGCTCGAGCGTGGCGGGTTGGTCGGCGGTGGGCAGACCGCTTCGGTGTTGCTCGCTTCTTCGCCCTCGGATGAACTGGCTCCAGGGCGTTGATGCTCGAGTATCCGACCAGGTAGATGCGGCGCCCGTCGGAGATCACCGGCGAGTAAGTCCCGGTCTTGTAGCGGAAGACGCGGTGGCCGGTCCGCATGTCGAAGCCGACGGTGGTGCCGTTGGTGAACTCAGCCGCGTAGACGATGTTGCCGACCCCCGACAGTGAACCGACCACCTGTCCGCCGGCCGGCTCGGTCCAGCGGCTTTCGCCGTTCTTGGCGTCGAGAGCGTAGATGTTGCCGTCGAATGAGCCGATGTAGACGGTCGGCGGGGTCGACGGCGTGCTGGCGACGGTCGGGCCGGAGTAGACGTAGCCTCCCGTCGAGTGGGTCCAGGCCAGGGTCCCGTCGCTCTGGTCGTAGCTGTAGACGCGGCCGTCATTGTTGCCGGCGTAGACGCGCCCGAAGGCCACTGCGGGGGTCGAGTAGAACTCGCCGCCGCTCACCCCGGTCCCCAGCGAGCTGCTCTGCCAGACCAGCCTGCCGGTCGCGGCGCGGACGGCGTTCATGTAGCCGCCGTAGTCGCCGACGTAGAGGATGCCGCCGCGGAAGGCGGGCGCCGCCTTGATCGGACCCCGCAGCGTCGTCGCCCAGCGGACGTCGCCGTTGCGGGTGCTGAGCGCAAACAGCTGGCCGTCTTCGCAGCCGAAGTAGACGGTGTTGCCGAGGACCAGCGGCGAGGACTCGGCCCGCCCGGGGAGCGCCTTCTTCCAGATGATCGCCCCGGTCTCAGCGTTGAGCTTGACGATGTGGCCGGGGACGAGGTTGACGATGTAGAGGCGGTCGTGAGAGAAGGCGGGAGAGGAGGCGTTGAGGCGCCCGATCGACCGTTCCCAGAGGACCTTGCCGTTGCCGGCATCGAGGGCTATCGCGGTGCCGTTGTTGTTGACCACATAGAGCTTGCCGCGCGCGTAGATCGGCGGGAACTCGAACAGTGGCCGCTCGGTGTAGTGCCAGAGGAACCGGAACGGCGGCTTCACACCCTCCGCCGGCAGGTAGCGCGTCCGCGCCGGGCTGAGCCCGAACATCGGCCAGTTCACGGTCTTCGCCTTCGGCGGCGGCGGCTTCGGCGGTTCCGGCGTGAAGTGCCGGATCGCCGTTTCGTTGTGGACGTCCGGCGGCCGCTTCAACACCTCGTAGGCGACGACCACGGCGGCGAACCCGAGCGCGACGACCGTGATCAGCCCGAGCGCGACCCGCCGGTGCTCGGCCCAGAGTCGCCGCGGATGGAGGAGAAGGCGGGCACCGGCACGGATCCGGCCTCGCCCTCGGACACGGTCAGCCACATGCCTCATTGTGGCGCCAGACCCTAAAGGCCCGCAACCGGCGAACCGGGGCTCCTTCTCGCATCAGTCAGCGTAGGTGTCGACCTCGAAGTGGGAGAAGCCGTGTTCGGGGCCGGTGTCGCCGCAGCCGAAGTTGAAGCCGACGCCGGGGCAGCCGTTGGCGTAGACATCATCGGTGGCGGTGATGACCTCTTTGCCGTTGATGAAGCCCTTGAGGACGTGGCCCTCGATCGTCGCCTCGATCACGTCGCCGTCGCCGACGCCGTAGTCGATGCCGACGTGGCGGGCCAGCGAGGCCCATTTGCCGATTGCGCCGTCCCAGCGGACGATCTCGGCGTAGGCCTCGTCGCTCTTGAGGGCACGGAAGAAGATCTCATAGCCGGTACAGCTGTTCGGCTCGATCGTGGTCCGCAGGCGGATCTGAACCTCCTGGAAGTACTCGGCGGTGGGGTTTTCACAGAAGACGACGCCCTTGCCGTGCTGGGTCGGGCAGAAGGCGGTGTTGAAGTAGTCCTCGGTGCCGGTCCGTGCCGTCGAGATTGGTCCCCTCGAGCAGGAACTCCTCATTGCTCGCGCTTTCCTGCGCGGCGGCGGTAGGCTCTCGCGAGGTGGTGAGTGGGCCGTTAAGGGTGAGGTGCTCGGCCAAGACCATGTCCTCGCCGCGCTCCCAGATCCGCAGCTTGTCGGCCATCGCCCTCGGGGTGCGGCGATAGGGACCGGCGATCACGTCGAAGACGACCTCGGGCGGTGCGGCGATTATCCGCTCGATCGGGCCGAGCGGCCGTAGGCGCCGGCCGATGCCAAGGTCGAGCGTGAGGTTGCCGCGAACCACGGCCAGCGCACCGCCTCCGGAGACGGCGGCCCGGCCGCAAGAAGCAGTCGATTCCTCATCGCCCCAGAATAGGTCGACTAGGAAGGACCCACCTCAACCCCGCCCCAGAAGGCGACGTGACCGCGGATCTTGCGGATCCACGGAAATGGATGGCGGTAGGTCCAGGCGGCGTTTGCATCCCGCTCGCCGTCGACCTCGACGTGGTAGTAGCCGGCGATGCCCTTCCAGGGACAGGGCGAGCGCATCGCGCTCCGCTCGAGATGGCCGAAGTCGACGCTCGCGGGCGGGAAATAGTGGTTGCCCTCAACCACCACCGTCTCCTCGCTCTCGGCCAAGACGGTTCCGTTCAAGATTGCCTTCATCGATTCCTTCCACAAACAATCGGCGACATCGCCTCCGGGAGTCTGAGCCGCCCCCAGCCCCGCCGACGTATCGATGGAGCCTAGGTGAGACCCATTACGGGTATCCCGGGCCGGCGGCTGAATCCTGCGGACGATCACAACCAGAGCCGGCCAATCCGATCTCGACGCCGTTATCTGGTTCCCGCCGGCGTCACCGCCCTGGTGGGTTCTCTTCGGCGTATGCGACGTCTGGCCCTCGACGCGGTTGCCGGTGGGCTTCGGGGAAACGTCGTCGTCGGTCGAGCGACCTCTCACGGCGGTGAACAGCCGCACCAGCCGCGGAGTTGCGCGAGAACGCCTGACCTACCAGCAGGATGGCAGCGCGAGCGGCAGTCAACCCGCAGGAGCTGGCGCAGAGCGCCCTTTACGGCCGCGCTCGCGCTGTGAAAACCGCAGGCGGGCGCGCCGGGCGGGTCAGCGTCGGCCCCAGCGGAAGTAGCCAGCGCGCCGAGCGCATTGAGGCTGAGACCCCGCCAGAGCAGCTTGTTGCCGCGGACCTCGGCGTCGGGCCGGTGGTGAAGGTCGTGCTCAGCGGCTCCGACGAGCACAAGCGGGATGACGAGGAGCAACAAATGCCACCGCGCGACCTGTCGGCGAGAGATCCTTGAAGCCTTCGCCCCGGCGCATCGTCTGAGGTTAGCGCCGCCGCAGCGCTCGGGCGCGCCGGGGTAGGTCTTTTCGAGCCACCTCCCTCCGCCGGCGCGGAGATCGCGAGTTCCTCGGCGCCAGTCTCGCCTTCAACCCTCTCGACGCAGGCGCGCCGATGCTCGCAGTTGGTCGTGAGCTAGAGGTAGTCGAGCGGCGACCGCAGCGCTCCTAAACCTCCCTCGGCGGGCGTCGGCCTGCGACCTGGCGACTCAGACCCCTTCGATCGCCTCGATCTCCCCTGCCTCGACGGCCTCCAGCAGGCGCCGACGGTCGACCTCGTTCTGGTCGGCGTAGAGCGTAGGAGAAACGGGCGATCGCGCGATCGAAAAAGGCGACGCCCTCGACTCGTCGTGGCCCGAAGCGGGCCAGATCTGTCTCTTCCCATTCGCGTGCTGCACACCTATTTTGAATGCATGAGATCGACGCGGCTGCCTCCTCGAGCGAAAGCATTGGCCTCCTGTCTGCTTATCGCACTGACTCTCGCCGTTCCCGCGCGGGCCGCCGCCGCACCCGGGGAAATCGTCAGCTTCCCGCTGCCCGCTGGCGGCGAACCGGCGGGGATCGCGGTCGGCCCGGAAGGAAACCTCTGGTTCACCGAGCCCGGCGGGGACCGCATCGGGCGCATCACTCTGGCCGGGCAGGTCACGGAGTATCCGGTGCCGACCGC
This sequence comes from Solirubrobacterales bacterium, assembly GCA_013821475.1. Classification (GTDB taxonomy): domain Bacteria; phylum Actinomycetota; class Thermoleophilia; order Solirubrobacterales; family 70-9; genus VAYN01. Next base: position 9,236 of record JACDGU010000049.1, read on the forward strand.
GCTCAGTCAGCCCTTCCAGATCGCCCTTGGCCCTGACGGGAACATGTGGTTCACAGAGTCAAACGCGGGGAACGTCGGGCGGATCACGCCCGCCGGCGCGGTTACTGAGTTCAACGTGTGCGGTTACTGCCGGCCGGCCGGGATCACGGCCGGGCCCGACGGCAACGTCTGGTTCACCTTGCCGGAAGGCGGCGGCAGGCTGGGGAGCATCTCGCCGAGCGGGGCGGTCAACGAGTTCCTGCTTTCCCTCCCGCCGAATGAACCGCGCGGGATCGCACTCGGCCCGGACGGGAACTTCTGGGTTACCGACACCGGCCTCGTGGGAGAAGAACCGAGCATCGGCCAGATCACGAGGGTGACCCCTGCCGGCGCTGCGACCGCGTTCAGAGTCCCGACTCCGACCGGAAACTTCACCCCCACGGCGATCGCGAACGGGCCTGACGGTGCGCTTTGGTTCGCCGGTGGCATCGGGATCGGCCGGATCGATACGGCCGGCACTTTCACCGAGTTCCCCCAGAGCTTCTTCGGCGGATTCGACGCGATCACGACGGGCCCCGACGGCAACCTCTGGCTGACGGGGGCGGGGCCATTCGCCGCTGAGGACTCGGTGGACCGCGTCACCACCGATGGTCACCTGACGACCTACCCCATCCCCTCCGGTTCCGGCGGGATCGTGACTGGGCCGGACGGGAACCTCTGGTTCACCGAGGCAGGAGGCAACATCGGCCGGATCTCTCCCGGGGCGCCGGGCCCCGAAATCGTGTCGACCCAGGCCTTCGTGCGTGGGAATCGGGCTCGGCTCTCCCTGTTCTGCAGCGGCGGTGCGCCCGGCACCAGCTGCGCAGGTTCGGCGACGCTCACCGTCCGCATCCGGCGGCGGCCTCCGAGGGCCCACGGCCGCTCACGAGGTCAGACCGTCCAACTGGGCAGCCGCCGCTACCGAATCGCCAACGGCAGCGAGGGCACGGTCAAAATCACGCTGAGGAGTCGGGTGCTAAATCTGCTGCCGCGCAAGCGCGAAGTCCGCGTCCAAGCCGTAGTGGACACCGGCGGCACCGCCAGCGCGCGACGCCCCCTCGCGCTCGTGTTCCCGCGCCACCGCTGAGCGCATCCAACGGTCTGACCCGCGGAGCGGCCCTACTCATGGCCGCAGGGTCCGTTTGACCGGACCGGTCCAGAACTCGATACCCCAAACGAGCCGGGATCTCGGCCAGTCGGGTCCCGGCGGGCTCGCGGGACGGCGGCGTCAGCTCGTCGGGGACGAGGACGCCTGGTTCGGCGATGTAGGCGCTTATCGAACCAGGCTGGCCGACAGCGCGCGTTGCTCGGCTTTGGTTAGGACGAGCGTTCGCTTTCACACGCGAGAGATCTCCCACGAGCAGGCACTTGATGCCCAAATGTGGTGCCCACTGACGGCAGCTGCCAGATCGAGGCCGTGGGTTGGGTGCCGCATCCGGCGCTAGAATGCGGTTGCTGTCAGATGCGCCAGACAGGATTCGAACCTGTGACCTTCGGTTTCGTAGACCGACGCTCTATCCAACTGAGCTACTGGCGCTTGTCCGGCGTCGCGAAGTCCGGCTCGGGAAGCCGCGACGGGGGAGGCGGCATTCTAGAGGGAGTGGGGAGAGGAGGACCTGGGGCGGTGCGTGGCTCCGGCTCAGTCGCGGAGTTCGGCGAGCCCTGCGTCCGCCGGCACCGGTCAGGGTCTTCCCCCTCTCCAGCGGCGTCCCCTCGGTGATCTCGATCCCGACCGCGGCGCCGTCGACGCCGACCTCGGAGAGGATCCCGGCGAACACGTCGGAGACCCGGCCCGTCCGAGCTGAAGCGGCGAGACGTTGATGCCGACCGGACTTCGGCAGCGCCGCAAGCGCGCAGGCGGCAGGCGAATTCCGCGCAGCGCCTGATCACGAACTCGCCGATCAGGAGGATGTCGGAGGTCAGCTCGGCGAGCGGGATGAAGTCGACCGGGCTGATGTCGCCGAGCTCGCTGTGGTCCCAGCGTGCCAGCGCCTCGGAGGCGACGATGCGGCCGCCGTGAGTGCCCGCACCGCCTGGAAGGCGACCGAGATCTCCTCTCGCTCCAGCGCCCCCCGCAGCGCCTCGCGCAGCCGCAGCTGGGTCGCGGCGGCCTGGGTCCGCCTCGCTGATCAGATCGGCGCCCTGGGCGGAGCGCGACGAGCTGGTCACCCTGCGAGCGCGCCGCGCTGATGCATCGCCGCCCCGCTTAAGGGGCCCGTAAGACCGGTAGGGGAGTATTGAGGCATGTCCCAGAGCCTCAGCTACGAGCCGATCCACCCCGGCTCCGGCCGGCCGCCGTTGCGCAAGCGCCTCGGCCGCCTGCTGGCGCCCTTCGCGCTGCTGCTGGCGAAAGCCAAATCGCTGCTCTTCCTGCTGCCGAACCTGAAGCTGCTGGCGACCTTCGGCTCGATGGCGGTCTCGATCGCCGCTTACAGCCTGCTCTTCGGCCTGCCCTTCGCGGTCGGCTTCGTCCTCCTGCTGCTGATCCACGAGCTCGGCCACGTGGTCCAGCTGCGGCGCGAGGGGATCAAGGCCTCGGCGCCGATCTTCATCCCCTTCCTCGGCGCCGTGATCGCCTCCAAATCGCTCGGCAAGGACGCGGCGGCCGAGGCCAGGGTCGGCCTCGCCGGACCGATCGCCGGCAGCCTCGCGGCGCTGGTCCCGCTCGGCCTCTGGCTCGCCACCGGCGACGAGTTCTGGCGGGCGCTCGCCTACCTCGGCTTCCTGCTCAACCTCTTCAACCTGCTGCCGGTGGTGCCCCTCGACGGCGGCCGGGCGATGGCGGCGCTGAGCCCGGCGGTCTGGATGGCGGGCCTGGCCGGACTGCTGGTGCTCGCCTTCCTCTACCCCAGTCCGGTCCTGATCCTCGTCCTCGTCTTCGGCGCGCTCGAGAGCTGGCGGCGCTGGCGGACGCGGAGGACGCCGGAGAGCAGGGCCTACTACGCGATCGCCGGCCGCACCCGGGCGCTGGTCGCCGTCGTCTACCTCGGCCTCGCCGCCGCGCTCGCGGTCGGGGTCGCCGAGACCTTCATCGCCCGCAGCCTCTGAGCCGAGTGGCCGACGAGTCCTGCATTTCCCGTCTCACACACTGGAAATGCAGGACTCGACTCAGCTCCTCGATGTCGCCGGAGCCGCCGTGCAGCTGCAGGCAGGCGTCGACGCCATGTCGAGCTCGGCGTCGGCGCCGGCGAGGACGAAGCGGCTGTTCTTGGAAGCGGCCGATCGGTCGGCCCTCCCCCCGCCGCTAGACGGGGCTCGGGTCTTTGAGCCGCACGTGCCAGCCGACCGTCGCGGTGGCGACGACGGTGCCGGACTTGTCGCTCAGCTCGACTTCGCAGGGGAACTCGACCTTGCCCTCGGCATCGAGGATCGCCAGCGCCTCGGCGGCGTCGACGCCGAGCTTGGCGCTGGCCGTGATCGCGCCGCTGGCGATCTTGAGGAACTCGATCTCGGCGCTGCGCGCGAGCGGCGTCACGTCCCCCATCCGCACCGCGAAGGCGGCGACGAAGGCGGCGCCGGAGGCGGTCTCGGCGACGGTGAAGAGGGCTCCGGCGTGCTGGCTGCCGACGTGGTTGGTCAGCTCGTTGCGTCGCGGCAGGACGACGGTCGCCTCGCCGGCGGAGATCTCCTCGATCTCGATCCCGAGGTAGCCGACGAACGGCACCGCCATCGCCATTCCCTTGGCGATGGCATCGAAGTCGACATTCGGCATTCCGGGTACCCCAGGCATCCGAAGACCCTACCCGGCCCCAGGCCTCAGCGACCCTCGAACGTGGCGTGGCCGGGGCCACCGTGCTCGAGGAAGGTCTTGACCGCGTTCTTCAGGTCCTCGGTTTCGAAGAGGCCGGCGGCTTCGGTCCGGATCGCCTCGTCGGCGGCCGGGATGCCACCTTCGCGGAAGCGGCGCAGGACGTGCTTGGTCATCGCGTGGGCCTTGGTCGGGCCGGCGGCCAGCTCCTCGGCCAGCGCCCGTGAGCTGGCCTCGAACTCCTCGGCCGGGAAGATCGTGTTGACGACGCCCCAGCGCTCCATCTCCTCAGCGTCGAAGATGCCGCCGCTCATCACGAACTGGCGGGCGCGGCCGGAGCCGGCGCGCTCCGCGAGGCGCTGGGTGCCGCCCATCGACGGCGTCAACCCGACCACTTTCTCGACCAGTCCGAACTTCGCCTTCGGCGAGGCGACGAGCCAGTCGCAGGCGAGCGAGATCTCGAAGGCGGCGGTAAGGGTCAGCGCGTGGGCGGCAAAGACGATCGGCGCCGGCAGCGTCTCCAGCCGCTCGATCGTCTCCAGCAGCTCGACCCAGAGCGCGCTCCCCCGCTCGGCGTTGAGGCCGTCGAAGACGTGGACGTCGACGCCGGCCGAGGTGGCACGGCCCTCGGCCCGAATCAGCAGCGCCCGCGGCGGCGAGGCGGCGAGGTCTTCGACCGCGACCCGGAAGCCGTCGATCATCGCCTGGTCGAAGAGGTTGAGCGGCGGGCTGTCAAGGGTCAGCACGACCAGGCCGCTCTCGGCCTTCTCGACGCGTACCGCTTCGCTTTCTCCTGAATCGTTCATCGGTCTCGCGAGGTTAGCGGCCCCCACTCACCCCGGTGGCATTCGGGCGGGGGAGGATCTCACCCCGCCCTGAACTTGATCGCGGGTCACCCGATGCGAGACCGAGACCGCCAGCCGCAGGCCAGACCCGCCGACGAAGACGCCCTCGTCGAAGGCGCCGTGCTGGCCTTTCTCGTCGCCGAACACCCGATCAGGCCGACCCTGGCCGAGCTGATTCGCGAGCTGACCGGGGGCCGGGACTTTGCCGAACGCGACTCGGTCGAACGGGCCGTCAGAGATCTGACCGCGGTCGGCCTCGTCCACCGGCAGGACTGCTTCGTCTGGCCGACCCGGGCAGCGCTTCGCTTCGCTCGGGTTAGACGCTGAGCCTCGGCGTAATCCGCTGTTCTTGACGCCGGCGGGCGCAGCGGTTAGACATTGCTCAGGAGCTCTCGAGCAATGCCCGAGAGGTGGTGCTGGTGAACAGTGTCTTCGATCCGAGTGTGCGCCCAGCCCGCCTGGGTCTAACCCTGCTGGGCGGCGAGCTGAACCGCTCGATCCTGGTCGCCCTCGCCAGACGACCGATGAGCCAGCATCAGCTGAAGGCGTGGCTGATCGTCGCTTCGGCCACCACCCTGCATCGGCGCCTGCGAGAGCTGCTGGACGCCAGGGCGATCGAGCGCCAAGAGGCCTGCGAGCCGGGACTGCGGGTGCAGTACGAGCTGACGCCCGCGGGCGTTGCCCTGCTCGGCGTGCTCGCGGTTGCCGCGCGATGGCTGCACCGTCACCCAAGCCGCCCGTTGGAGCCGACCAGCCCGGTCGGATGGAGGGCCTTCGCGGCCCTGGTCGAGGCTTGGGATCTCGGCCTGATTCAGGCGATCGCCGAGCGGCCACGTTCGAGCGAGGACCTGCGTGGACCGCGAGGCGACCTCAGCGCCCACAAGGTGGAGCGGGAGCTGGTCCGGCTGTCCGGGGCCGGCATCCTGCGGCGTGGCAGGGACCCGGGCGGCGCCGTCTACCACGGCCTCTCGGACTGGGGTCGGCTCGGGATCGGAGTCCTCGCGGCCGCGGCCAGGTGGGAACGCGCCCACGTTCCTCGGCAGGCGACGCCGGTAACGGTCGCGGACGCCACCGCGGGGCTGATCGCAACGCTGCCACTGGTCCGGCTGCCCGAGGAAACCTCGGGGATCTGCGCCTTCACCTTCGAAGCAGACCCGCGGCAGGTCCCCGGCCCACGCGCCGGCGCGGTCTGGGCGGAGGTCGGGCAGGGACGGCTCCGATCCTGCGGCGCGGGCCCGGCGCCGCGGCCGCCGATCGCCTGGGCTCACGGCTCGATCGACTCCTGGTTCGAGGCGCTGATCGACGGTCGTTCGAGCGCCGTCAAGACGGGCGGCCGACCGGATCTCTCGATCTGCCTGCGGCGCCTGCACGCACGGCTCTACGGGGGCGAGGACTGAGCCCGATGGTCTCCACGACACAGTCCATTTCGGTACTGCGACCAGGAAAGTAAGAGGCCACTTTGCAGGGGGTATCACGGTCCTCACCATCCTCCGGCGCTCGCATCGATGGAAAACTTCTGACCTTTTGTTTGCCCCTCCGCGGAGGCCGCGCTACCACCGTAGGCGGGCCCGGGCAAGGGCGGGCCGAAAAAGCAAAAGGAAAGGAAGCACGGATATGCGAGGCATGAAACCAGTCGGTCTGGCGCTGCTCGTCGCGGTTGCGGCAACGGCCCTCTCGGCATCGACGGCGCCGGCGACGACGATCGCCCCGGTGGCGACCAAAGTCCACGCGATCAGCACCGAAACGCGGTTCCTCCCCAACAACGCGTTCAGCGAACTCGCCGTCGTCTGCAAAGCGACGAGCGGGGGCAAGCTGACCACGCCGGAAGAAGGCGCGCTGAAGAAGAACCAGAACAAGACCGGTGTCGGCACCTTCTCCGCCGGTCCGGGCTCGGTGAACACCGTCTTCACCGAAACTCCTAAATTCGAAAAATGCGAAGTCCTGAATCTGAAAACCGGTAAAACGGAACTGGCCGCAACGGTCAGCACCAACGAAACCAACGGCAAGTGGGAGTTCTCCGGAGTCGAGTTCGAAGCGGCGAAAGAAGAAAACGACAAGCGGGTCGGATTGATCGGGGTGCCCAAGGGGGCGGCGACGATCAGCCTGACCGGTACGACCTGCGTGCTCACCGTCTCGCCGGAAGAATCGTCGGTCGTCAGCGGCGAATGGACGAACGGGACCAACTCGACCACCGCTCCCTCGACGATCAGGGTCGACGAGCAGCTCGCCTTCTCGCAGACGGCGGGGTGCGCGGCGTTCGGACTGGTCTCACCGGCGCAGTTCGAGGCCACCTACAACGTCACAGTCGAAGCCGGCGGCGCCGTGCCGGTGACGATCAAACGCTAACCAGTCGAGCTCGAGGCTCCCGCCGAGAGGGGTGCCAGCCGCCGCGCCGGCACTCCTCTCGGCCTCGACCATCGAGCCCGCACTCCGACAGGGGCCCCGATGTCCACCGAGAAACTTCTTGCCGCGGTGTCCGCGCTCGTCGCCACGGCAGCGATCGCCCTCCCAGGCTGCGGCGAGGACCGCGCCACCGAACCGGCGCCACCGCCGGCGTCGATCCAGTGGACTACGCCGGCGCGACCGATCCCCGGCCTCACGCAGCGCCTGGTCGGAACCGGTCCCCGGGGCGCCGCCGTCCTCTGGCCGGCGGGTGGCAAGCCGCCCCGTGACGTCATCGTCTTTTTCCACGGCTGGCTGCCCGGGCCGCCCTCGTCGGAGAGCGAATGGCTGCGCCACCTGGCGATGGAGGGCAACACGATCGTCTACCCCGTCTACCAGACTGCCCGCGGCCGGCCCGAGGGCTTCCGCGCCAACGCCCTCGCCGGGATTCGCGCCGGCCTGCGGGCCGTCGATGCCGACCCCGACAGGGTCGTCGCAATCGGCCGCACCACCGGCGGCGCCCTCGCTTTCGACTACGCCGCCGTCGCCCGGTCCCACGGGCTGCCCACCCCCAGCGCTGTCCTCGCCGTCTTCCCGGGGCGCAACCCGGGCAACGGCCTGGTCACCCCGGCCGACCTCTCCCGGATCCCATCGCAGACCCGGCTGGCGGTGATCGCCGGGCCCGGCGATTCGATCCCGGACGGCGCGGCCCAAGCCCGGGCGCTCCTGCGCAGCGCCACCCGGGTGCCCGCCGGGCGCCGGGCTTACCTGACGC
>JACDGU010000050.1 GCA_013821475.1 Solirubrobacterales bacterium
GACCTCGCCAAACCTCCCCGCTGTTAGTGCAGGTGAGGTCTACCCAACCTCCCCTCGCAAACCCTCATCCCTGGCCACCCTGGGCCAGGGCCAGCCCTCGGCTAGTCAGACTCGTGCCAAGGAGTCAGCACCCGCGGCCCGTCGGGGGTGACCGCGACCGTGAACTCGAAGTGGGCGGCCAGCGAGCCGTCTTCGGAGTAGACCGACCAGCCGTCGTCACCCATCCGCACCAGCGGGCCGCCGGCGTTGACCATCGGCTCGATCGCCAGCACCATCCCCTCCTCCAGCTCCGGGCCCTTGCCGGGCTCGCCGAAGTTCGGGACCTGCGGCTCCTCGTGCATATCGCGGCCGACGCCGTGGCCGACGAGGGTGCGGATGATCGAGAGCCCCTCGGCCTCGACCGAGCGCTGGATCGCCGAGGAGACGTCGCCGAGGTGGTTGCCGGGATGCATCTGCTCGATGCCGGCGAAGAGCGAGGCTTTGGTCACCTCGAGCAGCCGGCGCGCCTCGGTGTCGAGCGGGCCGATCGGGAAGGTCATCGCCGCGTCGGCGACCCAGCCTTCGTGGGTGACGCCGATGTCGACCGAGAGGATGTCGCCGCGCTTGCACTCGTAGGGCCCGGGGATCCCGTGGACGACCATCGAGTTGGGCGAGGAGCAGATCGAGCCTGGGAAGCCCCGGTAGCCTTTGAACGAGGGAATCGCGCCCTGCGAGCGGATGAATTTCTCTGCCGCCGCGTCGAGTTCCCCGGTGGTTACGCCGGGCCTGGCCTTCGACCCGAGCATCTTCATGCAGCGGACCAGGATGTCCCCCGCGGCCGCCATCTGGTCGACCTGCTCGGGGGTCTTGCGGATGATCATCCGGTACAAGGCTAAACCGCCTCGTCCTGCTCCAAGCGCATCGTCGCCAGGGTCCGGCGGATTTCCTCGGCCACCTCGTCGGGAGGCGCGTCGCCCTGGATCCGCCGCAGCACGCTGCGCTGGTCGTAGTAGTCGATCAGCGGCTCGGTCTTGTCGTGGTAGGTGTCGAGCCGCTTGCGAATCACCTCGGGTTTGTCGTCGTCGCGGACGATCAGCTCCGAGCCATCGATGTCGCAGACCCCGTCCCGCTCGGGCGGGTTGAAGTCGACGTGGAAGACGTGGCCGCCCTCGGCGCAGGTGCGGCGGCCGCCGAGCCGGCGGATCACCTCGCCGTCGTCGACGTCGATCAGCAGCACCGCGCCGACGCTGCGGCCGAGCTCCTCGAGCTTGGCGTCAAGCGCCTCGGCCTGCGGGGTGGTGCGGGGGAAGCCGTCGAGGATGAAGCCGTCGAGCGCCTCGCTGGAGTCGATCCGCTCGGCGATCACGCCGACGATCACCTCGTCGGGAACGAGGTCGCCGCTGTCCATGAAGCCTTTGGCGGTGCGACCCAGCTCGGTCTGGTCGCGGACGGCCGCGCGGAGGATGTCGCCGGTGGCGTAGTAGGGAAGGCGGAGGTCTTCGTTGAGACGCTCCCCCTGGGTTCCCTTGCCAGACCCCGGGGGGCCGAGGAGGACGAGATTCAGCTCAGGCATCGGTGGAGCCTAGTCGAAGCCCCGGGGACCCCGCCCGGCTATTTGAGGAAGCCCTCGTAGTTCCTCATCATCAACTGCGCCTCGAGCTGCTTCACGGTATCGAGCGCGACGCCGATGATGATCAGGATCGAGGTGCCGCCGAAGTAGAAGTTCGCCGAGGTCTGGCTGATCAGGATCGTCGGCAGCGCCGCCACGGCGCCGAGGTAGAGAGCGCCCGGGAAGGTCAGCCGCGAGAGGATGCGGTCGAGGTACTCCGCCGTCGGGCGTCCGGGCCGGACGCCGGGGATGAAGCCGCCGTATTTCTTCAGGTTGTCGGCCTGGTCGACCGGGTTGAAGGTGACGGCGGTGTAGAAGTAGGTGAAGATGATGATGAAGAAGACCTCGCCCAGCACGTAGGGCCAGCTGTTGGGGCTGAAGAAGGCGGCGAAGTCGAGCGCGGCCGGGGTGTTGAGCAGCTGTCCGATGGTCGGCGGGAAGGCCATGATCGAGGCGGCGAAGATGACCGGGATGACGCCGGCCATGTTGACCCGCAACGGCAGGTAGGTCGAGCCGCCCGAGGTCATTTTGCGGCCGACGACACGTTTGGCGTACTGGACCGGGATCCGGCGCTGACCCTCCTGGACGAAGACGATCGCGACGATCACCGCCAGGGCGATGAACGGCATCATCACGACGAAGACCTGGTCCGGGCTGTTCCACCACTTGGTGATCCCGTTCGGGATCGAGGAGGCGATCGAGGCAAAGATCATCAGCGAGATGCCGTTGCCGACCCCTCGCTGGGTGATCAGCTCGCCCAGCCACATCAAGAGGGTGCAGCCGGCGGTGAGGCAGATCACGATCAGGAAGAGCTTGCCGAAGGTGAGGTTGCCGACGACGCTGGTGCCGGCTTCGTTGCCGAAGGAGCGGAAGAGGAAGACGTAGCCGAGCGACTGGCCGAAGGCGAGGCCGACGGTGAGGTAGCGCGTGTACTGGGTGATCTTCTGCTGGCCGACCTCACCCTCTTTCTGCAGGCGCTCGAGTGAGGGCACGACGACGGTCAGCAGCTGGAGGATGATCGAGGCCGTGATGTAGGGCATGATCCCCAGCGCGAACAGGCTCAGGCGCGAGAGGCTGCCGCCGGAGAAGAGGTTGAGGAAGCCGAGAATGTTGGAGCCGCCGAAGTTGTTCTGGATTTCCTTGACGGCGGCGACGTCGACTCCCGGCGCGGGGATGTAGGCGCCGAGCCGGTACAGCGCAAGCATCGCCGCCGTGAAGGCGAGTTTCTTGCGAATGTCGGCAACGCTGAATGCGTTGAGAATAGTTTTGAGCATTACGGCTCCAGAGTGTGACAGGAACCGCCGGCCGCCTCGATCTTCTCTTTGGCGGCGGCACTGAATGCGTGCGCGTGGACGTCCAGTTTCTTGCTGATCTCGCCGCGGGCGAGGATCTTGACCGGATCGGAGCGCTTTGCCAGGTTCTTCTCCTTGAGCGACGCCGGGGTGACTTCGGCGCCGGCCTCGAAGCGATCCTCGAGGTCGGAGAGGTTGACCGGCTGGGTCTTGGTACGGAAGTTCTCGAACGGCATCGACTTCTTCATGTGCGGGCCGCGCAGCTTTCGCATCCGCATGTGGATCGGGTTCTGGCCGCCCTCGTAGCCGGCCTTCTGCTTGGCGCCCGCGCGCGAGCCGGCGCCCTTGTGGCCGCGGCCGGAGGTCTTGCCGAGTCCGCTGCCCTCGCCGCGGCCGATCCGCTTGCGCGGACGTCGCGAGCCGGGCTTCGGCTTCAGATTGTGAAGACCGATCTCCTCGGAGCGGGGCGTATCGGCCATCAGCCCTTGACCTCGACCAGGTGCGAGACGACGCGCAGCTGGCCCTGCAACTGCGGCGAGTCCTTGCGCTCGACAGCTTTGCCGATCCGCCCCAGCCCAAGCGCCCTCAGGGTCGCTTTCTGCTTCGGATCAGTCCCGTTGGAGGAGCGAATCTGCTTGATCGCGACCGCGCTCATGACCCAGTCTCCTCGGCAGCGGGCTGCTCGGTGGCAGGCGGCGCAGCGCCCTCGTCGGCGGGCACCGCCTCAGCCGAAGGAGCAGCATCCTCTGCCGCAGGAACCTCAGGCTCGCCAGCCGCTGCAGCGTCAGCCGCCGTCGGAGCCTCACCGTCTGACGGAGCAGCCTCGTCAGCGGGTGGCGTGGCGTCCGCTGCCAGGTGCTCTCCGTTGGTACTGGAAGTGTCGTTCAGGTCGAGCCCGAGCACCTGCCTGACGGTGAGCCCGCGCAGCTCCGCGACCTCCTCGGGCCGGCGCAGCCTGACCAGGCCATCCATCGTCGCCTTGACCAGGTTGATCGGGTTCTGGGTGCCGATCGACTTGGTGAGGACGTCGCGGACGCCGCCGAGCTCGAGCACGGCGCGGACGCCGCCGCCGGCGATGACGCCGGTACCGGGACTGGCCGGGCGCAGGACGACGTGTCCGGCGCCGAAGCGGCCGATGATCCGGTGGGTGATCGTCTGCCCGTATTTCGGCACGCGAATCAAGTTCTTGCGGGCGTCCTCGACGCCCTTCTGGATCGCCAGCGGGACCTCGCGGGCCTTGCCGTAGCCGATCCCGACCACGCCCTCCTCGTCGCCGACGGCGACCAGCGCCGTGAACGAGAAGCGCCGGCCGCCCTTGACCACCTTGGCGACGCGGTTGATCTCGATCACGCGCTCTTGGAGGTCGAGCCCGCGCGGGCTGACCGTCTCGACGTTTTTGGTGTCCATGCCCTTCATGACAGCGGCCCACCGTAGCGGAAGGAATTCATTAGAAGGCCAACCCTCCCGCGCGGGCACCGTCGGCCAGCGCTTTGACGCGGCCGTGGTACTGGTAGCCGCCGCGGTCGAAGACGCAGGTCTCGACGCCGGCGGCCTTGCCGCGCTCGGCCAGCAGTTCGCCGGCCACCTTGGCCTGGTCGGTCGCGGTGAGCTTGCGCAGGTCCGGCTCGATCCAGTTGACGGCAGCCACGGTGTGACCCTTGCTGTCGTCGATGAGCTGGGCGAAGATGCCGCGGTTGGAGCGGAAGACAGAGAGGCGGGGGCGCTGAGCCGTGCCGGTGACGCGGGCGCGAACCCGGCGGCGACGGCGCAGACGGCGCTGGCCCTTGGTGACGACGGTCATGCGCGCTTACCGACCTTTCGAAGTACCTGCTCGCCTTTGTAACGGATGCCCTTGCCCTTGTAGGGCTCGGGCTTGCGGCGCTTGCGGATATCCGCCGCGACCTGGCCGACGAGCTGCTTGTCGATGCCGCGGACGATCACCTCGGTCGGCTGCGGAACCTCGAAATCGATGCCCTCGGGGGCCTCGATCGAGATCGGGTGCGAGTAGCCGAGCGCCAGCTCCAAGTTCCTGCCTTTAAGCGCGGCGCGGTAGCCGACGCCCTGGATCTCGAGGTGCTTCTCGAAGCCGTCGGTGACGCCCTCGACCATGTTCGCGATCAGGCTGCGGGTGAGGCCGTGCAGGGCGCGATGGTCGCCGCGGTCGGTGGGACGGGCGACGGTGATCACGCCCTCGCCCTGCTCGACCGACATCTCCTGCGAGACGACCTGGGTCAGCTCGCCTTTGGGGCCCTTGACGGCGACGTTGCCAGGGGCGATCTCGACCGTGACGGCCTCGGGCACTGAGACGGGTTTTCTTCCAATTCGACTCATCAGATGCCTGCCTTCCTGGCCAATTGCGCCTGGGGGCGTGCCCGGCCAGGTAGATCAAGGACGCAGGGCGCAGCCTGTGGCGGTGCCACAGGCGAGCCCGAGGACGCAGAGGTACGCAGCGCCGGGCGCGTCATCCAGGTGTGGTTGGTCGGGGAGGCAGGCATCTCAATCACCAGACGTAGGCGACGACCTCGCCGCCGACGCCCTTGGCGCGGGCTTCGTGGCCGGTCATCACCCCGACGGAGGTGCTGACGATTGCGGTGCCGGTGCCGCCGAAGACGCGGGGCACGTGTTTGTGATCCACGTAGCGACGCCGACCGGGCCGCGAGACCCGTTCGATCCCGAGGATGACAGGCCGGCGCTCCTCGGTGTACTTGAGGCGCACGTTGATCGCCTCACCGACGGGGGCCGGCTGGCGGTGGAAGTCGCTGATGTAGCCCTGCTCCTTGAGGATCCGCGAGACCTCCATCTTCAGGCCCGAGAGGGGAATCTCCACCTCGTCGTGCCCGGCGCGGATCGCGTTGCGGATGCGGGTCAGGTAATCGGCTATCGGGTCGGTCTGCATGGTCCTACCAGCTCGACTTGGTCATTCCGGGGATGTACCCCTCGTGAGCGGCGTCGCGCAGGCAGATCCGGCAGAGGCCGAACTTGCGGTAGTAGGCGCGCGGGCGGCCACAGCGACGGCAGCGGTTGTAGCCGCGCGATTTGAACTTTGGTTTACGGCCCTGTCGGACCTTCTGCGAAGTCTTAGCCATCCTCTGAACTCTTCTCCTCGTCGGCCGAACCGTCGGCCTTCTCATTTCCGCCCTCGGCGGCGTCCTCGCCCTCGCCATCCTCGACCTCGGGCTTGGCGTAAGCCTCGGGGTTCTCCTCCTTGAGTTCTTCCAGCGCCGCCTGCTCGACCTCGGCCTTGAGCCTGGCCTCATCTTTGCGCTGTTCCTCCTCGGCCTCCGCTTCGGCTTCTTCGCGGCCGGCCTGACCCGGGCGACCCTCCTGGGCGAAGGGCATGCCCAGCGCCAGCAGCAGCTCGAACGCCTCGAGGTCGGTTTTGGCCGACGTCGTGATCGTGATGTCGAGCCCGCGGACGACGTCGACCGAGTCGTAGTCGATTTCAGGGAAGATCAGCTGCTCTTTGACGCCCATCGAGTAGTTACCACGGCCGTCGAAGGAGCGCGGGTTGAGGCCGCGGAAGTCGCGGATGCGCGGCACCGCGATCGAGGTCAGGCGGTCGAGGAACTCCCACATCCGGGCGCGGCGCAGCGTCACCGAGACGCCGACCGGCATCCCCTCGCGCAGCTTGAAGGAAGCGATCGACTTGCGGGCGCGGCGCACGTTCGGGTGCTGGCCGGCGATCAGCGAGAGCTGGTTCTGCGCCGATTCGAAGGATTTTTTGTCCTGTTTCTCGGTGCCGAGACCCATGTTCAGCGTGACCTTCTGCAGGTGCGGAGCCTCCATCGGCGTCGAGTAGCCGAATTTCTTGGTCAGCGCCGGCAGGATCTCCTGCTCGTAGGTATCGCGCAGCCGCGGCGGCGGAGCCGCCTGTCGGGTCGGGGTCACGGTGGCCTCCATCAGTCGATCGCCGTCCCGCTGGCCTTGGCGTAGCGCACGCGCTTGCCGCCGTCGTCGCGACGGACGCCGACCCGGGTGCCTTTGTTGTTTTTCGGGTCGAGCAGCATCACGTTGGAGGCATGAATCGAGGCCTCCTTTTCGACGATGCCGCCGGCCTGGCTTTTGCTCATGTCGCCGCCCGAACGCGGACGTTCGTGGCGCTTGACCATGTTCAGGCCCTCGACGACGACGCGACGGCGCTGCGGTTCGGTCCGCACCACGCGGCCGGTCTTGCCGGCGTCCTTGCCGCTGATCACGACCACCTGGTCGTCGGTCCGGATGCGCATCGACTTCGCCATCAGAGGACCTCGGGTGCGAGCGAGATGATTTTCATGAAGTTGCGATCGCGGAGTTCGCGGGCGACGGGGCCGAAGATGCGGGTCCCGCGCGGGTTGTTGTTCGCCGGGTCGATCAGGACCGCGGCGTTCTCGTCGAAGGAGATGTAGGTGCCGTCGGGGCGTCCCAGCGGCTTGCGGGTGCGGACGACCACGGCCTGGACGACCTCTCCCTTGCGGACTGCGCCGTTCGGACTGGCCGATTTGACGGTCGCGGTGATCACGTCGCCGACCGACGCGTAGCGGCGGTGCGAGCCGCCTTTGACCCGGATGCAGAGGATCTCGCGGGCGCCCGAATTGTCGGCGACCTTCAACCTCGACTCTTGCTGGATCATCGCCCTACCTCGCCTTCTCGACCACGTCGACCAGGCGCCAACGCTTGGTCTTCGACAGGGGGCGGGTCTCCACCACGCGGACGACGTCGCCCTCGCCGGCCTCGTTGCGCTCGTCGTGAGCGTGCAGCGTGCGCGAGCGGCGGACGATCTTCTCGTAGGTCGGGTGACGGCGGGCGATGTCGATGCGGACGGTGATCGACTTGTCGCCTTTGTTGGAGACGACGATGCCCTGACGGACCTTGGCGGCGTTGGCCTCGCGCTCGGCGGCCGGGGTACCGTCGCCTGACTCGGGCTTCTTCGCCTTCATCGCCGCTCGGCCCTTGCGCCGTTCGTTGGCCTTGGCCTTGCGATGCTCGCGTCGCTGCGCGGCACGCTCCTCCGGGCTCAGCGCCGGCTTCGGGTCGTTCGGGCGGCGGGAGCGCTGCAGGCGGCGGCGCTCCTTCCAGGGAAGGTCGTCCTCGGGATCGGGCTCTTTGGCCGGTTCGGAATCGGCAGCGGGCGGCGCCTCCTCGGCGGGCGCCTCAGCTGCCGGAGCCTCGGGCTCGGCCTCGGGGGCCGGGGTCTGCTCGGCAGCGGCCTCGGGGGCCTCCTCCACCGGAGTCTCCTCAGTCGTCTCGTCTTTTTTCACGTCGTCGTCGCTCATATCCGCTTCGTCTCTTTCTCTACATCGATGCCTCTGCTCCGCGCCACGGTCAGCAGCCTCGCGATGTCGCGTTTGGCGGCTCCCAGGCGAGAGGTGTTCTCGAGCTCTCCGGTGGCGTGCCGGAAACGCAGGTTGAAAGCCTCCTGCTTGGCGTCGATCAATTTCGCCACCAGCTCGTCGTCTTTCAGGTCGTGGGTCTCAGATGCCTTCATCAGTCATCGACCCCCTCGCGCTTGACGAATTTAACCCTTACCGGGAGCTTGTGCCCCGCCAGTCGCAGCGCGTCGCGGGCGAGCTCCTCGGGAACGCCGGCCAGCTCGAACATCACCTTGCCGGGCTTGACCACGGCGACCCATCCCTCCGGGTTGCCCTTGCCCGAACCCATCCGCGTCTCGGCGGGCTTCTTGGTGAAGGGCTTGTCGGGGAAGATGTTGATCCAGACCTTGCCGCCGCGTTTGATCTTGCGGGTCATCGCGACGCGCGCAGCCTCGATCTGGCGGTTGGTGATCCAGCCGCGGTCGAGCGACTTCAGCCCGTACTCGCCGAAGACGACGGTGCTGCCGCCCTTGGTGTTGCCGCGCATGCGGCCGCGGAACTGTTTGCGGTGCTTGACTCGTTTCGGGCTCAGCATCAGCGACCACCTCCGCCACGCGGGCCGCCACGATCGCCGCCGCCACGCCCACCGCGATCGCCGCCGGGTCCACGTCCGCCGCCACCGGGGCCACGGCCGCCACGGTCGCCGCCGGGACGGTTGCCGGGCGGGCGGCCGCCGCGCTGTCCCTGCGGCTCGCCGTCGGTCGAAGCGAGGTCGGAGCGGAAGCCCTCGGGCATCACTTCGCCCTTGTTGATCCAGCATTTGACACCGATCCGGCCGGTCGTCGTCTTCGCCTCGAAGAAGCCGTAGTCGATGTCGGCGCGCAGCGTGTGCAGCGGCACGCGACCGTCGGAATAGCTTTCGGTCCGCGCCATCTCGGCGCCGCCGAGGCGGCCGGAGACCTGGACCTTGACGCCCTTGGCACCTGAGCGCATCGCCGAGGTCAGGGCGCGTTTCATCGCGCGGCGGAAGGCGACCCGGTTCTGCAGCTGCTCGGCGATCGACTGGGCGACCAGCTTGGCGTCGAGCTCGGGGCGCTTGACCTCACGGATGTTCACTTTCACCGGGCTGCCGGTCAGCTTGTGCAGCTCTTTGCGGAGCGCGTCGACTTCGCTGCCGGACTTGCCGATGACGATGCCGGGGCGGGCCGTGTGGATGTCCACGGCAACCTCGCCGCGACGCTCGATCGTGATGTTCGAGAGACCGGCATGCGAAAGCTTGGCGACGATGTGGTCGCGGATCTGGAGGTCTTCCTGGAGCACGTCGGCAAAGTTCTTCTCCTCGAACCAGGTCGACTTCCAGTCGTGGATGTATCCGACGCGGAAACCCTCGGGGTGGATCTTCTGTCCCATCAGATGCCCGCCTTTCCGGCGCAGTGCGCCTGGGGGCGTGACTGGTCGAGCAGATCAAGGACGCAGGGCGAAGCCTTTGGTGGTGCCAAAGGCGAGCCCGAGGACGCGGAGATGCGACGCGCCAGGCGCGTCATCCAGGTGTGCTGGGTTGGGAAGGCTGGCATCTTCTAGTCCTCTACCGGGGTTAGCGCCACGGCGATGTGGCTGGTTCGCTTGTGGATCGGGGTCGCCCGTCCCTGCGCTCGAGGCCGGAACCGCTTCAGCGTCGGACCCTCGTCGACCGTGATCGAGGAGACCTTCATCTCGTCGCCGATCAGGTCGTGGTTGTTTTCCGCGTTGGCCGCGGCGGAGTCGATCAGCTTCTGGATGTCCTGGGCAGCGCTGCGCGGCGAGAACTGCAGCAGCGCGCGGGCCTTTTCGATGTGCAGGCCGCGGACCTGGTCGGCGATCAGGCGCGCCTTGCGCGGCGCGATCCGCACGTAGCGGGCGCTGGCGCGGACGACCGGCGCGGCAACCAGCTCCGGCGCGACTTTTTGGGTCGCGGCTTTCGCTTTCGCCGGCGCTTTGGCCTCGGCTTTTTTCGCAGATTTTTTGGTTGCTTTTTTGGCCGAGGCTTTCGGCGATTTTTTCGCCGGCTCTTTTTTCACGGCGTCTTTCTTCTCGTCGGCCACGATCAGTCGCCTCGGCCGGTGCCGGTGTGGGAGCGGAAGGTGCGGGTCGGCGCGAACTCGCCGAGCTTGTGGCCGACCATCGACTCCGAGATGAAGACGGGCACGTGTTTTTTGCCGTCGTGGACGGCGATCGTGTGGCCGACCATCTCCGGGAAGACGGTCGAGGTCCGGGACCAGGTTTTGACCATCTGTTTTTTGCCCGCGTCGTTCATCGCGGAGATCCGGCCCATCAGCCTCTCTTCGACCCACGGGCCCTTTTTCGTCGAGCGTCCCATCAGCGGCCACCCTTCTTCTTGCCGCGGCGACGGCCGCGCACGATGTAACGGTCGGACTGCTTGCCCTTCTTACGGGTCCGGTAGCCGAGCGTCGGCTTGCCCCAGGGGGTCACCGGGTGCCCACCGGGCGTGTGGTGGGCCTCGCCGCCGCCGTGCGGATGGTCGACCGGGTTCATCGCGACGCCACGGCTCTGCGGGCGCTTGCCCTTGTGGCGACTGCGACCGGCCTTGCCGACCTTGAGGTTCTGGTGCTCGGCGTTGGAGAGGTTGCCGACGGTCGCGCGGCACTCGGCGCGAACCAGGCGCATCTCCGAAGACGGCAGACGCAGGGTGACCATCTCACCCTCCTTCGCGACCAGCTGGATCGCGGTGCCGGCGGCGCGGCCGAGCTTGCCGCCCTGGCCGGCAACCAGCTCGACGTTGTGGACGATCGTGCCGGTCGGCATTTCGCCCAGCGCCATCGCGTGGCCCGGTTTGATGTCGGCCTCGGGGCCGGACTTGACCTCGTTGCCGACCGCCAACTGCGCCGGGGCAAGGATGTAGTCCTTGTGGCCGTCGACGTAGTGCAGGAGGGCGATGTAGCAGCTGCGGTTCGGGTCGTACTCAATCGTCGCGACCTTCGCCGGCACCCCGTCCTTGAGGCGCTTGAAGTCGATTTTCCGGTAGCGGCGCTTGGCACCGCCGCCACGATGGCGGGCGGTGACGCGGCCGTTGACGTTGCGGCCGCCCGACTTGCGCAGCCCCTCGGTCAACTTGCGCTCGGGCTCGGTCGCGGTCAGCTGCTCGCGCAGCGGGTAGGTCGCGAAGCGGCGCCCGGGGCTGGTCGGTTTGGTTTTACGGTTCGGCATCTCAGTCTTCCTACGCGGTCTCGGCGCCTTCGAACAGCTCGATGCGTTCGCCCGGCGCTAGCTGGACGATCGCCTTCTTCCAAGCGCGGGTGCGGCCACTGGAGAGGCCGCGACGCTTCGGCTTCGGGCGGACCTTCGAGGTCCGCACCTGGGCGACTTTGACGCCGAAGACCTCCTGGACCGCCTGCGCGATCTGGGTCTTGTGGGCGCGGTCGGCAACCCGGAAGGTGTACTTGCCTTCGGCGATCAGCGCGTAGCTCTTCTCGGAGATCACCGGGCGGATGAGGATGTTGCGGGCGTCCATCAGCCGAGCCTCTCCGCCAACGTCCGCAACGCGCTCTCCGAAAGAACAATCGCCGCGGCACCGATCACGTCGGCGACGCCGGTGGCGCCGACCTCGAGCACGGTGGTCCGCGGAATGTTGCGGAAGCTCTTCATCGGCCCGGTCTCCTCGGCGGTGAGGACGATCAGGGTCGGGCTCTTGGCGCCCCATTTGACCAGCGCCGCGGCGGCCGCTTTGGTCGAAGGGGTCCCGAAGGCGGAGGCGTCGAGGACGGCGACCGAGTCGCGCTCGGCGTGGACGGAGAGCGCGGAGCGCATCGCTCGGCGGCGGGCTTTGCGGTTGACCTTGACCGTGTAGTGGCGCGGCTTGGGGCCGAAGGTGACGCCACCGCCGAAGCGGCTGGAGACGCCGAGGGCGCCGACGCGAGCGCGGCCGGTGCCCTTCTGGCGCCAGGCCTTGGCGGTCGTGAAAGCGACCTCGCCGCGGGTCAGGGTCGAGGCGGTGCCGCGCCGGCGCGAAGCCAGGTCGGCCTGCGCCGCCTCGAAGATCAGCGACTGGTGGAAGGGCTCGGCGAAGAGCTCTTTGGGCAGGTCGGCTTTGGTCGACTTGCCGATCACGGTGGCTTTAGACATCGGAGCGCACCTCGACGATCGAGTTGCGGGAGCCGGGAACCGAGCCCTTGATCAAGAGCAGGTTGCGCTCGGCGTCGATGTCGGCGATCTCCAGGCCCTTCTGGGTCCGGCGCTTGTTGCCCATCTGCCCCGGCATCCGCATCCCTTTGAAGACGCGGGCGGGGAAGGCGCTGGCGCCGATCGAGCCGGGGGCGCGGACGTTGTGCGAGCCGTGGCTGACCGGGCCGCGGCTGAAGTTGTGGCGCTTGATCCCGCCCTGGAAGCCCTTGCCGATCGAGATCCCGGCGACCTTGACCTTCTGGCCGGCCTCGAAGCCGGAGACGGTGACGTCGTCGCCGACCTTGGGCCCGTCCTCGGCGCCGAGATCTTCGTCGCGGAACTCGACCAGGTGGCGCATCGGCGCCGCCCCGGCCTTCTTCAGGTGGCCTTCCTCGGCCTTGCTGAGCTTGCCCTGCTTGACCTCGCCGAAGCAGAGCTGGACCGCGGCGTAGCCGTCGCGCTCGCCGTCGCGGACGGCGGTGACCTTGCAGGGACCGGCTTCGATCACGGTCACGGGCACGACGGTTCCGTCCTCGCGGAACACCTGCGTCATGCCCAACTTCTTACCGAGGATCGCAGCCATGGTTAGAGGCGGATCTCGATGTCGACGCCGGCGGGCAGGGAGTCCAGCCGCTGCAGCGAGTCGACGGTTTTGGGCGAAGGCTGAAGGATGTCGATCAACCGCTTGTGGGTGCGGATCTCGAAGTGCTCGCGCGAGTCCTTGTCCTTGAACGGCGAACGGATCACGCAGTAGACGTTTTTCTCGGTCGGCAGCGGCACCGGGCCGGAGACGGTGGCGCCGGTGCGCTCCGCGGTCTCGACGATCTCGCGGGCAGCCCGATCTATGGCGTCATGGTCGTACGCCTTGAGCCGGATTCGAATTTTCTGTGCCGCTATAGCTGCCACTTTGTTCTGCTGTCTCTCGGTCTTCCTCGCGCGCTCTTAGGGCGCAATAAGGGCGGGGCCCCAGTAGGGGGGGGCGCCGCCCCGGTCGTATGTCTTGCAGTTGGTCCGTCACCCGGCGGGTGACGAGAGGTCGGGCACCTTGCCCGACCCGGGTGGAGCCTGTCGCCCTACTCGACTACCTCGGCGACGACTCCGGACCCGACGGTGCGGCCACCCTCACGGATGGCGAACCGCAGACCCTGATCCATGGCGATCGGCTGGATCAGCTCGATCGTCATCTCGACGTTGTCTCCCGGCATCACCATCTCCGTCCCCTCGGGGAGGTTGGCGATCCCGGTCACGTCGGTGGTGCGGAAATAGAACTGAGGCCGGTAGCCGGAGAAGAACGGAGTGTGGCGACCACCCTCCTCCTTCTTCAGGCAGTAGACCTCTGCTTTGAATTTGGTGTGCGGCGTGATCGAGCCGGGCTTGCAGAGAACCTGGCCGCGCTCGATCTCCTCGCGCTTGGTGCCGCGCAGGAGGGCGCCGATGTTGTCGCCGGCCTGACCCTGATCGAGCAGCTTGCGGAACATCTCGACCCCGGTGACGACGGTTTTGGTGGTGTCGTGGATGCCGACGATCTCGACCTCGTCGCCGGTGTTGACGATGCCCTGCTCGACGCGACCGGTGGCGACGGTGCCGCGACCGGTGATCGAGAAGATGTCCTCGACCGGCATCAGGAAGGGCTTGTCCAGCTCGCGGACCGGCTCCGGGATGTAGGAGTCGAGCGCGGCGGCCAGCTCGAAGACGGCTTTCTGCGCGTCCTCGTCGCCTTCCAGCGCCTTCAGCGCCGAGCCTTTGATGATCGGGGTGTCGTCACCCGGGAAGTCGTACTCGTCGAGAAGTTCCTTGACCTCCTCCTCGACCAGCTCGATCAGTTCGTCGTCGTCGACCTGATCGATCTTGTTGAGGAAGACGACGACGTGCGGGACGTTGACCTGACGGGCGAGCAGGATGTGCTCGCGGGTCTGGGGCATGACGCCGTCGGCGGCGGAGACGACCAGGATCGCCCCGTCCATCTGCGCCGCGCCGGTGATCATGTTCTTGACGTAGTCGGCGTGACCCGGGCAGTCGACGTGGGCGTAGTGCCGGTTCTCGGTTTCGTACTCGACGTGGGAGGTCGCGATCGTGATCCCGCGCTCCTTCTCCTCGGGAGCGTTGTCGATCTCGGCGAAGCTCTGTGCCTCCGCCCCGCCCACGGTTGAGAGCGTCTGGGTGATCGCGGCCGTCAGCGTCGTCTTTCCGTGGTCGATATGACCAATCGTTCCGACGTTCACATGCGGCTTATCGCGCTCGAACTTCTCCTTTGACATCTCTCTCCGTTCTACCTTTCGAAGTCGTGTTCTGTCTGATCTGGCTGCTTGAGTTCTGGGGGCACTGCACTGGCAGGACGCTGCGCCCTGCTTGCGGGCGAACCTGGGAAATATAGCCAGATGCAGCCCGCTGTCGCGGTTGGGTCTAGGAGGTCGCCCCCACTGGCTCTCCAGAGCGGTGCTGGACGATCTCCTCGGCGATGTTCCCGGGGACCTCCTCGTAGCGCTCGAACTGCATCGTGTAGCTGGCACGGCCTTGGGTTGAAGATCTGAGATCGGTTGCGTAGCCGAACATTTCGCCGAGCGGGACGTAGGCCTGGACGGCGAGCGCGTTGCCGCGCTGCTCCTGCCCCTGGACTTTGCCGCGGCGGCGCGAGAGGTCGCCGATGACGTCGCCGAGGAAGTCCTCGGGGGTGACGACCTCGACCGACATCACGGGCTCGAGCAGGACCGGGTTGGCCTTGCGCGCGCCCTCCTGGATCGCCATCGAACCGGCGATTTTGAAAGCCATCTCGGAAGAGTCGACGTCGTGGTAGGAGCCGTCGACGAGTTCGACTTTGACGTCGACCATCGGGTAGCCGGCCTTGACGCCGTTTTCAAGCGCCTCACGCATGCCCTGTTCGGCCGGGCCGATGAATTCGCCGGGGATGGACCCGCCCTTGATTTTGTTGACGAACTCGAAGCCCTCGCCGGGCGCCGGCTCGACGTTGATGACGACGTGGCCGAACTGGCCGCGGCCACCGGTCTGGCGGACGAAACGGGCGACGACCTTCTCGACCCGCTTGCGGATCGTCTCGCGGTAGGCGACCTGCGGCTTGCCGACGTTGGCATCGACTTTGAACTCGCGCAACATGCGGTCGACGATCACCTCGAGGTGGAGCTCGCCCATCCCGTGGATCAGCGTCTGCCCGGTTTCCTCGTCGGATTCGATCCGGAAGGTCGGGTCCTCCTCGCCCAGGCGCTGCAGGGCGTTGCCCATCTTCTCCTGGTCGGCTTTCGTTTTCGGCTCGATCGCGACCGCGATCACCGTCTCCGGGAATTCGATCCGCTCCAGGGCAATCGGGGCATCCGGGGCGGCGAGCGTGTCGCCGGTCCCGGTTTCCTTGAGGCCGACGCCGGCGCAGATGTCGCCCGAGTAGACCTCCTCGATCTCCTCACGGCTGTTGGCGTGCATCATCAGCAGCCGGCCGATGCGCTCGGTCTTGCCGGTTTTGATGTTGAGGACGCGGCCGCCTTTCTCGAGCTTGCCTGAGTAGACGCGGAAGTAGGTGAGCTTGCCGACGTAGGGGTCGGTCATGATCTTGAAGGCAAGCGCGGCGAAGGGACCGTTGTCGTCGGCGGGGCGCTCGGCCTCGGTGTCCTCGGACTGGCCCTTGCCGGCGGCGACGACGCCGGTGACCGCTGGCACCTCCAGCGGCGAGGGCAGTAGAGCGATGATCGAATCGAGCAGCGGCTGCACGCCCTTGTTCTTGAACGAGGTGCCGCAGAGGACCGGGGTGACCTTGGTGTCGAGGCAGGCGCGGTGCAGCGAGTCGAGCAGGCGCTGGGGCGCGACCTCTTCTTCACCGAGGTAGGCCTCGGCCAGCGCGTCGTCGTGGTCGGCGCAGGCCTCGATCAGCTGGGTCCGGTACTCCTCGGCCTGGTCCTGAAGGTCCTCGGGGATCTCGACCGTCTCGTAGGCGGCGCCGAGCTCGTCGGTCCAGATCAGGCCTACCATCTCGATGAGATCTACAACGCCTTGGAAGTTGTCCTCCGCGCCGATCGGCAGCTGGATCGGCACCGCGTTGGCGCCGAGGCGGTCCTTCATCGTCTGCAGCGAGTAGAAGAAATCGGCCCCGGTACGGTCCATCTTGTTGATGTAGGCGAAGCGTGGGACCGCGTACTTGTCGGCCTGGCGCCAGACGGTCTCGGACTGCGGCTCGACGCCGGCGACGGCGTCGAAGACGGCGACCGCGCCGTCGAGGACGCGCAGGCTGCGCTCGACCTCGACCGTGAAGTCGACGTGGCCGGGCGTGTCGATGATGTTGATCCGGTGGCCCTTCCACTCGCAGGCGGTGGCGGCGGAGGTGATCGTGATCCCGCGCTCCTGCTCCTGTTCCATCCAGTCCATCACCGCAGCGCCCTCGTGGACCTCGCCCATTTTGTGGGTGCGGCCCGTGTAGTAGAGGATGCGCTCGGTCGTCGTCGTCTTACCGGCGTCGATGTGCGCCATGATCCCGATGTTGCGGGTCTTCTCTAGTGGAAAGCTGCGTGCCATGGCTCTCGAAGTCTCTTGTTCTTTCGGACTGGGTTCAGGGTGAAACGGAAACGCTCGGGAACTGACCCGGATCGGCGCAAAAAAAGGGCCCCATCGGGCCCGGCGAAGCGTGCTGCACCGAAACTGCCTGAGCGACCGCCGATGATAGCAGCGG
>JACDGU010000202.1 GCA_013821475.1 Solirubrobacterales bacterium
GGCTGGAGGTGCGCCCCGACCCCGCAGAGCAGGAAGAGGAGCCCGAGTTCGTGAAGGGTGTCCTCGATGTCGGCGGTGCTGGCGGCCACGAGGACGGCGCCACCCGCTGCCGGGCCGCCGGCTTCGGCGATCGGCGCCGCGAAGACGCGTAACGGTTCGCCGTCGAGCTCGGCGTCGGTAAAGGAGGCGCGGCCGGCCAGCGCGGCTGCCAGCTCCGGCCCCCGCGGCAGCAGCTTCGCGCCGAGCGCCAGGGAGCGGGCGATGATCGCTTCGTGGCGGTCCAGTACCTCGACGCTCAGCTGGCGTCCCGAGATCGGCGATTCGAGCGCCCCCGGTTCGGTCAGCACCGCCGGCGCCGAGACGCTCAGCCGGGCGACTTCGGCGCCGCGCCGGCGCAGGCTTTTGTCGAGCGAGGCGTGCAGGCGGCTCGAGACGACGACGCGGGCGCCGATCCCCAGGACCAGGACCGCAATCAAGACCGCGGCGATCGCCGCGGCGGTGAGGCGAAGGTTGATGCTGCGAAGCCTCACCCGCCGAGTATGAAGCCGACTCCCCACACGCTTCGGATCAGCGGCGGATCGCCGAGCTTGCGCCGCAGCCGAGCAACGTAGCGGTCGACGACGTTCTCGACCGCCGCCCCGTTCCAGATCCGCTCGATCGCCGCCTCGCGCGAGACCACCGCGCGCGGATCGCGCAGCAGCATCTCCAGCAGCTGGCACTCGCGCCGGGTCAGCTTGACCGCGGGGCCACCCCCGCGAGCGAAGGTGCCCGCGGTGAGGTCCACGGTGAGGTCGCCGAAGCGCACGCGGGTGCTGCGATCCTCGCCGCGCCGCGTCAGCGCCCGCAGCCGTGCCACCACCTCCTCGATCGCGAAGGGCTTGACGACGTAGTCGTCGGCGCCGGCATCGAGCCCGCGCACGCGATCCTCGACCGCGTCGCGGGCAGTCAGCATCAGGACCCCGCCCTGCATGCCGCTCTGGCGCAGGCGCCGGCAGACGTCGACCCCACTCAACCCGGGCATCGTCAGGTCGAGGACGACGAGGTCCGGGGTCGAGCGCTCCGAGAGCGCCAACGCCGCGGCGCCGTCGGCGGCGGCCCGCACCTCGAAGCCCTCCTTGGCGAGGCTGCGCTCGAGCATTCGCCGGACCGGCTGATCGTCCTCGACGATCAGGACACGTTCGGCCATCAGATCCTCACCCGGCGTTCCCTAATCCCCGGCGACGTCGCGGCGTAGGAACACGAGAGCGGCGATGGCGAGCGCCGGAATCCCGTAGAGGGCGCAGACCCACAGCGAGTGCACGACCGGCGACCAGTCGATCGGCGATCGGAGCAGTCCCTGCCAGGCGTTGTACTGAGTGCTCAGCAGGTAGGGATGGAGGCCTTCGAGGCCGGGAAGGATCCCCACCAGCTGGACCAGCAGCGAGAACATCAGGGTGCCGACGATCGCCGCGGCGCTGTTTCGGAAGATCGTCGAGAAGAGCAGGCCGATGCAGGCAATTGCGGTAATCGGGATCAGGTAGACGCCGAGGCTGGCGCCGACCAGGCCGAGCCCTTCCAGCGCCGAGACCCGCGTCCCGGAGAGGCTGACGATCGGGTTGAATCCGGAGGCCATGATCCCGGCGACCAGCGCGACGGTGCCGGTCACGGCGATCGCCGCGACGGCGTAGGTGAAGGTCGCCAGCGCCTTGCCGGCGAAGATCTGCTGGCGCTCGACCGAGCGCGTCAGGATCGTCTTCAGGGTCTGGTGGCGATCCTCGGCGGCGATGATGTCCCCGGCCACCAGCGCGGTGATCAGCGGGAACAGCCAGACCGCGCCGAAGAGCAACAGGACCAGCGGGATCGCCAGGCCGGTGTCGTGCACGTAACGGCCGAAGGCGACGTCGTTGGGGCTGTTGCCCTGGGTGGCGAGGGCGACGACGAAGATGATCGGCACCAGCGCGGCGGCGCCGAGGCCGAGTAGCACGTCGAGCTCGAGCGCGTTCGGTGCGGCGGCGGCGTAGAACGGCACCCCCCACTTCACGACGACCGCGACGATCTTGACCGCGAGCAGCCCGGCGGCCGCCAGCGGGGCCAGCAGGCCGAGCACCACGAATGCGCCCGCCACGAGCTCGACGATCCCGGTCGCCCAGGCCAGCGTGAAGGCCTGCGCCACGAAGCCGTAGCCGGCGATCGCCTCGGTGGTGCGGCTGATGCCGAGCCCGCCCCAGATCCCGAGCACCTTCTGCGCGCCGTGGGCGAAGAACAGCCCGCCGACGGCGAACCGCAGCAGCAGCACCCCGATGTCCGCGCCGCCGTTCCACGTCACCGGACGGCGCTCTGGCTTCGACTCCGCCGCGGCAAGTCCGGTGCCGCCGAGGTCGAGGGAGCGGGTCCGGTCGGCACTCATGACCGGCGAGAGTAGCCCGCTCGGCTCGGCCCGGCAGCGGTCCCGCGGCGCGCCGCTCGTCGAGCAGGGTTCAGTACCCGTTCTCGACCAGGTTCGGCGGCCGCTCACCGCGCGCGAACGCGGCGAGCTGCTCGGCCGCGACCCGGTAGGCCCGAGCCATCGCACCCGGCACGCTGCCTGCCACGTGCGGGGTGAGGAGCAGGCCCGGAACCTTCCACAGCGGGTGGTCAGGTGGCAGCGGCTCCGGGTCGGTGACGTCGACCGCGGCCCGCAGCCGACCGTGTGCCAGCTCCGCGGTCAACGCCGCGGTGTCCACCACCGGACCGCGGGCGGCGTTGACGAGCACTGCGCCGTCGGGCATCGCGGCGAGGAAGCGGGCGTCGACCAGGCCGCGGGTGTCCTCGGTCAGTGGGACGACGACGACGCACGCATCGTGGTGGGGAAGCAGGTCGAGCACCTCGTCGATGCCGTGCACGCCGTCGCGGGCGCGGCGGCCGACCAGCGTCGTCGTCACCTCGAAGGGGGCGAGCCTGCGCACCGTGTGCCCCGCGACGTCCCCGGCCCCGAGGAGGAGAACGCGGGCACCGAGCAGCTCGCCGGTCTGGTGCTGGTCCCAGCGCGCCTCGTCCTGCGCGCGGACGAACGTGGGCAGCTCGCGGCGGACCGCGAGCAGCGAAGCGACGATCCACTCCGCGGTGGCACCCCCGTGCGCACCCCGGCAGTCCGAGAGCGCGACGCCGTCCGGGAGCCTGCCGACCCAGTTCTCCGCACCCGCAGTGAGCAGCTGCACGAGCCGTAGCCGCGGCAACGTCCGGACAACCGCGACGGCCGCGCCGGTGGCGAGGAACGGAGGCACCAGCACCTGCGCCATGGCGGCCGCCGGGGGCAACTCGCCCTCGGGGTCGTAGGGCACGGGGGTGACGTCGTCGACGCCGGCGAGCGCGGCGACGCCCTCGGGATGTGGGATCAGCGTGATGATCTCGGACATGGCGCGCAACGCTACTCACCGGACGCTCACCCGGCCCGGCCTAACCTGGGCAGGTGCGGCATCTGCGACGGCGCCGGCCGCCTTGCCGGCTCGCAGCCGGCCTGCTCGGGCTGTTGCTGGCCGGCTGCGCGTCGTTCCCGGACCAGGGACCGCATGAC
>JACDGU010000051.1 GCA_013821475.1 Solirubrobacterales bacterium
CGCAACTCAGATCGCGCTAGGTCCTAGGAGATGAGCTTCGAGCACTTCTGCAGATCCGCCGGCGTCTGGGCGTGTTCGAAACATTCCAGCGACGACTCGCCGGGGGAGGTGGAGCCGCCCCCCGAGGAGGATTCGCCGCCGATCGCTCCTTCCAGCAGACCTTCGAGCCCGGCGCCGCTGCTCAGGCTTTCGGCCAGTTCGAGCGGGTTGACGCCGAGTTCCTGGAACAGCCCTTCGAGCGGCTGGGCGTTGGCCGGAGCCGAGATGTCCGGTTCTTCGTTGATGGCGCCGAGCGAGAGTTCGACTTCGAGTTCGACTTTTTCGCCGCTGCTGCCCTTCGGTTCAATGGTCAGGTCGGTTGCGACTTTGCGGATGATGTTGTCGCTGCCGACGTAGAGGTCGACGTGGGCCTTCTTCACCGAGCGGGTCAGCTCGCCCTTGGCCGATTCGAGTTCGGAGAGCGGCAGCGGGCCCGCCGATTCGAGCTCCGTCGCGCAGGCGGGGACCTTGCTCAGTTCGATCAGCGCGTCGACCGCGCCGGCGGTGTTGAGGTCGCCACTGACTTTGGTCGTGTCGGTGCCTTCGACTTCGGCGCTGCCTTCGTTGGTCAGTCCTTCGACGAAGTCGCTGACTTCGAGCCCGAGGGCGGCTTCCTGGCAGGCGGTGGCCTGGCCGGTTTCCGTCGACCCCTGCTGCTGCTGCGCCTGTTCGAGGCTCGACTTGACGAAGCCGAACGTGGTCGGGTCGACTTCGTACTCGGTCCCCTTGACGCCGACGAAGGCACGGTCGGAGAGCAGGGTCAGGGCGCCGTCGAAGTTGACCGGTTCGCCCTGGATCGTGCCGCTGGCCTTGGCCTTCATGTCGAACTCCGGCAGCTGGCCTTTGGCGCCCGCCTGGAACGGGCCGGAGAGGCTGAACTTGAGGTCCCCGCCCTGTTCGCCTTCGGATTTGACCCCGACCTTGAGGGCGAGGGTGCCGCTTTCGACGCCTTCGAGAGTGGCGTTTTCGACGACCTTCTGCGGGTCTTCGTCGCTGCTGCCACCGCCGCCACCGCAGGCGGTGAAAGCGGTCGCCAAAACGGTCAGGGACGCGAACAGCATGAAGATGCGGATACGGCTCAAGGGATTGGGCTCCTCATTGATCGGAGACGGGGATCGAACCAGGATCGTAGCCCCAGCGGCGCATCCCGGCTTCGATCTCCTCGCAGACGATCTCGATCACCCGCACCCGCGCGTAGCGCTTCGACTCGGCGGCGACCAGATGCCAGGGGGCGTGCGGCCGGTCGCTCTCGGCGATCATCTCCTCGACCGCGAGCTCGTACTCGGGTCGCTTCTCGCGGTTCTCCCAGTCTTCGGCGGTCAGCTTCCAGGACTTGAGCGGGTCGGCGGCGCGGCCTTCGAACCGCTTCAGCTGCTCCTCCGCGGAGATGTGGAGCCAGAACTTGACCAGGATCGTGCCCTCGTCCGCGAGCGTCTTCTCGAAGGCGTCGATCTCGCCGTAGGCCCGCCGCCACTGCTCCTCGGCGGCGAAGGCCTCGACCCGCTCGACCAGGACCCGGCCGTACCAGGAGCGATCGCAGACGGTCATCCCTCCCCAGCCCGGCAGCACCGGCCAGAAGCGCTGGAGGAAGTGGTGGCGCTTCTCGTCGGGGTTGGGAGCGGCGAACTGGGCGATGCGGACGTGGCGGGGGTCGAGCGGCGCCACCAGCCGTTTGATCGCGCCGCCCTTGCCGGCGGCGTCCCAGCCCTCGAAGGCGGTGAGGAGTGGCGGCCCGACGGTGCGCTCGCCGATCAGGCCGCCAAGGGTGAGCCGCAGGTGCGCGAGCCGCTCCCAGGCGGCCTTCAGCTGCCCCTCCTCCTCCTTGCGGCTGAGGGAGAGGCTGAGGTCGACTTCGTCGAGGCGTCCCACCCCGCGATCGTAGTCGCGGCGACGCTATTCGCCCGAGTCGCCGCGCGATTCGTCGATCGGCGCCGGCCGGTTCTGGGTCGTCAGGTTGGCCGCCAGCGGGAAGAGAAAAGCGCCGAGGAAGATCAGCATCACGCCCGAGGCGACCAGCCAGCGGGCCTTGGTCAGGTGCCCGAGGATGCCGACGACGAAGCCCGCCAGCATCAGCGCGACGTAGGGGCCGGGGCTGCGTGGCAGCAGCATGGCGAGCGGCGGGGCGAGGTCGAGCACGACGCCGGATTATCATCGCCGCCATGGCTGACGGCTCTGTGGCAGAGGTTAAGGACGCATTGGCGAAGGTCGGCTACCTCGCCGACGAGCCCGCCGCGCTCGTCTCCTTCCTCGCCCAGCGGCTCGGCAAGCCGATCCTCGTCGAGGGTCCGGCCGGGGTCGGCAAGACCGAGCTGGCCAAGGCGCTGTCGCGCTCCACCGGCCGCGAGCTGGTGCGTTTGCAGTGCTACGAGGGGCTCGACGAGGCGAAGGCGATGTACGAGTGGAACTACCGCAAGCAGCTGCTGCGGATCCAGGCCGGCGGTGCCCAAGGTGGCTGGGACGACGTCCAGGAGGACATCTTCGGCTCCGACTTCCTCCTCACCCGGCCGCTGATGCAGGCGATCTCCAGCCCCGAGCCGGTGGTCCTGCTGATCGACGAGATCGACAAGACCGACCAGGAGTTCGAGGCGATGCTGCTCGAGCTGCTCTCCGACTTCCAGATCACGATCCCCGAGCTGGGGCAGATCTCGGCGACGACGATGCCGATCGTCGTCCTCACCTCGAACGACTCCCGCGAGCTGACCGAGGCGCTGAAGCGCCGCTGCCTCTACCTCTGGCTCGACTATCCGGGGGTCGAGCGCGAGATGGAAATCGTCCGCCTCCACGTGCCCGACCTGGCCGAGTCGGTGACCCGGCGGTTGGTTGAGGTGATCGAGATGGTCCGCGCCCTCGACCTCAAAAAGCCGCCCTCGATCGCCGAGTCGATCGACTGGGCGCGGACGCTGTTGCTGATGGGCGCCGAGGACATCGACCGCGAGACCTTCACCCAGTCGATGTCGATCATCGTCAAGCACCGCACCGACATCGCCCTCGTCGCCGAGCGGGTCGGGATGAAGCTTTCCGAGCGGCCGAGTCCGACGAGCTAGTAGGGGGTCTCAGAGGGACGGGGCGGGTGCCCCGTCCAACGGAAAGCTCCAGATCATCGGGGGGCCAAGGGCTGGGAAGCTTTCCCGCGGGAGCTGCTCTCCCTTGAGCGCGGTGAGTGGTTTCGTGGGGGAGGGATGGGGATGTCTCTCCCGGAGGCTGAGGAACCACGCTTGAGCCCGCCTACGCAATCCGGCTGCGCAACGGTCTCCGGGAGAGACATCCCCATCCCTCCCCGCCAACCCTCACAACGCCGCTCAACCCTCGAAGAACTCGGCGATCGCGTCGGGCTTGGGCGCGCCGTCGTAGGCGAGGCGGCCGTCGCGTAGGGCGAGGCAGCGGTCGGCGGCGGCGATCACGTCGCGGCGGTGGGTGGAGACGACGACCGCCGCGCCCCCTTTGCGGGCCTCGGCGAGGAGCTCGAAGAGGACGTCGCGACTGGGCGGGTCGAGGCCGTCGAAGGGCTCGTCGGCGAGCAGGATCGAGAAGGGCCGGATCAGCGCCAGGGCGACCGAGGCCTTCTGGCGCATGCCGTGGCTGAATTCGGACGGCAGGCTCTCACCCCAGCTCTCCATCCCCAACCGCTCCAACAGCATCCGTGCCCGGGCGCCGACGTCGCCGGCGCCGTGCAGCCCGGCGACGTATTCGAGATGCTCGCCGAGGCTGAGGTCTTCGTAGAAGACCGGCGTATCGGGCAGGTAGGAGACGAGCCGCCGGGCGGCCAGCGAGCCGGCGCTGGCGCCACCGACCTCGAGCGTCCCATTGGAGGGCTCGAGCAGGCCGGCGGCGATCGTCAGGAAGGTCGTCTTGCCGGCGCCGTTGGGCCCGATCAGCGCGACCATCTCCCCCTCTTGGACCTCGACGCTGAGCGAGCCGAGGGCCTTGAAGCCCTCGTATTTGCGGCCGAGGCCGCGGGCGACGAGGACGGCCGGGCTCGATCCCAGTTCGACGCCGGCGACGGTTGCAGCGCCTGCGCTCACGGCTGCACCGTAGTCCTCTTCGCGACCCGGTAGCCGAGCCAGATGGCGATCGCGACGGCGATTGCGAGCATGACGAGCTCGACGCCCGCCGCGGCGGCGGCGGCCGAGCCACCGTGCTCGGCGCTGGCCCGCGCCGCCATCACCGGCGCGGAGGTGGCGAGGATCGCGACGGCGATCGGCAGCCCGGTCTGCAAATAGCCCAGCAGCGGGGTGAGGAGGAACTCGTAGGGGTCGTTGGTGGCGCTGAGCGCCGCGCAGCAGAGGAGGACGAAGGCGGTCGGCGCGAACATCACGGCGCCGACCCCGAGCGCGGTGGACGCGAAGCCGAGCGCGGCAGCGGCGATCGCGCCGAGCACGACCACCACGCCCATCCCCAGCGTCGGCGAGACGAGGTGCTCGCGGATCAGCGCCGCCGGCGGCGCCGGCAGCAGTTCCAGGCGCATTGGGTGGTCGACCTCCTGCGCCAGCGGCTCGACCAGATCGAGCGCGGCGACGAGCAGGACGAGGCCGACGAGGACGATCACCGGCGTCGCCTCGCTCCAGGCGACGGCGGCGAGGGCGCCGGCGAGGAGGCCGAGGGCGAGGACCCGCCCGAAGCGCGCCGCCGGCCAGCGCAGGATGCTCTGCCAGCCCCGCCGCCAGACCGGGTGCTTGGCGAGGCGCGGCGCCCGCAGCCGGACCCAGGGCCGCTGGCGCGGCGTCTCGGAGGCGAGCTGGCGGCGCAGCAGGACGACGGTGCGGATGTCCTGGACCGATGCCGAGAAGCGCAGCTGCGCGGTGAGGCTGGCGCGGCGGAGAGCGGCTTCGAGTGAGAGCCCGCCGAGCGAGGCAAGACCAAGGCCGGCGGCCATGGCGGCAATCGCGACCCCGACCGCCGCCATCGCCGCCGTCGCCCCGCCCTGCAGCGGCAGCGTCGCCAGCGAGCCGAGCATCGTCGCCGGCGAGGTCTTGGTGCCGAGGGCGACGTCGGCCAGTGACCAGGAGAGGAGCAGGGCGCCCGCCGCGCCGGCGAGCGCCGGCCTCAGGCGCCGGCCCGAGGCCAGCAGAGCTCCGGCGAGGGTGAGGAGCGGGACCACGGCGCCGAACGCGGCCAGGCAGGCGAGCCACTCGACCGGCGAGCCGGGCAGGCGGCGGAAGGCGAAGTTGCCGCCGACGGCGCCAAGCACGGCGCCGGCGAGGACCGCGATCCGCAGCTGCCGCAGGGCCGAGGTGCGGAGGGCGAGGCGGCGATCGATCGGGGCGAGGAGGACGTACTGGACCTCGGCCGCCTCGATCGCCAGCGGCCCGCCGCGGGCGCCCGAGCGCAGCCCGGAGAAGACGGCCAGGGCGACGACGATGCCGATCAGGGCCGGCCCCTTATCGGCGATGTCTGCGACCGCCCCGGCGCCGACGCCGGCGTTGTTGACCCAGCCGGCGATCAGGGCGAGGGCGATGGCGCCGAAGATCGCGGCGACGTAGACGCGGTAGACGACCTCCATCACCTCGAGCTGACCGACGAAGCGGCGCCGGCGCGCCAGGCGCATCTCGCGCAGCGCCCGCTCCGGGCCAGCCTGTTCCTGCCGCGCTCTCACCCGCCTATTATCGAGCGATGAGCGCCGTCTCGCCCTACGGGCCCCAGGCCGACCCCGGGCCGCCCGGGCTGGCGGCCAAGCTGCTGGGATTCTGCGAGGAACTGCGCGGCGAGGGCGTGGCCGTCGGCACCTCCGAGATCCTCGACGCCTTCGCGGCGCTGGAGCAGGTCGGCTGGACCTCCCAAGACGACTTCCGCGAGGCGCTGGCCTCGACGATCGCCAAGTCGCAGGACGACCGTCGCGTCTTCGAGCTGCTCTTCGACCGCTACTTCTTCCGCGCCGCCGAGGCCGAAGCGGTGCAGCGCGAGGTGACCGAGCACGGCGAGGCCGTCGGCGGCGATGGTGAGGGCGGGGCGAGCGGCGAGCGGCTCGACCTCGACGAACTACGCGAGCAGATCCGCGAGGCGATGCTGGACGGAGACCAGGACCGGATGCGCGACCTCGCCCGGCTGGCAATCGCCGCCTTTGGCCGCGGCGAGGGCTCGGGCGTAGTCGGCGTCGACGTGCAGCGGATCCGTCGCACCCTGGGTCTGACCGCGGGCAACCAGGCTCCCGGCGAGGACGGCCAAGAGCGACCGCCGATCGACCGCGCCCAGCTGACCGGGTTCGAGCGCCACCTGCGCCGTGAGCTCGAACGCGACCTGATCGAGCGCACCTCGACCCTCCCCCCCTCGCGGCCGCTGGCCGAGCTCGACCGGGCGCTGCCGACCAGCCCGACCCAGGACCTCGCCGCGGTCCACCGCGCCGTCTCGCAGATGAAGCGGCGGCTGGCGACGCTCGGCCAGGTGCAGCGCGGGCGCAGCAAGAGCCGGGTGGTCGACGTGCGGCGGACGATGCGCGCCTCGCTCGAGACCGGCGGCGTGCCGCTCCGCCTCAGCTACAAGCCCAAACGCCCACGGCGGCCGGAGATCTACGTCCTCTGCGACGTCTCGACCTCGGTCACCTCGGCCAGCGTCTTCTTCCTCTCGGTCCTGCATGCGCTGCACGACTCGTTCCGCAAACTGCGCAGCTTCGTCTTCATCGAGCGGATCTCCGAGGTCACCGACGTCTTCGAGCACGAGCGCGACTTCGCCGTCGTCGCCCAGCGGATCTCCAGCGAGGGCGGCGTCGCCGACGTCTCCGGCTACACCGACTACGGCCGCGTCTGGATGGAGTTCCTGACCGAGATCTCCGACGAGCTCGACCCGCGCTCGACCGTGATCGTGCTCGGCGACGCCCGCACCAACGGCCGCCAGCCCCACGCCGAGATCTTCGCCCAGGTCTCCGAACGCGCCGGCCGCCTGTTCTGGCTCAACCCCGAGCCGAAGCTCTACTGGAACTACGGCGACTCGGTGATGGCCGCCTACGAGCGCTACTGCGACGGCGCCTTCGAGTGCTGGACCACCCGTCACCTGGAGAACTTCGTCAACGTCGTCGCCGGCGGCGTGCCGGTGGCCGAGTAGCCGCGCCTCAGCTGGGCGAGACGGCGGTCTGCCTGTCGACGCGGGCGCCGGGGGGAGGCTCGACGGGCCCCTGCAGCAGCGGGTCGTCGGTCTCGCGCATCCATGCGTCGAGCCGGCCGCGCATCTCCTCAAGGCAGGCGGCGCCGGCCGGATCCCCGGCGAGGTTGTTGCCCTCGGCCGGATCGAGGACGAGGTCGTAGAGCTGCTCGCGGGCGACTATCCGCTCACCCCAGCCCGCCTCGACCCAGAGATCCTTGCTGGGGCCCTCGTCGCAGTTGGCGAGAACCGGGTGTGGGTAGTCGTCGAAGCGGCGGATGTACTTCCAACGCTCGGTGCGCACGGCGCGCTGGGGCTCGTAGGCGGCGTGGAAGGTCGTCTCGGCGAAGATCGCCTCGTGCAGGCGCTCGACGTCGCCGTGGACCAGCGGCATCAGCGAGGAGCCCTGCAGCCAGTCCGGCGCCTCCACTCCCGCCAGCTCGCAGAGCGTCGGGTAGACATCGAGGTGGCTGACCGGGGCGTCGACCACCTTGCCGCCGGTGAAGCCGTTGGGGCCACGGACGATCATCATCACCCCGATCCCGCGGTCGAAGAGGGTCGCCTTCGAGCCGGGGAAGGCGACGCCGTGGTCGGTGGTGCAGATGACCAGCGTGTTGTCGACCAGGTCGAAGTCGTGCAGGGCGTGCAGGACCGCGCCGATCCCCTGGTCGAGCGAGCGGGCGCTGGCCTTGAAGGCGGCGAAGTCCTTGCGGGTGGTGACGACATCGGGCAGGTTTGCCGGCGGCAGCGAGTAGAGCGTGTCGCGGACCGAGGTCGGGGCGAAGAAGTCGCGGTGGGTCTCGAAGAAGCCGACCGACATGAACCACGGGTCCGAGCCCGAGGACGCCTCGCGCAGCTTCTCGATCGTCAGCGGGGCGACGTTCTCGGCCCGGTGGGAGTCGACCTCGACCAGCTCGTCGTAGCCGATCACTCTTGGGTCGACCGAGATGTGCTGCTCGCCGATCAGGGTCGAGCGATAGCCGGCCCGGCGCAGGGCGTGGACCCAGTGCCGGCCGTAGTCGTTGAGCTTCCAGCCCCGGTGGGCGAGGCCGAGCATGCCGTTGTTGTGGCAGTAGAGGCCGGTCAGCAGGCTGGCCCGGCTGCCGGAGCAGGTCGGCGCCGCGCAGAAGGCCTCGCGGAACAGAACCCCCTGGTCGGCGAGCAGCTGGATGTTGGGCGTCGGCACCTGGAAGCCGTAGGGCTGCACGTAGCGGCCGGTGTCGTGCGAGTGGATGTAAAGAATGTTCGGGGGCGAAGCCAAGGGGGTACCTCTTGCCGTGGTCGAGTTCGCCGGGGAGACTAACGAGGGAACGGCCGCGCCGTTGCCCGTTTCCTGCTTTGTTGATTAACTTACTCAGCAAGTACCCGAGCCATGCAACCCCAACGCTCCTACCTCGTCTGCGCAACGCCCCGAAGCGGGAGCACCCTGGTCTGCCACGCGCTCGAGGAAACCGGCGTCGCCGGGCGGCCCGAGGAGTACTTCGAGGCGCTGCGCCACAGCGGCCGGCCGCGACGCCCGGAGGAATATTTCCTCGGCGTCGAGGACCAGTCGATCCGCGACCACCTCGGCGAGCGCGCCGTCGGCAGCGAGCCGCAGCCGCGCTCTCCGCTCTGGAGCCGCGCCGCCTACGACCGCTACCTGGAGTGGTCCTTCGAGGCGGGGACCACCGCGAACGGGGTCTTCGGCGCGAAGTTGATGTGGGGCTACTTCGGCGACTTCGTCAGCCTGCTGCGCAACGTCCCCGCCTACCGCGACCTGCCGCTCGCCGAGCTGTTGCCGAGCGCCTTCCCGGAGCTGACCTTGGTCCGCGTCGTCCGCGCCAACAAGCTGCGCCAGGCGGTCTCGCTCTGGAAGGCGGTGCAGACCGCGACCTGGCGCGAGGACCAGGCCAGCGCCAAGGTGGCCTCGGTCGAGAGCGACGGCTCCCCTCCCTACCGCAGCTTCATCGAGGAGCACCGGCCGCAGCTGCGCTTCCACTACCGGGCGATCGCCCACCTGCTCGAGCAGATCCTGATCGAGGAGGCCGCCTGGGACTCCTTCTTCGAGCACAGCGGGATCAAGCCGGTGCTGGTCCTCTACGAGAACTTCGCCGCCGACTACGAGACCAGCACCCTGCGCTTGCTGGAGCGCCTCGACCTCTCACCTCCCGGGGACTTCGACTTCGAGCCGCGGATGAAGCGCCAGTCGGACCGGATCAACGACGACTGGGTGCGGCGCTACAGCGAGTTGCGGTTGGGGACCGAGTTCGACCTTGTGCCCGTACCGACGGACGAAAACGCGCACAGCGGCTGAGGGATAAGACGAAGGAGGGTCGGGTGCCCCTCCTCTCTTGCCTGACTGGCTGGATTGCCGAGGGCCGTCCGAGATCGCTTTTGGGCCAGCGGCACAAAACGTTCGGAGGGGCACCCGACCCTCCAACCGGGCCCATCTCTCGATTCGGTTGCGCGGCAGCTTCCTTGCTTCGAGAGCCTTTCCGGCGCTCTAGCCATCCCGTGGTTCCTTTTGCACCGCCGCCGTGCTTAAGGAACCACGGGATGGGAAGCGACCACGGCGGCCGCTCATCTTGGGGAGTTCGGTGAGTCCTCCCGAGGAGGGATTGGGTGTTCCTCCGAACGTTTTGTGCCGCTGGCCGAGAGGCCTCCTCGGACGGCCCTAAGCGATCCGCCAGTCAGGCAAGAGAGGAAAGACATCCAATCCCTCCTCGGGAGGACTCGTCGAGTCCAGTCCGCTAGCGGGCGGCCCAGGAGTCGGGGGTTGCGACGAGGTCGGTGACGACGCTTGGCATTTCGCCGGAGACGAGGTCGGCAAGGGTGACCTCCTCGAGCACGGCTCGGAGGTTGGCGCGGACCGCGATCCAGACCTCCTGCAGGTGTTCGGAGTTGCCGCGGTATTCGATCGCCTCGGGCGGGGTCGACTGGACGTGGGCGATCGGGCCCTCGACGGCGCGGACGATGTCGGCGACGGTGACTTCGTCGGCCGGTTTGGCGAGCCAGTAGCCACCCTTGGCGCCGCGACGGGCGCGGACGATGCCGTGGTGCTTGAGCTCGAGCAGGATGTGCTCGAGGAACTGCAGCGGGATGTCCTGCGCTTCCGCCAGGCGGATGCCCTTGATCGGGCCCTCCTCGGCAGCCGCCAGCTCGGCAGCGGCCCGCACGGCGTAGTCGGCCTTGGCTGAAACACGCATCGAGCTAGTAAATCAGGCGACCAGGAGCGTTCAAGCCGCCGCCCGTGGATGGTCGTCCTCTTGCCGGCGCCGAAGGGCGCGGCGCTTGTTCAGCCAGTGGGGCGCGTAGAGCACCGCGCCGAGGCCGATCGCAGCGACCGCGGCGGCGATCGGCCAGACGTTCGGGTCGCCCTTCTGGATGGTGACGATCCCGGAGCCGATCAGGACCAGGCCGAGGGCGGTGCGGATAAACCCCTGCGGGGCTTTGTCGGAGAGAGCGGCGCCGATGATCACGCCGGGGATCGAGCCGACGAGGATGTTGCCGGCGAGGCCGAAGTCGACGTTGCCGCCGACGATGTGGGCGACGGCGGCGGCGCTGAGCAGGATCGCGGCGTGGACGATGTCGGTGCCGACGACCCGCTTCGGCGAGAGCCGGTAGACGGCGATCAGGAGGATCGCGATCACCGTTCCCGAGCCGGCCGAGGTGATTCCGATCACGAATCCGGTGGTGGCGCCGATCGCCACGGCCGCAACTTTGTGGCGGCGCTCGACCTCGAAGCGGTCGCGCTCGTCGATCAGGCCGCGCAGGATCAGCGCCCGCATGAGGGTGATCACGCCGACCATCAACAGGGTGCCGCCGAGGACGGCGTACACCAGCGAGTTGAGCCGGTCTTCGCTGACGTGACGCTCGAGCACCGAGACCAGCGCGACGCCGGAGACTGCGGCGGGGACGCTGCCGATGGAGAGCCACTTGACCAGCTCCATGTCCACGGTCCCCAGCTTCAGATGGCGCCAGCTGCCGAACATCTTGGTGATCGCCGAGTAGAAGATGTCGGTGCCGATCGCGGTCGTCGGCTGGGTGCCGAAGATCAGGATCAGCAAAGGCGTCATCAGCGAGCCTCCGCCCATGCCGGTCATACCGACGAGCACGCCGATGCCCAATCCGAAGAGGACGATTGCCGGGTCCATGGTGATTTTGCCGCCGCGCGAGGGATACTTATCGACTTTCCCGACCTGCTTGGTCAGGAGCGCGGAGTGCGCCAGGATACCAGCATGAACGCCGAGACCGGAGCCCTGAGAGTCCCGCAGTCGGGGACGGCGCAGGCCGCGCCGGAGGGCGACGGCGTCGCGATCCGCGGCCTCGGGCACGCCTACGGCGAGCTGCAGACGATCGAGCGGCTCGAGCTCGAGGTCGAGCCGCACGCCGTGGTCGGGCTGGTCGGCCCTTCCGGGTGCGGCAAGTCGACCCTGCTGGAGCTGATCTGTGGGCTGCGCGAGCCGAGCGCGGGCACGATCGGGGTCGGGGGCGCCAGCAGCGCGCCCGAGCGCCTCGCACGCTGTGCCTACATGCCCCAGCGCGACCTGCTGCTGCCCTGGTACTCGGCGCTCGACAACGCGGGGCTGGCCCTGCGCAACCAGGGGCGGCGCAAGGGCGCGGCGCGAGCAGAGGCGGCGGAGCTGTTCGGGCGCTTCGGCCTCGCCGGGTTCGAGGCGACAGCGCCGGCCGAGCTCTCCGGCGGGATGCGCCAACGGGTTGCCTTCCTCCGCACCCTGCTCGCCGGCAAGCCGGTGTTGGCACTCGACGAGCCGTTCGCCGCACTTGACGCGATCACCCGGGCCGAGATGCAGGAGTGGCTGGCCGGCGCGCTGCGGACCGATCCCCGCACCGTCGTCCTCGTCACCCACGACGTCGAGGAGGCGCTCTACCTCTGCGACCGGGTCGCGGTGCTCTCGGCGCGGCCGGGGCGGATCATCGCCGAGCTGCGGGCCCCCGATCCGCGGGCCGAGGACCGCGACGCCGCGGTCACCGACCCGGCCTTCGT
Source organism: Solirubrobacterales bacterium (assembly GCA_013821475.1). Lineage (GTDB taxonomy): Bacteria > Actinomycetota > Thermoleophilia > Solirubrobacterales > 70-9 > VAYN01. The sequence goes on from JACDGU010000051.1 coordinate 12,098, forward strand.
CGCCGTGCGGGAGGAAGCGATGCGGGCCTTGCGGGAGGGCATGCGATGAAGCGCTGGGTGCTGCCGGTGCTGCTCGTCGCCATCACGCTCGGTGCCTGGCAGATCGCGGCTTCGACCGGCGCCCTGGCCCAGCTCTTCAACCTCGAAAGCTTTCTCGTCCCCTCCCCCGCCGAAGTCGCGAGCTCGCTCTGGGACAACCGGGCGCTGCTCGCCGAAAACGCCTGGGTGACCCTGCGCGAGGTGCTCGCGGGGTTTGGCTGCGGCCTGCTGGCCGGCGTCGGGTCCGCAGTCGCCCTGCACCTGTCCGAGACGCTGCGACGCGCGACGTACCCGCTCTTGGTCGCCTCCCAGGCGATCCCGATCGTCGCCATCGCGCCGATCCTGATCGTCCTCTTCGGCTTCGGCGTCTGGCCGAAGCTGGTGATCGTCGCGCTGGTCTGCTTCTTCCCGATCACCGTCAACACGCTCGACGGACTGCGCGCGGTCGACCCGGACGCGATCAAGCTGATGCGGAGCCTCGATGGCTCTCGCTGGCAGATCTTCAGACGGGTCGAGGCCCCGACGGCGCTGCCCTACACCTTCAGCGGCGCCAAGGTCGCTGTCGCTGTCGCTGTGATCGGCGCCGTCTTCGCGGAGTGGGCCGGGTCCAGCGTCGGAACCGGTGGCCTGGGGGCGCTGATCCGGGTAGACAACGCGCTGCTACAGACCTCCCGCCTCTTCGCCGAGGTGTTCGTCCTCGCGGTAATCGCGATCGGCCTCTTCGGCCTGCTCGCCCTCGCGGAGCGACGCGTCGTCACTTGGCGATAGAACACAGGGATGAAGCACGGTCGAATCCCGGCGATCGCACTCGCGGTCGTCCTGCTCGCACTCTCGCTCGGCCTCGCCGCCTGCGGCGAGAAGTCGGAGGACACGACCGGCGGCGAAGCGCAGCCGATCTCGCTGACGCTCGACTTCTACCCCAACCCCGACCACGCCGGGATCTACATGGCGCAGAAGCTCGGCTACTTCGAAGAAGCCGGGCTCGACGTCAGCATCAACGCACCTTCGGACCCCGCGGCGCCGCTGAAACTGGTCGCGGCCGGGCGTTCGGACCTGGGCATCTCCTACGAGCCCGAGGTCGCCCTGGCCCACGAAGAAGACCTCGGGGTCGTCGCGATCGCGGCGATCGTCAACCGGCCCCTGACCTCGATGATCTGGCTGAAGAAATCGGCGATCAAAGGCGTCGGCGAACTGAAGGGCAAGACGATCGCGACCGCCGGCATCCCATACCAGGAAGCCTTCCTGAAGACGATCTTGAGTCGGGTCAAACTGACGCCGGAAGAAGTCAAGGCGGTCAACGTCGGCTTCGGCCTGCTGCCGGCGCTGGTCGGCGGCAGCGCCCAGGCAATGCTCGGCGGCTACAGCAATGTCGAGGGCGTCGCCTTACGCGAACGCGGCAAAGAACCCGTCGTCACCCCGGTCGACCAGCTCGGGGTGCCGACCTACGACGAGCTCGTCCTCGTCGCCAACAAAAAAATGTTGGAAGGTGAACCGGAACGGTTCCGCCTCTTCATCGCCGCCCTCGAGCGCGGCACCGATGCCGCCGTCGAACAGCCGAAAGTGGCGACCGAAGCGCTGCTCGAAGCGAATTCCGGCCTGGAACCGAAACTGACCGAAGCCGAGATGACCGCCACCCTGCCGCTGCTGGCGGCGCGGACGGGGGGCGAGCCGTATGGCTACATGGACCCCGCCGCCTGGACGACCTTCGCGGGCTGGATGCGCGACAACGGCCTGATCGAATCGCTGCCGAGCGCCGAAGAACTGCTCAGCAACGCCTACCTCTCGGGCGAAATCCCCGAATAGTCGAGCGCGTCGTCGCGCAGCAGGCGGCTGATCCGGGCCTCCGGCATCGCCGCGTGGAAGAGGTGACCCTGGCCGTAGTCGCAGCCGAGGCGGCGCAGCTCCGAGAGCTGAACCTCGTTCTCGACTCCCTCGGCGATCACTTCCAGGGAGAGGGCCCGAGCCATGCCGATGATCGCCTCGACGATCGCCGTGCGCTCCTGCTCGATCCCAAGCGCATCGACGAAGGAGCGGTCGATCTTCAGCGCGTGGAAGGGGAAGCGGTTGAGGTAGGCGAGCGAGGAGTAGCCGGTGCCGAAGTCGTCGAGGACGAGGCGCACGCCGATCTCGTTCAGCGCCTCCAGCGAGGCGATCGCGGTCGCCGACTCCTTGACCAGGACGCTCTCGGTGATCTCCAGCCGCAGGTGGGCGGGGTCGATCCCGGTCTTGGCGATGATCTCGGCGACGGTCGCGGGCAGGTCGCGGTGGGCGACCTGGCGGGCGGAGAGGTTGACGGCGACGTCCAGCGGCCGCGAGTCGGGGCGCTGCTCGTGCCAGGCCAGCGCCTGGCGGCAGGCCTGCTCCTGGACCCAGCGCCCGATCGGCTCGATCAGGCCGCTGTCCTCGGCGATCGAGACGAACTCGGCCGGATCGAGCAGGCCACGCTGGGGGTGCTGCCAGCGGACCAGGGCCTCGATCCCGGTCACCTCGCCGGTGCGCAGGTTGACGACGGGCTGGTAGTGGAGGGCGAGCTCGTCGCGGTCGAGCGCGCCGCGCAGCTCGCGTTCGGTCTCGAGCCGGTGCATGGCGCCGGCCCGCATCTCCGCGTCGAACAGCACGCAGCGGGCGCGGCCGCTCTCCTTGGCGCGGTACATCGCCGCGTCGGCGTCGCGGATCAGCATCTCGGCATTGGCCGGGCGCTCGGAGCTGACGCGGGCGACGGCGACGCCGATGCTGGAGCTGACGAAGTGCTCGACGCCCTCCATCGAGAAGGGCTGGGTGAAGGCGGCCGCGACGCGGTCGGCGATCGCGATCGCCTCCTCTTCGTCGGCGAGGCGATCGATCAGGATCCCGAACTCGTCGCCGCCGAAGCGGGCGACGATGTCGCCCGGGCGCAGGTGGGCTCGCAGGCGTGGCGCGACGGCTCCCAGCAGGGCGTCGCCGGCGTGGTGGCCGAGGCTGTCGTTGATCAGCTTGAAGTGGTCGAGGTCGAGGAAGAGGATCCCGACCGGCGAGCCGGAGACCGCGGCTCGCTGCAGCGAGCCGTTGAGCGAGTCGACGAAGCTGAGCCGGTTCGGCAGCCCGGTCAGCGAGTCGTGGAGGACGCGGTGGCGCAATGCCTGGTCTGCCTCGTGGCGGACGAAGGCGTCGGCGAGCACGTTTGCCGAGGCCTGCAGGAAGGGCGCGTCCTTGGGGCTGAAGCGGTGCGGCTCGGTGGCGTGGACGTCGAGCACGCCGTAGGGCTGGTCCTTGCCGTCGATCATCACCGCCATGCTGCTGGCGGCGCCAAAGGTGCGCAGCACCGGCGGCATCGTGAAGCGCTGCTCGCCCTCCCATTCCGAGACGATCGTCGCCTCGCCCGTGTCGAGGGCCGCGCCGGCGTGCGAGTCGCGGGCGGCGGAGACGCGACGCCCGGCGCCGAGCGCCTCCTCCTCGAGCCCGGCCCGCAGGTTGAGACGCCGGCCATCGCGCCCGACCTCCCAGATGCAGGCGCTGTGGACGCCCTCGACCTGGCCGATCAGCGAGATCGCCGCCTGCATCAGCGAATCGGGGGCGCCGTTCTGCATCGCCTTCTCGCCGAGCTTGGCGACAACTGCCTGCTGGGAGAGGGCCCGCTGAAGTTCGGCCTCGGTGTTCTTGCGCTCGCTGATGTCGTAGAGGACCCCGTGCCAGACCGGGACCCCGCCCTCATCGGCCTCGAGCACGGCCTCGTCGAGCATCCAGACGGTCTTCCCGTCGCGGGTCCGCAGCCGGTATTCGACCGGGCTGGTGTTGCGGTTGCCGAGGCGGTCCTCGCTTTCGATTTCGAGCGCGCGCTGCCGGTCGTCGGGATGGAGGAGCCGGGCCCAGAGCCCGGGGTCGGCCTTGAACTCCTCGGCGGTGAAGCCGAGGATGTCCTCGACCTGCGGGCTGACGTAGCGCCAGCGGCCGTGCTCGCCGAGCTCAGAGGCGTAGACGATCACCGGCAGGCGCTCGACCAGGCGCCGGTAGTCCTGTCCACCGGCCGCTATCTGATCGAAAAAGGCGTCGACCTCATGGTCGGGCCAGTTCTTGTCCCCCGGATCGCGCATCGGGTGGTTATCGGCACCTGGGGCGTGCGCTTGACCCTGCGCCCGCCAGGCGCGACCCGTGCACCCCCTGACGCCTGGCTCAGGCGGCGATGCGGAGCGGCGGGCCCTGCGCGACGACCCGGTGCAGGCCGGCGAGGGTCAGAGACCCGACGAGGCCCCGGAACGGCTCGTAGGGCGCGTAGAACTCCTCGACCTCGGCGACCGTCGCACGCCGGCCGAGGCCGGCGAGACGGCCGACCAGCTTGCTGTAGCCGAGGTCGCCGGCGGGCAGCGAGTCGATCTCTCCGCGGCCGAACAGACCCAGGCACTGGACGGTCCAGGGGCCGATCTGCGCCATCGCCAGCAGCCGGCGGTCGGCCGCGGCGGTCTCGATCGGGCAGCGGCCGAGGGC
>JACDGU010000203.1 GCA_013821475.1 Solirubrobacterales bacterium
GAGGTCGGCGAGCATCGTGGCCCTCCTTGGGTCGGCGCTGGTATTGAGCACCGCCGACTTCGACCCGGCTGCTCGCTATCCCTGCGATCGGCCCCGCGCCGGGCGATTCGTGGAACTACTCATCTAGACGGGCGCCGGTGGAGGAATCCACAAGCCGGCCGAAACGCCCCCGATCCGGTCCCGGCCGCCGAACTACGCTGTTTCTCGATCCGCTTCGGGCAGCTCGCGTGGAGCGGCACCCGACTCCCCTCGAGTTCGATATGGGCGGCCCCGGACCCGGCCACCGCGAGGGGATGTCGTTCACGACCGAGCGGCCGACCGGCAAGCGGCTGATGACGGTGACGATGAACCCCGAAAAGCCGGCGACGATGGAGGACATCGGCTCGACCCCGCAGCTGACGCTGCGCTACATCCCCGGCGCCGAGGCGGGCTCGGCGCGAGCGTCTGCGAGCTGAAAGTCCAATCGCCGGGCTAGGCGGTGAAGCCGAGGATGAGCTGCGCCGCCTCGGTCGGGACGTCGAGCTGGGGGCAGTGGCCGATGCCGTCGAGCTCGACCCACTCGGCGCCGGTCAGGGACCCCTGGAAGCGGGCCGCGTTGGCGGGCCAGGCGAGGATCTGGTCGGCGGTGCCCCAGACGACGCGCACCGGGCACTCGATCTTGCCGGCGTCCAGCTCGAAGCCGTCGTGGCGGGCGTACTCGATCAGTGGCATCACCTGGCAGCGGGTGACGCCGATTATCTGGTGGGCGAGCAGCTCGGCCGGGATGTGCTCGTAGTTGATCGTGATCAGCTGCGTCACCAGGCGCCGGCCCTCGGGGGTGCTGACGATCGCATCCGCCTGGGCGGCGACCGGCAGCAGCTGCTCGTACATCGCGACGAAGTTGTCGAGCGTCGCTTCGAAGTCGTTGTCCTCTTCGGCCCAGCCGCCGGCGGGCGCAAAGGCGACCACCGACTCGGCCCGGCCCCGCGCCGCCAGCTCGAGGGCGACATAGCCGCCGAGCGAGTTGCCGACGATGTGCGCCTGCTCGAAGCCGGCATCGTCCATCGACCGCTCGACCGCGTCGATGATCAGCTGGTCGCTGACCTCGCCCTCCAGCGGCGGGCCGCCGGCGTGGGCGAGCAGGGTCGGGGCGAGGACGTCGTGCTCGGCTTCGAGCGCCGGCAGGACCAGCTCCCAGGTCCGCCAGGTGTCGGTGAAGCCGTGCAGGCAGACCAGCGGCGAGCCCGAGCCGCCGCGGTGCGAGGGGGTGAACTCGGCGCTCATCGTGCGCCCTCGCTGTCATAGGGGGCGTAGCGGTTGTGGAGCATCAGATCGTTGCCGTCGGGGTCGGTGAAGAGCGCCATGTGGCAGACGCCCGTGTCCAGCGTCTCGCCGAGGAACTCGACGCCCTTGGCCTCGAGCTCGGCGCGGGCGGCTACGACGTCGTCGACGTGCAGTGCCGGGTGGGCGCGTTTCTGCGGCGCGAAGCCCATCCCCATCCTCTCCGGCTCCCAGATCCCGAAGCAGGTGTCGCCGGCCCAGAATTCGAAGCGGCCATGCTCGTCGGGTCGCAGGCCGAGGGTCTCCCCGTAGAAGACCCGCGATCGCTCCGCGTCCTGGGACGGGATCCCGATGAAGTCGGTCCTGGTGATCTCCACGCTGGCTCCTTCTCTCGACTGCGGAAGCGCTGCCACGCAGTATCGCGGGCCGGACGGGACTTAGAGGGGAACCGCGACCAGCTCGTCGGCGAGCAGCGCCAGGTCGGAGCCGATCTGCTCCCAGGTGTAGCGGTCGAGCACCTCGGCGCGCGCCCGCTCGCCGCGGTGCCGGCGGCCGGCGGGGTCGTTGACCGCCTCGACCATCGCCGCCGCGAGTGCCTCGACGTCGTCGGGGGGAACCAGCCAGCCGGTCTCGGGGTCGTCGACGATCGCCGCGGGACCGCCGCGATCGACGCCGATCGCCGGCAGCCCGCAAGCCATCGCCTCGACGAGGACCTGGCCGAACTGCTCGTTGACCGAGGCGTGGACGAGGAGGTCGGAGGCGTTGAGGAAGTCGGGCAGCTCGGCATGGGAGTGCCAGCCGGCGAGGAAGGCGTCGACGAGGCCGAGCCGCTCGATCGCCTCGATCGGGTGCTCCCCCTCCCACTCGCCGGGGAAGCCGCCGAGCAGGACGATCGCGGTCTTGCCGTCGAGGCGCGGCTTCGCCAGCGCGTAGGCCTCGAGCAGGAGCGGCAGGCGCTTGACCTCGGTGAAGCGCCCCGTGTAGAGCAGGACCGTCCCCTCCAGCGGCGCCAGGTCGGCCTCCGAGTAGGCGACGCTGCCCGGCGGCGAGCCCGGCCGCCAGCCCTGAGGCGCGACCGCGAGCTGGCGACGCCAGAGAGCGGGGCGATCGACCTCTCGCGGAGCGAAGCTGGAGTCGAAGCCGTTGGGGACGCAGACGAAGCAGGCGTGGTCGAGGTCGAGCACGGCGGCGGCGCGCTCCAGTCCCCCGGCGCTGCTGATGACGATCCGCTCACAGGCGGCCGCCCACTCGCGCAGCCGCTCCGCCCAGACCTCGGCGGCGATCCAGCCGGCCGGGGCGCCGGCGGCGATCCGCTCCAGCATCAGCAGCTCGGTGCCGTGGACGTGGCCGAGGATCGGGACCCCGGGCGCGACCCGCGCGGCGGCCTCGTTGAGCGGCGTCAGGTGGTGCAGGTAGAGAAGGTCGGCGTCCGCCGCCCCCCCTCGCCGCAGCTCGCGCGACCAGGCCTCGACCTGGAGCTCGTAGGCGACCTCGCCGAGCGAGGCGAGGACCGGGTCCTCGGCGCCGGGGCGGTCCTCGTAGGAGCCGTGCATCGGCGCACTGCCGGGCTCGCCCTCGAAGCCGAGCGGATCCTCTCCGGCCAGCGCCGGGGTGAAGTCGACCGGGCGCAGATCGAGGCCGGAGTAGAAGCCCGAGGCCATCGCGTGGGCGCCATGGTCCGAGCGCGAGCCGGAGAGGACTGTGACCTCGAAGCCATTGCCTTCGAACTGCCGCGCGATCGCCCGGCAGACGTGGGCGGAGCCGCCGCGGGGATAGAAATAGATGCCCATCAGCAGCTTCTTAGGAGTGGAGGGCATCTACACCGAGGCTACTCGGGCCGCCTATTTTTCTCGACGGGGCCGCCTACAGAGCGACGAAGCGCAGCGCGGTGACGATCGCGCGGCCGCCGACGAGCTCCCTGCCGTGCTCCTCGCGGGGGGTGTTGCGCAGCTCGCCGCCGACGACCAGCGAGGCCGAGCCGCCGCCGTCGAGGTTGATTGCCCGCTCGGCGCCAAGGCCGGCCATCCCGCTCGCCAGCTCGGCGATCGTCAGCCCCGCCTCGTCGTCGGCCCGGCCCTCGCAGACGACGGCGATCAGGTCCTCACCGCCGAGGCCGAGGGCAGCGCGCGGGTAGCGGCCGGCGGTGATGTCGGAGTCGAACTGGCGCGAGCCGGCCGAGAAGCCCTCGGGATCCTCGCCGGCCAAGACCAGCGGGGCGCCGCCGGCGACC
>JACDGU010000052.1 GCA_013821475.1 Solirubrobacterales bacterium
GTTAGTGCAGGCGAGCCCCACCCGATCCTCGCCTCGCCCAGCCAACCTGACCATCGGAGTAGTGTCTGGCAAGCGGAAGGGGCGCCGCAACCGGGAAAGAGGAGTGGTTTTGAAAAGTCGAGTCCCTTCGCGCGCCGCGCTGCCCCTGATCGTCGTAGCGTTCCTCGTTGCGGCCTTCTCTCAGTCGGCGATGGCGGCCGCGCCGCAGCCGTACGGGACCAATGATGCGGGCGGGTTCCGCAACGTCCTGCCTCCCGGTGAGAACGGGCTCGACACCTTCCAGCAGCTGCTCGAATTCAAATCGCCGCTGAAGGCGGTGCCGCCGCACTTCGCCGACCAGCAGCCGCTCTACGAAAACCTCGTCTACGGGGCGCCGACGCTGACCGAAGCGCAGATCCCCGACTACTTCAAGGACGCGACCTTCGGCGTCCCCGCGGGCCAGGTCGAATCGGCGATCGAACCGCGACCGGGGGTCACGATCGAGCGCGACTCCGCCTACGGGGTCCCGCACATCTACGGCACGACCCGTTCGGACACGATGTTCGGCGCCGGCTACGCGGGTGCCGCCGACCGCCTCTTCCTGATGGACGTGCTGCGCCATACCGGCCGCGCGGAACTCGCCTCCTTCCTCGGCGGCAGTAACGCCGGAACCGACGCCGGCCAGTGGGGCTTTTCGCCCTACACCGAAGCCGACCTCGAAAAACAGCTGACCCAGACGCCGCAGATCTACGGCCACTCCGGTCAGCAGGCGGTCGAAGACCTGCAGAGCTACGTCGACGGCATCAACGCCTACATCACCGCGGCAAACGCCGATAAAGCCCTCAAGCCGGCCGAGTACACGCTGCTGGGCAAGCCGATGGAACCGTGGAAACCAACGGACGTGATCGCGATCGCCTCGCTGGTCGGCGGCATCTTCGGCCGTGGCGGCGGCAACGAGCTGAACTCGGCGCTGACGATGCAGGCGTTCGTCGACCGGATGGGGACCAAGGCCGGGCGCAAGGCCTGGCTCGGCTTCCGCTCCAAGAACGACCCTGAGGCGCCGACCACGGTCTCCCGCGCCTTCCCGTACGAGACCCGCAGCGCCTTCGCCAAGAGGGGGCTGGCGCTGCCCGACCCCAACACCGTCAAGGAAACGACCACCGCGACCGCCTCGACTGGGCCGGCCGCCAGCGGCGAAGGCATCGGCAGCGTCGGCGCCCGCCTGAAAGCCTCGCTGGAAGCCGCCGGCCACGCCTCCAACTGGGAGCTGATCTCGGCAGAACACTCGGCTGATGGGCACCCGATCGGTGTGCTCGGGCCGCAGGTCGGCTACTACGTGCCGCAGATCCTGATGGAGGAGGACCTCCACGGCCCCGGGATCGATGCTCGGGGCGCCGCCTTCGCCGGGGTCAACCTCTACGTCCTGCTCGGCCACGGGCGCGACTACGCCTGGAGTGCGACGACGGCGACCTCCGACAACGTCGACACCTTCGCCGAGGTCCTCTGTCAGGACTCCTTCCATTACCAGTACAAGGGCAGGTGCCTGCCGATGGAAAAGCTCGAAAAGACCGAGAGCTGGGCGCCGAACACGATTGACCCGACCCCGGCCGGTTCGCAGACTTTGGTCGCCTACCGGACCGTGCACGGGATCGTCTTCGCCCGCGGCAAGGTCAAGGGCAAGAAGGTGGCGTTCGTTCACGCCCGCAGCACCTACTTCCACGAGGCCGACTCGGTGATCGGGTTCGCGCAGCTGAACGAACCCGAATTCCTCAAAAACGCTTCGCAGTTCAAGCAGGCGGTCTCCCACATCAACTTCCTCTTCAACTGGGGCTACATCGACTCCAAGCACATCGCTTATGCGATGTCGGGAGCGATGCCGCAGCGGGCGAAGGGCACCTCGCCTGATTTCCCGATCCTCGGCACCGGCCAGTACGACTGGAAGGGCTTTAACCCGCAGACCCAGCTCGCCGACTACCTGCCCTTCTCCAGACATCCCCAGGCTGTCGATCCGCCCTACCTCGTCTCCTGGAACAACAAGCAGGCGCCGGAATGGGCAGCGGCCGACGACCAGTACTCCTACGGGCCGCTGCAGCGCCAACAGATGATCGCCGACAAGGTCCGGGCCGCGACCAAGGGCAAGAAGAAGGCGACGATCGTGCAGCTGATCCAGGCGATGGAGGAACCCGCGACCCAGGATCTGCGCGGCTACCGCCTGCTGCCGATCATCCTCGACGCGATCGGCAAACCGAGCTCGCCGAAGCTGCGCGGCGCGGTCGCGCTGCTGAAGACCTGGCAGCGTCACGGCGCCCACCGCCGCGACCTCAACCGCGACGGTGTCGATGAGGAAACGCCGGCGATTGAGCTGATGGACGCCTGGTGGCCGAAGCTGGTGAACGCGGAGTTCAGGCCGGCGCTGGGCGCGAAGGCGTTCGAAAAGCTCGCGGGAATGCTGGCGATCGGTAATCACACCGGGGGCTCGCCCGAAGCGCCGGACTTCTTCAACGGCTGGTGGGGCTACGTCTCCAAGGACCTGCGCGACATCTACGGCCCCAAGCCGGAAGGCGCCTACAGCCACAAGTACTGCGGCGGCGGCTCGAAGGAAAAGTGCAAGAAGGTTCTCGAAAGGAGCCTGGCCGCGGCGCTGAAGGTCACCCCGCAGCAGCTCTACGGGGGCGGCAACGGCAAGTGCGCCGCCGACCCCCAGCCCGCCTGTTATGACCAGAACCGCCCGCAGGTCACCTCCGGCATCGAACTCGGGGCCTTCCCGTTCCAGAACCGTCCGACCTTCCAGCAGGTCGTGACCCTGACTCAGCGGCTCGGCCGCTGAGTCGCCGCTGCGCGCAGTCGTCAGAATCAGCGCCGTGCTGCTGCACCTGTTGGCGCGCTCGATCGGGGCGCGCTCGGTGCTGGAGTTCGGGACGCTCGGCGGCTACAGCACGATCTGGCTGGGTCGGGCGCTGCCGGCCGGTGGGCGCCTGGTCACGCTCGAGGCGGACCCCAGGCACGCCGAGGTCGCCCGCTCGAATCTGGAGCGCGCCGGTCTCGGCGATCTGGTCGAGATCCGCGTCGGACCTGCCTTCGAGAGCCTGGCGAAGCTGGACGAGGAGGGTTGGGGGGGAGTTCGATCTGACCTTCATCGACGCCGACAAGGTCAACACGCCCGGCTACTTCGCCTGGAGCCTCGAGCACTCCCACCCGGGCAGCCTGATCGTCGCCGACAACTCGATCCGCGGCGGCGACCTGGTCGACCCGGACAGCTCCGATCCCGCCGCCGCCGAGCTGCGCGGCTTCCACGAAACGCTGGCGGCCGAGGCGCGGGTGAGCGCGACCACGATTCAGACGGTCGGGGTCAAGGGCTACGACGGCTTCACGATTGTGCTGGTCGAGGGCACGTAGGCGGCGGTTCACCGGCGCCGAGGGCGGTGCCCCCGAGCCACCTCCCCTGCTATCTTTCCCGGTCGGCCAACAGTGGGCCGGTGATTGCGCCTGCCGTCCGACTCATGGGGCGAGCAGGAGTCCTGTATTCGATACGAGATCCGGAGCAATGAAGGTTCGAGCTTCCGTCAAGCCGATGTGCGAGAAGTGCAAGGTAATCCGCCGAAATGGCGCGGTCCTGGTCATTTGCCAGAACCCGCGACATAAGCAGCGGCAGGGATAGCCCATGGCACGAATCTCAGGGGTAAACATCCCGGTGAACAAGCGCATCGAAATCGGGCTCACCTACATCTTCGGCATCGGTCATTCGACCGCGCTGAAGATCCTCGAGGAGACGAAAATCGACCCGGGGACCGCAGCCAAGGACCTGACCGAGGAAGAGGTCATCAAACTTCGCGACGCGGTCGACAACCGCGAGGTCGAGGGCGACCTCCGGCGCGATCGCTCCCAGAACGTCAAACGCCTGATGGAGATCGGCTCCTACCGCGGCCTGCGTCACCGCCGCGGTCTGCCGGTCCGAGGTCAGCGCACGAAGACCAACGCTCGCGGCCGCAAGGGCCCGCGCCGGCTGAGCATCGCCGGCAAGCGCAAAGTCAGGTAGAGAGAGATGGCAGATAAAAAACCCGCCAAAGGGCGCGCCCGTCGCCGTGTCAAAAAGAACATCACCTACGGTCAGGCGCACATCAAGACTTCCTTCAACAACACGATCGTGACGCTGACCGACACCGACGGCAACGTCATCGCCTGGGAGTCGGCCGGCTCGGCCGGGTTCAAAGGCTCCCGCAAGTCGACCCCCTTCGCCGCGCAGGTGACCGCCGACGCCGCCGCCAAGAAGGGCATGGAACATGGCTTGGAGCGGGTCGAGGTCTTCGCCAAGGGTGCCGGCTCCGGTCGCGAGACGGCGATCCGCTCGCTGCAGGCCGCCGGTCTCGACGTGACCACGGTCAAGGACGTCTCCCCGCAGGCCCACAACGGCTGCCGGCCGAAGAAGCGCAGGCGCGTCTAGATGGCCCGCGATACCGGCCCCCAGTGCAAGCAGTGCCGCCGCGAGGGGCAGAAGCTCTTCCTCAAGGGTGAGCGCTGCTTCACCGACAAGTGCGGCGTCGAGCGCCGTTCCTACCCGCCGGGCGAGCACGGCCGCGGTCGTATGCGCCAGTCCGAGTACCGGGTGCAGCTGCGCGAGAAGCAGAAGACGCGCCGCTACTACCAAGTGCTGGAGAAGCAGTTCCGCGCTTACTACGACAAGGCCTCGCGCCAGGACGGCGTCACCGGCGAGAACCTCCTGCGCCTGCTCGAGTCGCGTTTCGACAACGTCCTCGTCCGGCTCGGCTTCGCCGCCTCGCGCCGCCAGGCCCGCCAGCTGATCACCCACGGCCACTGGATGATCAACGGCCGTCGGGTCGACATCCCTTCCTACCAAGTACGTCCCGAAGACATCATCTCGCTCAAGCCCGGCTCGACCGCCACGGACACGATCCAGCGGGCGACGGAACTCGTCTCGACGGTTCCCGCCTGGCTCCAGGCAGATCACGACGCCCTCACCGCCAAGGTCCTGCGCCTCCCAGAGCGCTCCGAGATCTCGGCGCCGGTTCAGGAGCAGCTGATCGTCGAGCTGTACTCCAAGTAGTCCGGAACGCGAAATTTCTGAACACGCATACGCAAGGAACTCATGACCACTGATTTCCAGGTCCCCCGCATCATCTCCGAGAAAGTCGCCGACCGTCGCGGCACGTTCACGATCGAGCCGCTCGACAAGGGCTTCGGCTACACCTTCGGCAACGGCTTGCGCCGAGTCCTCCTCTCCTCGCTTGGCGGCGCCGCCATCACCAGCGTCCGGATCGAGGGCGTCGCGCACGAGTTCTCGACCGTCCCCGGCGTCAAGGAGGACGTGACCGACATCATCCTCAACCTCAAGGACCTCGTCGTCCGCATGCACACCGACGCCGACGAGGTGGAGGCACCGCTGGTCGCCACCGGTCCCGGTGAGGTGCGAGCCAAGGACATCGACCTGCCCTCGGGCGTCGAGATCCTCAATCCTGAGGCGCCGATCGCGACCCTCGAGAAGAAAACCAAACTCGAGGTCTACCTGACCATCGGCCGCGGCCGTGGTTACTCGCCGGCGGAAGAGAACAAGTCCGACGAGCAGCCGATCGGCGTGATCCCGATCGACTCGATCTTCTCGCCGATCCGTCGTGCCTCATACGACGTCGCCGCCGCCCGCGTCGGGCAGCGCACCGACTTCGACAAATTGACCCTCGACCTCGAGACCGATGGCTCGATCGAGCCCGCGGCGGCGCTGCGCGAGGCCTCCGAGATCCTGATCAAGAGCCTGGCGATCTTCACCGACGCCGAGCGGGTCGAGGAACTGACGGCACGCGAACCGATTCCGGCGCTGCCGACCGACTCGCTCTCGGCTCCGGCCGGCGACGGGGTGGCCGCCAGCAACGGGCTCGACGAGATCCTGATCGAGGAGCTCGAACTCGGCGTACGTTCCTATAACTGCCTCAAGCGCGCCGGCGTCCAGACCGTCGGCGACCTGGTCCGCAAGTCCCGCGCGGAACTGAATGCGATCCCGAACTTCGGCTCGAAGTCGATCGAGGAAGTAATCGAGACCCTGCACGCCCGCGGCCTCGACCTCCAGCAGGACTAGGCAGCGGCGAGAGCGGAGCGGAGACCACTGTGCGGCACAGCAAGAAGCGAAACAAGCTCAGTCGTACGGCGTCGCATCGCGAGTCGCTGCTCTCGAACCTCTCGAAGCAGCTGATCGAGCACGAGCGGATCAAAACCAGCCAGGCCAAGGCCAAGGCGGTCAAGCCGGAGGTCGAGCAGTTGATCACGCTCGCCAAACGCGGCGACCTCCATGCCCGCCGCCAGGCGCTGGCGACGCTGCACAACGACAAGTTCATCGTTCACAAGCTGTTCGACGAGGTGGCGCCGCGCTACGCGACCCGCCCCGGCGGCTACACCCGCATCATCAAGCTCGGCCCTCGCCGCTCGGATAGCACCGAGATGGTGTACCTCGAGCTGGTTTGAGCTCCGGCTCCTACCGCCTCGATATCGAATACGACGGAGCCGGCTTCTCCGGCTGGGCGAAGCAGCCGGGGGCGCGGACGGTTCAGGCTGAGCTGGAGACGGCGCTGGCGACGATCCTGCGCCAGCCGGTCGCGCTGACCGTCGCCGGGCGCACCGACGCCGGCGTCCACGCCAGCGGGCAGGTGGCGAGCTTCGTTACCGGCGCAGTGGTCCCCGGCGATTTGATCAGGAGGCTGAACGGGATCTGCGCGCAGGACCTCGCGGTGACGGCGGCCGCTCCCGCCGCCGAGGGCTTCGACGCCCGCGGCGACGCGCTCTCGCGCAGCTACCGCTACCGGCTGCTGACCCGTCGCCCGGCGAGCCCGTTCGAGCGCGGGCGAGCGCTCTGGTGGCCTCACCGCATGGACCGCGCCGGGCTACGCGCCTGCGCGGAGGCGCTGCTGGGCCGCCACGACTTCACCGCCTTCACCCCGACCCAGACCGATCACGTCCACTTCGAGCGCACGGTCCTGGCGGCCGCCTGGCAGGAGGAAGCGGGCGACGTCCTCGCCTTCGCCATCACCGCCGACGCCTTCATGCGCAGCATGGTCCGGGTCCTGGTCGGGACGATGCTCGAGGTCTCATCCCGGCGCCGTAGCGTCGAGAGCTTCACCGCGCTGCTTGCGGGAGCGCCACGGGCGGAGGCGGGGGAAACCGCGCCGCCCCACGCCTTATACCTGGAGTCAGTGTCCTACCCCCAGGCCGCTCTCTGGTGAGCTGATCCCCGAACTAGAATTGAACCCGTGCGCATCCTCCTGACCAACGACGACGGCATCACCGCGCCCGGGCTGCAGGCCGCGCGCCGTGCCCTGCGCGAGCTCGACGACGTGATCGTCGACGTGATCGCCCCCGACACCAACCGCAGCGCCACCGCGCGCAGCATCACCACCCGTTCGCCGCTGAGCGTCGAGGAGATCGACTTCGGCGACGGCCACAGCGGCTTCGCCACCGACGGCACGCCGGTCGACTGCGTCCGCTTCGCCGAGCTCGGCCTGCTCGGCGGCCGCCCGGACCTGATCGTCTCCGGCATCAACCACGGCGCCAACCTCGGTGACGACATCACCTACTCTGGCACCGTCGCCGCCGCGCTCGAGGGAATCATCCTCGGCATCCCCGCCATCGCGCTCTCACAGCAGTCATCCGGTGGCGGCATGGGCTACGTAAGCGGCCAGTTCGACTTCGCCGTCGCCGCCGCCTTCACCGCGCAGCTGGTCGAGCGGCTAGCCGGCGAGGCGATGCCGGAGGCGACCCTGATCAACGTCAACTGCCCAGCCGGCGAACCGACCGGGATCGAAGTGACGCGGCTCGGCAAACGGATCTACAACGACAAGCTGAACCTGCTCGAGGAGTCCGAGGACGGTCGCCGCCGTTACGAGATCTACGGCTGGCGGCCCGGCTACGAGGAGATCGACGGCACCGACCTCTACGCGGTCGCGCAGGGACGGATCGCGGTCACCCCGATCCACTTCGATCTCACCGACCACGGTGGCCTCGAGAGCCTGCGGGGTTGGGGCTTCGAGGAGATGCTGGCGGCGAGCGCACCCCTGAGCGCGGAGTGAGTGCGGAGGCCGCCGAGCAGCGGGTGGCGGAGCTGCGCGAGCAGCTGGCCCATCACAACCGTCAGTACTACGTCCTCGACGACCCCGAGATCGGCGACGACGGCTACGACGAGCTGCTGAACGAGCTGCGCGAGCTCGAGTCCGAGCATCCGGAGCTGCAGACGCCCGACTCGCCGACGCAGCGGGTCGGGGCGCCGCCGCTCGACCGCTTCCAGCCGGTCGAGCACGTCGAGGCAATGCTCTCGCTCGGCAACTCCCGCAACGAGGAGGAGCTGCGGGCCTGGGAGACGCGGCTCGCCAACTACCTCAAGCGTCTCGACATCACCGCCTCGGAGTTCAGCTACACGACCGAGCCGAAGATCGACGGCCTGGCGATCACCCTCACCTACGAGGACGGCGTCCTCGTCCGCGGCGCCACTCGCGGCGACGGCCGGGTCGGCGAGGACGTGACCCAGAACCTGCGCACGATCGGCTCGGTTCCGCTGCGGATCGGCAACGCGCCGGAGCTGATCGAAGTCCGCGGCGAGGCCTACCTGCCGATCGCTGCCTTCAAAGCCCTCAACGAGCGCCGGGCGGCGGCTGAAGAACCGACCTTCGCCAACCCGCGCAACTCCGCCGCCGGCTCGATTCGCCAGCTCGACCCGGCGCTGGCTGCGGAACGACCGCTCTCGACCTGGATCTACGGGATCGGCGCCGTCCGCGGCCTCGACCTGGCGACCCATATGGACGAGGTCGAATGGCTGCGTGAGCGCGGCTTCAAGGTCAACCCCGACACCGAGCACCACCGGGGGGTGGAGGGCGTCGTCAGCCGCTGTCACTGGTGGGAGGAGCGGCGCGACACGCTCGGCTACGAGATCGACGGCGTCGTCGTCAAGGTCGACGAGCGGGCGCTGTGGCGCGAGCTGGGCGTCGTCGGCCGCGAGCCGCGCTGGGCGATCGCCTGGAAGTTCGCGCCGACGACGGCGACGACGACGATGACCAACGTGGTCTGGAACGTCGGCCGCACGGGCCATCTGGTGCCGTTCGCGATGCTCGAGCCGGTTCACGTCGGCGGGGTCACGGTCAGCACCGCGACCCTCCACAACGAGGAGGACCTCGAACGCAAGGACGTCCGCGTCGGCGACGAGGTGGTGGTGATGCGGGCAGGGGACGTGATTCCGCAGGTCGTCTCGCCGAAGCTGCCGCGCAAGAACAAGAGCGCCCGCAAACCTCGGCCTCCGAAGAAATGCCCCGCCTGCGGCACCGAGACGGTCAAGCCCGAGGGCGCCGTCTTCACGATCTGCCCCAACCGCTCCGGCTGCCCGGGTCAGTCCTTCCAGCACGTCAAGCACTTCGTCAGCAAGGGGGCGATGGACATCGACGGGCTGGGCGAGAAGCAGGCGCTGCGCTTCCTCGAGGACGGCCTGATCGCCGATGTCGCCGACATCTACGACCTGACCGAGGAGCAGCTGGTCGGGCTCGACCGCTTCGGCGAGACCTCCGCCCAGAATCTGGTGGCGGCGATCGACGGCTCCCGGCAACGACCGTTCAAACGCGTCCTCTACGCGCTCGGCCTGCCGGGCGTGGGCTACGTCACCGCCGAGGCGTTGGCCGACCAGTTCGGCTCGATCCAGGCCCTGCACGAGGCCGATCCCGAGCAGATCGAGGAGGTCGAGGGCGTGGGGCCGATCATGGCCGTGCAGATCGCCGAGTCGCTCGCCGACGACCCGACCTGGGCCCTGGTCGAGAAGCTCGAGCGCAAGGGCCTACGGCTCGAAGCCGACGAGTCGGAACGGCGCGTCAGCGGCGGCCCGCTGGAAGGCAAGACCGTCGTCCTCACCGGCACCCTCCCCGAGTTGACCAGGGAGGAGGCTGCGGCGCTGGTCAAGGGCGCCGGCGGCAAGGTGGTCAACTCGGTCTCGAAGAAAACCGACTTCGTCGTCGCCGGGGAGAGTCCGGGGTCGAAGCTGGCCAAGGCGGAGAAATTTGGGACTGAGGTGTTGGACGAAGGGGGGTTGCGCGGGCTGCTCGGGGGCTGAGGATGGTTGGAGGGTCCGGTGCCCCTCCTCTCTTGCCTGACTGGCTGGATCCCTGGGGGCCGTCCGAGATCGCTTTTGGGCCAGCGGCACAAAACGTTCGGAGGGGCACCGGACCCTCCAA
Source organism: Solirubrobacterales bacterium (assembly GCA_013821475.1). GTDB lineage: Bacteria > Actinomycetota > Thermoleophilia > Solirubrobacterales > 70-9 > VAYN01. The sequence goes on from JACDGU010000052.1 coordinate 10,185, forward strand.
CCATCCCCCAACTCTCGATCGAGGTTGCGCAGAAGCTTCGTACCGCGGAAGCTTTTCCGCCGCTGGAAGCCCTCTCACCCTGGGAAGCTTCGGCGAGGTCTCGTGGGGAGAGGTTGGGTGTCCCTCCGAACGTTTTGTGCCGCTGGCCGAGACACCCCCTCGGACGGCTCTGGGCGATCCAGCCAGTCAGGCAAGAGAGGAGGGATACCCAACCCCTCCCCACTTGGCCACGTCCGCACCGTCCTAGTACGAAGCCACGATTCCGGCGATCCGGTCTTGGTCGAGATGGGCCTGTTCCAGGTTGCCGACGCCGTTCATCAGGATCGAGAAGACCATGATGCGGCCGCTGGCGTTGAAGCAGTAGCCCGAGAGGTTGCTGACGCCGGTCAGGGTGCCGGTCTTGGTCCGACAGTGACCGTAGGCGGGGGTGCCGCGCATGCGGCCGTCGACGGTGCCCTCCTTGCCGGCGACGGCAAGGTCTTCGATGAATTCTTCGCCGTCGGACTCCTCGCGCATCGCCAGCAGCAGGTTGGCGACCTGCTGGGGCGAGGCGCGGTTGCCGCGGGTCAGGCCGGAGCCGTCGACGGCGTGCACGCCGGAGCCGTGGCTGCGGGCGAAGGCGCTGACCACCGCCGCCCCGGCCTCGGTGGTGCCGCCGCCGCCGAGCCGGGCGCCGATCAGCTTGATCAGCATCTCGGCGAAGAAGTTGTAGGAGTAGACGTCGGTGAAGTTGACGATCTGGGTCAGGGTGGGGGAGCGGACGACGGCGACTTCCCTGGCCCGGGGCGGGGTCACCGAGAGCGCCACCTGGGTCGGCACGGTGACCCCGGCGGCGCTCAGCCCGCGGGCCAGCTTCGAGGCGGCGAGCTTGGCCGGGTCGGAGGTGAAGCCGCTGCCGGCGGCGGCGAGGAAGCCGGAGTTGAAGTCGAGGCCAGAGAGCGGGCCGATTTCCGAGCTGGTCGCGTAGCCGGAGTCGGCGACGCCGCGCAGGTTGTCGAAGATCGAGGGGTCGGCATAGACGCGGCCGGTGATCGAGTTGATCCCGGCGGCATGGATCTGCGGCACCAGTTCGAAGAGGTTGGTGCCGACGCCGCTCAGATAGGCGTCGTAGAAGGCAGGGGTGCCGAGCGCGGGGTCGCCGCCGCCCTTGAGGTAGATGCTGCCGTGGAGGACGCCGTTGGCGTCGAGGCTGCCGTCGCTGAAGACCCGGGTCGGGATCCGCGTCTTCGGCCCGAGCTCGGTCAGGGCCGTCGAGGTGGTGAACAGCTTCATGTTCGAGGCCAGCGAGCGCGGCGTCCCGGCGGCACTGGAGCAGACCGTTTCTCCGCTTTCCGCCTCGATAACGACCAACCCTGCCGCCGACCCGCTGCCCTGCCGCAGGTACGACTTCATCTGGTTGCAGGCGCTGCTGGCCTGCGCCGTGGCGGAAATCAGCGTCAGCAGGACCGCGCAGGCACTCGCGCCGAGAATCGCTCGTCTCATCGTCTCTTGCAACACCTGAGCAGCGCAAGGTAGCGGCACTGTCTGGCCATGCGCCCGAACCCTCTGGGATACTTGACGTAGGCATGGGCAAGGTCGTCGACATCGAGTCGAAACCCAGACGTAGAGCGCGCGGGCGCAAAAAGCCCTCGAAGACCGCTCTGGTCCTGGGCGGCGGCGGCTTCACCGGCGGCGTCTACGAGATCGGCGCCCTGCGCGCGCTCGACCTGCTCGCGGTCAACAGCACCGTCAACAACTTCGACATCTACGTCGGCACCAGCGCCGGCTCCTTCGTCGCGGCGATGCTCTCGAACGGCATCACGCCCGACGAAATGCTGCAGGTGCTGAACTCGCGCGAGCCCTCCGAGCTGGAAGATCTCGATCTCGACAAGGTCCTCAAGTTCAACTACCTCGGCTTCCTGCAGAAGGCGGTCGGCCTGCCGCTGCGAACCGTGGAGGTGATCCGGGCTCTGGCCCGGATCGGCGAGCTCTCGGCGATGGACATCGGCGTCGGCCTTGCCGAGGGGCTGCCGACCGGCCTGTACTCGGGCTCCGGCCTCAGCGATTACGTCGCCGACGTGCTCTCCGGGAGCGGCCGGGTCAACGACTTCCGCCAGCTCGAGCGCGAGCTCTACCTGACCGCCACCGATCTCGACACCTGCGAGCGGATCGTCTTCGGCGAGGACAACTGGAGCGACGTGCCGATCTCCAAAGCGGTCGAGTGCTCGACCGCGCTGCCGATCGTCTACAAGCCGGTCGACCTCAAAGGCCGCCAGCTCGTCGACGGCGGCATCCGCTCGACCACCAACGTCGACATCGCGGTCGAAAAGGGCGCCAAGTTCATCGTCGTCGTCAACCCCCTCGTCCCCTTCGTCAACGACTTCGAGACGACGATCCCGACGATGACCGGCCGCCGGGTGCGCCGCGTCTCCGACATGGGAGTGCCGGCAATCGCCAACCAGACCTTCCGCCTGATCGCCCACTCGCGGCTGCACCAGGCGGTCGACCACTGGCAGGACCGCTACCCGGGGGTCGACTTCATCCTGATCGAGCCCGAGCCGACCGACGAGTTGATGTTCGGCACCCCGATCATGGACTACTCCCGTCGCCTGAAGATCGGCCGCCACGGCTTCGAATCGGTGACCGCGACCCTCGCCAAGGACTACGAGCGCTACGAGGAACTGGCCAAAAAACACGGCCTCGAGATCTCCGCCCGCCGAGTCCGTCGCGTGGTCGAACAGGCATCCGAAGATGCGCCCGAGCAGACCTCTGCCTGGCGCCGGGTGCTGGGCCAGACGACTTCCGTTTTGCTGCGCCAATCCGGAGAGGCCTCCTAGCTCGAAGCGCTGGGGGAGGGGCGGGGTGCCCCTTCCGCTTGCTGGGATTTTCGCCGGGAGCCCACCTCCGAGGACTCAGCTTGACGATCAGACGACAGAACCTCCAGGCTGGGGACCCTCCGAACGTTTTGTGCCGCTGGCCGACACACCTCCTCGGACGGCTCTAGGCGATCCAGCCAGTCAGGCAAGTGAGGAGGGTCCCCACCACCCCTTCACGCCGGCAGACCTCAGGCTGCGTAGAGCTTCTCGATCTCATCCTCATGCTTACTGGCCACGACGGCCCGCTTGACCTTGAGAGTGGGGGTGAGCTCGCCACTTTCTTGGGAGAGGTCATGGGAAAGGATCGTCACCTTCTTGACCTGCTCGACGCGGGCGAAGTTCTTGTTGATCTCGTCGACATGGGCCATGATCAGAGCGTGGACGTCGGGGTTCGCGGCCAGCGCCGCAGGGTCCTCGGGCAGGTCGTGCTCTTTCGCGTAGGCGACGGCCTCTTCGGGGTCGAGGGTGACCAGGGCCACCAGGTAGGGGCGGCGGTCGCCGACCACGACGCACTGGGAGACCAGCGGCTGCTGCTTGATTTCGGCCTCGAGGTTGGCGGGGGTGATGTTCTTGCCACCGGCGGTGATGATGATGTCCTTTTTGCGGCCGGTGATCTTGATGAAGCCGTCGGAGTCGATCTCGCCGATATCGCCGGTGTGGAGCCAGCCGTCGACGATCGTTTCGCGGGTCGCCTCCTCGTTCTTGTGGTACCCCTGGAAGACGTTGGGGCCCTTGACCAGGATCTCGCCGTCCTCGGCGATCTTCACCTCACAACCGGGAAAGGGTTTGCCGATCGTGCCGACCTTGAAGTCGTCGGGCGAGGAGATCGTCGCCGCGGTCGAGGTCTCGGTCATCCCCCAGCCCTCGAGCACGAGGACGCCGGCGGCGTCGAAGAAGCGCAGGATCTCGGGGTTGATCGGCGCCGCGCCGGAGACCGCCAGGCGCAGGTTGCCGCCAAACAGGTTGCGGATTTTCGAAAGCACCTGCTTGTCGGCGAAGGCGTAGGAGCGGCTGAGGAAGAAACCGGGCTTGCGGCCGCTGCGTTCGGCTTCGCGCATCTTGGCGCCGACCCCGATCGACCAGTCGAAGATCGCCTTTTTCAGCCCGCCCTGTTTTTCCATGCCGCTGTTGGCAGCGGTGTAGATCTTCTCGAAGATCCGCGGGACCGAGGGGAAGTAGGTCGGTTTCAGTTCGGCCAGGTTGGGCAGGATCTGCAGCGGATCCCGCTCCCAGTAGGCGATCGTGGCGCCGAGGTCGAAGCTGCCGAGCTGGATCAACAGGGCGAAGGAGTGGGCCAGCGGCAGGTAGAGGTAGCTGACGTCTTCGTCGGCGATGACACTGGTCTCGTGGACCATGTCGAGCATCGCGCGGTAGTTGCCGTGGCTGATCACGCAGCCCTTCGGCGGCCCGGTGGTTCCCGAGGTGTAGATGAAGGTGCAGATATCGGCCGGGGCAACCGATTCGTAGCGCTGCTCCCAGATCGAGGCATCGACGCCGGCGCCTTTGGCACCGAGCTGCTCGCTCGAGATCGCGTCCTCGGCGCCGCCGATCATCATCACGATCTGCTCGAGCTGCGGCACCTTGTCGCGGACCTGGCGGATCTTCTCCAGCTGTTCGTCGTCCTCGACGACGACGACCTTGGAGTCGGAGTTGTCGAGGACGTAACGGCACTCCTCGGGGGAGTTGGTCTGGTAGATCGGGACCACGGTGGCGCCGATCGAGAGCGCGGCGAAGTCGAAGTAGGTCCACTCCGGGCGGGTGTTGCCGAGGATCGAGACCCGGTCGCCCTTCTCGACTCCCAGGGCGATCAGGCCCAGCGCCAGCGGGCGCACGATGTCCAGCACCTCGGAGAAGCTGCGGTCGACCCATTTGCCGCCGTCCTTATAGCGGACCGCCGGGCGACCGCCGTAGACCTCGGCTGCGCGCGGCAGCAGATCCGCCAGCGTCTTCGAATGGGTACCTCTCCCCGCCATCTGGGGGGAGTCTAGTTCAGTGTCGAGCAGGGGAGGCAGATGGCTGTCCGGGGCTGGTGGCGATGCTTCGCAGCGAGGTCTCGAAGAGGGTTCTGTCGATGCGGCCGTGGAAGATCGGGATGCCCATCTCGACGCATTTTCCGATCACCTCCTGCTGGTTCATACGCAGCTGGTCGGCGAGCTCGCTCGGCGTCAGGTGATGGGCCATCGATGACCTCCCATGTAGTTGAAAGTGGGTAGCGACATATTTATCGCTCACCGCGGACATGTCAATGGCCGCGTCCGCACGTTGCGGGGTTCCCGCGATCGCCGGTCGCGATAATGCTCTGCGATGTCCGAGATCGCCGTCAAAACGATCCCCCGCCGAGGCCGGCTCTGGGTGATCGTCCTGCTCGCCGCCGCCGTCGGCCTGCTCGCCTACGCGATCGTCAACATCTCGACTCAGAAGGCGGGGAGTTCTCTGGTCCACATCGCGGGCATCTCCGACGCCCAGGGACTCTTCGGCGGCGTGCCGCAGGAAGGCGCCAGGCTGGGCTCCTCCGATGCCGGGGTGACGATCCAGGTCTTCAACGACCTGCAGTGCTCGAGCTGCCGCCAGGACTTCCTCAGCACGATCCCGGCGCTGACCGAAGACTACGCCCGCCCGGGCAGCGCCAAGCTCCTCTATCGCAACTACTCGAACGGCGAAAACCCGACCGAGCTCGGCTTCTACGGGGCCGAAGCAGCGGCGGAACAGGGCTACGGCTGGCAGTACACCTACCTCTTCTTCCGCAACCAGACCGAAGCCGAACGGTTCGGCATCGATCAGGATTTCCTCGACTCGGTCGCCGGTGGGGTGGAGGAACTCAACGCCCCCGAATGGGAAGCGGCACTCGAAGAAAACGGCCAGTCGAACGGCCCGATCGCCGAACGGCTGAAAAGCCAGGAGGAACTCGGCAGCAAGCTCGGCATCCGCGTCGGCCAGGCGATGATCCTGACCGGTCCCAACGGGACCAAGACGCTGCAGGAAGGCCCGACCCTGCGCGAAGTCGAAGCCGCGATCGCGGCTGTCGAATAGCGCTCAGACCGGGCTGTCGAGGCCGGGCTGAACCCGGCGGGCGAGGGCCGCTCCCCAATCGGAGTCGTCGATCCGCCCCGGCGTCGTCGTCTCGAGGAAATCGCTCAGCACCGCGGCCAGGCCCTCGGGGTCTTCGAGGTTGGGGAAGTGGGCGGCGCCGGCGAGCGCCTCGAAGCGGCAGTCGGGGATCGCCGCGTCCGCGGCGATCCCGTGGGCGATCGGGATCGTGCGGTCGCGCTCGCCCCAGACGACCATCGTCGGCATCCCCTGCAGCAGGTAGAGGCGGTCGCGGGCGCTGACCCGCTGGCCGCGGACGTCGATCACCGCCCGCAGGGTCTCGAGAAAGGCCCGCCGCGAACCCGGCTCCTGCAGCGGCCCCAGCGCCCGCGCTACCGCCTGCAGGTAGACGC
>JACDGU010000204.1 GCA_013821475.1 Solirubrobacterales bacterium
GGCTCCGGCCGCGGCCCGGCCGCCGGCCTCGAGCAACTGGCGCGGGCGGGGGAGGGCCCGCTCGCCGACGAGATCGGGATCGCCGTCGCCGAGCTCTCCTGCGGCGCCTCGCTCAGCTCGGCCCTGCAGTCGCTGCGCGATCGCGTCCCCGGCAGCGAGCTGGCAACCCTGATCGCCTCGATCGAGCGCTCCCGCCGCTTCGGCTCCCCCCTCGCCGACCAACTCCGCCGCCAAGCCAGCGCCCTGCGCCGCGACAGCCGCCGCACCGTCGAGGAGAGGGCGGCAAGAGCCGCACCCAAGATCCAGCTCGTGGTTGCTCTGGTCCTCGTCCCCTCGGTGTTGCTGATGATTGCCGCGGGACTGATTGCCAACGCGGGAAGTTTGCTGTCGGGATTCTGAGAGAGCACGGCGAAAGAGGGATCGGGTGGACCTCGCCTGCACGAACTGCGGGAGGTTTGGCGAGGTCCACCCGATCCCTCCTCACGTCGCGCCCGCTCGAATTCGCCAGGGATCCGGGAGCTTCCATCTCCCAGAAGCTCTCAGCGGCGCCTACGCGTTCCGTGGTTCCTTAAGCACCCCCAGCGTGCAAAAGGAACCGTGGGATGGGGAGCCGCTGAGGGTTGCCGATCCTGAGGGCTTTTTGCTCCCACGAAAGCCGCCCCACCCTGTGAATCCCGCTGAGCCCCCGTGGGGAGGGGTTGGGTGTCCCTGGAGCGCGCGGCGTCCTTGATTTTCGCACCGCCGGCCTCGGCGAGAGATGGCTGCTTAAAGGCGAAAATCCCAGCAAGCGGAAGGGACACCCAACCCCTCCTCGCAAGGACCCAGCGGAGGAAGCTCAACCCTCGCCGCCCGCTTACTCCGAGGCCTCGTCCTTCAACCGTTTGGCCACCGCGACACTCGCCGCCATCATCCCGTCGAGCTCCTCCGCGTCTTCCTTGTGCCCACTGACGTAACAGCAGAGCGTGCCGTTGGCCAGCTCGAAGGCGAACTTGTTCGGCGCCGCGTCGGTCAGCCAGACGATGAAGGTGGGGGAGAAGAGCTGGTGCAGCCAGACCTCGTCCTGGCCTTTGCCGGCGAAGATCTCGTACTTCTCGTCGAGAACCTCGCTCTCGAGCTTGACCCGTTCCTTGGAACGGCGGAAGACGTCCTCGAACTTCTCCAGGGCGCGGAGGCCGAACTTGCGCTGGCAGTAGAGCTCGGCGACGTGGCCGGAGCACTCGGGGACTTCGAGCAGGCCCACCGTGTAGTGGTAGTAGCTGGTCTCGCGGTTGCCCTTGCTGTCGGTCGATTCTTCCTCGTAGGTATAGAGCGAGAGGGTGCCTTCGAAGCCGTCGCCAATCGGGCCGAGCAGGCTGCGCTCGGAGTAGCGGTCATCGCCCTTGCGCAGCAACGGCGTCGCTGCCGGCAGCCGGCTGCGGCCGGTCAGGGTCATGCCGCGCTGCTGGGCGTAGATCTCGAAGAAGGTATCGGCGGCCTTGGAGTCGGCGATCGCGAAGACCACGACGACGCCGACCAGTAGGGCGACGACGAAGGCGCCGCCGCCGATCGCCGGGCCCACCAGTCCCCCGAGCACGCCGCCGGCCACAACCGCGCCGAGCCCGATCAGGACCAGCGTCGAGGTCTTGCGCATCAGCCGCTTGAAGTGGAAGCCGCGCAGGTCGTCGGCGTCGTCGACTCCGGTCGTCGGCGCTTCGGGCTCGGCGGGCGCTGACGTATCCGGATCGTCGCTCATGGCCTGAACCTATCGCGCAAGGGCGACGCCGCCTCCCATGCAAATGGCGTTGCAGAGGACGGTCGTGTTGCAAAGTGGGGGAGAGTGGGTTACTGTGGCGATCGAGTTGAAGCCCAGGACCGGGGTGGTGAGGTTCCTCCCACCTCATCACTCCGGTCCCAACTCTTTCCGGCCCTCCCGCTCAGAAAGGAACCACCGAGTTGGCTTTTCGGGGTCTTTACGAGCACAGCCTCGACTCCAAGGACCGTCTGACGGTGCCTTCGCGGTTTCGCGCATCGCTCGCCGATGGAGTGGTTCTGTCCAAGGGCTTCGACCCCTGCGTCTGGGTGCACACCACCGAGGAGTTCGAGCAGCTCTCCGACCGCTTCCTCTCGCCGCACAGCCCCTTCGGGCACGACGCCAGGCAGCTGCGCCGCCGCTTCCACGGCGGCTCCTTCGACGAGAAGCTCGACTCGGCCGGACGCATCCGCGTCCCCAAACCGCTGATCGACCACGCCGGGCTGGACGGCAACTGCGTCGTGATCGGCGCCGGCGAGTACCTCGAGATCTGGAACGCCGACGCCTGGGCCAAGCAGGAGGAGGAGCTCGACGCCGCCGCCCCCGAGATCGCCGAGGGCCTTGCCGCCGCCGGGACTTCGTGACCATGAGACTCAATGCACAGCGAATCCCCATCTCCGAAAGCCAGCCCTATGGGGCGGGAAGCATCCTGCCGATGAGCGAGCACAAGCCGGTCCTCGCCCCCGAGCTGACCTCGCTGCTGGCGCCCGAGCCGGGCCAGACCGCGGTCGACTGCACCTTCGGCGCCGGCGGCCACGCCCGCCGCGTCGCCGAGCTGCTGGGACCGGAGGGGAGGCTGATCGGGATCGATCGCGACCCCGCCGCGGAGGCCCGCTTCGCCAAGTTCGCGGTCGAGGCTCCCTGCCGCACCCTCTTCATCAGTGCCGACTTCGCGGCAGGTTTACAGGCGTTATGCGGCGAAGGCATACGGCCAGAGATGATTTACATGGATCTAGGGATGTCCTCGATGCAGGTCGACGCCTGGGAGCGCGGCTTCTCGTACGCCTACGACGCGCCGCTCGACATGAGGATGGATCCGCGCCAGCAGTTCAACGCCGCCAACCTCGTCAACGAGTGGCCCGAGTCGCGGATCGTCCAGGTTCTGCGCCAATTCGGCGAGGAGCGCTACGCCGGTGGTATCGCCCGCGAGATCGTCCGCCGCCGCCCGCTCAGCACGACTTCCGAGCTCGTCTCCGCGATCAAAGTGGGGATGCCCGCGGCCGCCCGCTTCGGCGCCGGCCACCCGGCCAAGCGCAGCTTCCAGGCGATCCGGATCGCCGTCAACGGCGAGCTCGAGTCGCTCGAGCAGGCGCTGCCGCTGGCCTGGGACTCGCTCGCCGTCGGCGGGCGCTTCGGCGCGATCTCCTTCCACTCGCTCGAGGACCGGCCGGTGAAGCAGTTCCTCGCCGCCAAGGCCCGCGGCTGCGTCTGCCCGCCTGAGCTGCCGATTTGCGTCTGCGGGCACGAGCCCGAGGCCGAGCTGCTGACCCGCCGCGCCGTCTCGCCCGGGCCGGCCGAGGTCGAGGACAACCCGCGCTCGCGCTCGGCCCACCTGCGGGTCGCGCTCAAGATTGCGGAAGGGCAGCCTGCCGAGGAGACCGCCTGATGGCCGTCGCCGCGCCGAAACGAAGCTCCAGCGCCGCGCCCGCACCGGCGCCGTCGCGGACGAC
>JACDGU010000205.1 GCA_013821475.1 Solirubrobacterales bacterium
GCTCGAGCTTCCCCGGCGCCGGCTCCGGCGTCGGCGGGTCCTCGTTCCAGAACTCCTGCTCGGCCGTGCGCGGCGGCTTTGGCGGCTCGGGCGGGGCCTGCGGCTCCGGCGGCGGCGCCTTGGCCGCCTCCTTGGCGCTCTTCTTGGCGTCGCGCCGGCGCCGCTTCTCTTCGCGCTCCAGCCGTCGCTGCTCGCGCTCGCGAGCGGCGGGGTCGTCGGAGTTGGCGAACGGGTCGCCGCCGGGGAAGTCGTCGCTCATGGGTTGCTCTCTTCGGCCGATTCCAGGGTCACCAGGTAATCCTCGAGCAGGTGGGCGGCGGCGATCGAGTCGCGCGCCGCGCTGGCGCCGGCACGACGGCTGGCGTCGGCCATGCGGGTGGTGAGGCGCTCGTCATAGGTGTCCACGGGCACCGAGAGCATCACCTCCAGTTCGGCGCAAAAACTGCGCGCCAGCGCAGCCTGGCTTCCCTCCTCGCCGCTGAGGTGCCGGGGCAGGCCGACCACGACCCGCTCCACCCCGTGCTCGGCGACCAGCTCGGCGACCGCCCGCGGCTCCGGCGGTTCGATCACCGGCAGCGGCGTCGCCAGGGTGCCGCTCGGGTCCGAGAGCGCCGCGCCCATCCGCACCGTGCCGTGATCGAGGGCGAGGACGCGCATGTTCAGCTCAGTCCTTGCTCGAGGGTGGCGCGCATCGCGCTGAGGGCGTCGTCGAGCTTCGCGGCGTCCTTGCCGCCCGCCTGCGCCATGTCGTCGCGACCGCCGCCACCGCCGCCGATCTCGGGGGCCCCGACCTTGACCAGGGCGCCGGCGGAGACACCGCGCTCGACCAAGTCCTTGGAGGCCAGCGCGACGAGGCCGGCTTTCTCGCCGAAGTCGCCGCCGAGGACGACGACGACCGCTTTGCCGCCGAGCTTCGACTGCACCCGGTTGGCGAGGTCAAGCAGCTGCTTCGAGTTGCCGGCGCCCCTCGCCTTCGCCTGAACCAGGGTCAGCCCCGCGGCGCCATCCCCGAGCTGGAGATCGATTCCGGAATCGGCCAGTTCGTCGGCCTCCCTGCTCAACGCCTCGGCCGCCGCCTGCTCGGCGCCGGCTCCCGCCTCCTGCAGCTGGGCGGCGGCGCGGCGGGCGCCGCCGAGCGGGTCCTGGACGCTGCCGAGCAGCTCGCCGGCCTCGCGCAGGTCGGCCTCGCGCCGGCGGAAAAAGTCGATCGCCGCCGGGCCGCTGAGCGCCTCGATCCGGCGGACGTTGGCGGCGCTCGAGCCCTCGGAGGCGATCTTGAAGATGCCGACCTCGGCGGTGTTGGCGACGTGGGTGCCGCCGCAGAGCTCGCGCGAGACGCCGTCGACCTCGACCACCCGTACCCACTCGCCGTATTTCTCGCCGAACAGCGCCATCGCGCCCAGCTTCTCGGCCTCGGCCCGCTCCATCTCCAGCCAGCGCACGGGCGCCGAGGCCTTGATCCACTCGTTGACCCGGTCCTCGACCGCGCGCAGGTCCTCGGCACTGAGCGCGTGGCCGTGGGTGAAGTCGAAGCGCAGCTTGTCCGGGCGCACCGCGGAGCCGGCCTGGTGCAGGTGGTTGCCGAGCCGCTCGCGCAGCGCCGCGTGCAGCAAGTGGGTAGCGGTGTGATTGCGCATCGTCGCGTGGCGCGTCTCCCGATCCACCTGAGCATCAACCGCCGCCTCCTCTGCTCCCAGATGGGCGCGCTCATCGCCACCGGAAGCGTCGCGCCCATCTTCCCGCGTCCAGGGGCGGCGGGGAATGACCTCAAGGACTTGGTCTTCGCCAACCCTGTACACGTCGACAACCTCTGCCTCCTCGCCGCTCGCCCAGCGCAGCACGCCGGAGTCGGCGACCTGGCCGCCGCCCTCGGCGTAGAAGGGGCTCTCCTCGAGCTTGACCAGGGCGCGGCCGTTCTCGGCCTCGACCGCGGCCAGGCCGGTGGTCGCGCGCAGCGTCTCGTAGCCGACGAAGCGGGTCGGTGCCGCGGCGGCGGCGAAGGCGAGCACCCGGTCGTGGCTGTCCTCGGAGCCGTGCGCGGTGGCGGCGCCGCTGCGGGCGCGCTGGCGCTGCTCCTCCATCAGCTCCTGGAAACCCGAGTCGTCGACGCTGAGGCCCTCGTCGGCGAGCAGCTCCTTGGTCAGGTCGTAGGGGAAGCCGTAGGTGTCGTGCAGTTTGAAGGCGTCGGCGGCGTCGATCCAGGAGGTCTGAGAGTCGCGGGCCTCGGCGATCAGGCGCTCGAGCAGCTCGGTGCCGCGCGCAAGGGTGCGGCCGAAGCTCTCCTCCTCGTCGCCGACCCAGCGGGCGATCGTCTCCCGCTCGGCGACGAGCTCGGGGTAGGTCTCGCCCATCAGCTCAATCGTGCACTCGGCGAACTGGCCCAGCCAGGGACCCTCGAGCCCCAGCGTGTTGCCCTGCTGGATCGCCCGCCGCATGATCCGGCGCAGGATGTAGCCGCGGTCCTCGTTCGAGGGGACGACGCCGTCGGCGATCAGGAAGGCGGCGCCGCGCGAGTGGTCGGCGACGATCCGCATCGCCCGCGTCACCCCTTCGCCCTCCTCATAGCCGTGGCCGGAGAGTTCCTCGGCGAGGTCGATCAACGGCCGCACGTGGTCGGTCTCGAAGACCGACGGCACGTCCTGCAGCACCGCTGCCATCCGGTCGAGCCCCATGCCGGTGTCGATGTTGCGCATCGGCAGCTCGGTCAGGCCGCCGTCCTCGGCGAGGTCGTAGCTCATGAAGACGTGGTTCCAGAACTCGAGGAAGCGGTCGCCGTCGCTGCCGGGGCGCTCGTCGTCGTCGCCGAAGGCCGGGCCGCGGTCGAGGTAGAGCTCCGAGCAGGGTCCGCAGGGGCCGGTCGGGCCGCCCTGCCAGAAGTTGTCCTCCCGACCGAGGCGGACGATGCGCTCTTCGGGGACGCCGGTGGCGCGCCAGATCGCGATCGCCTCCTCGTCGGGTCCGAGCCCGAGTTCCTCGTCGCCGCCGAAGACCGTCACCCAGATCCGCTCCGGGTCCATCCCGAAGCCCTGGGTAGAGAGCTCCCATCCCCAGGGGATCGAGTCCTCCTTGAAGTAGTCCCCGAAGCTCCAGTTGCCGAGCATCTCGAAGAAGGTCAAGTGGCGGGCGGTGTTGCCGACCTCCTCGATGTCGGTGGTGCGGAAGCATTTCTGGACGTCGGTGAGGCGCGGCGCCGGCGGCTTTTCGCGGCCGAGGAAGTAGGGCTTGAAGGGCTGCATCCCGGCGGTGGTGAGCAGCACCGAGGGGTCGTGCGCGGCGGGCACCAAGGAGGCCGAGGGGACGATCTTGTGCCCGCGCTCGGCGAAGAAGGAGAGGTAGGTGTCGCGGATCTCCTGGGCCTTCATGTGAGGGAGCCTAAATATTTCGCAGACAGAATGAGGATGGGGGGTCGTCCGCCCCCGGGCGCGGGGTCAGGCGGCGGC
>JACDGU010000053.1 GCA_013821475.1 Solirubrobacterales bacterium
CCTCCTCCCCCCTCTGCAGCGCCGCGAAGGCAGGACCTTCGGCCACGCCGGCGGCGATCGCGGCGGCGGGGTCGAAGCGCCCCGGGCGCCCCTCCTCGACCAGTGCGTAGCCGCTGGCGCGCACGTTGTGGGCGGCTTCGTAGGACTGGACCTCGTAGCCGTCATGGCCAACGGCGTCGCCGGGCGCGATCTCGTGCAACTCGAGGCCGAACCCGAGCCGGCCGATCAGCGGCTTCATCACCCGGAACAGCTCCTCCAGCCCCGGTGGCCCATGGACGACCAGCGGCCGCTCGCGGTCGGTCAGGTCGTAGGTCTTGAGCAGGCCGGGCAGGCCGAGCACGTGGTCGGCGTGGAAGTGGGTGAGGTAGATCTCGTCGACCTGGACCAGCCCGACCGAGCGCTGCATCTGGCGCTGGGTCCCTTCGCCGCAGTCGAACAGCAGCCGCTCCCCCCCACGCGCGATCAGCACGCTGGCGGTCGAGCGCCGCGCCGATGGCACCGAGCCACCGGTGCCGAGGAAGATCGCCGAAAGATCCATTGGCGGCGAGCCTACGCGGTCGACTTTTTCACCGCTATACGGGGTGAAAGCTCAACCGCGCTCGGCCGGGCGAGTACCACTAAGCTGGGCAGCGAGCGCCCGTAGCTCAGCTGGATAGAGCGCTTCCCTCCGGAGGAAGAGGCCACAGGTTCGAATCCTGTCGGGCGCGTCATGGTGCTGAGGCTGGCGGTCGCTACGCGGTCTTGAAGCGGGCGCGCCACTCGTCGCGGTCGAACTCGGCCGGCTCGGTCTCGTCGAGGAAGCGCTCGAGGGCGGCGACGAAGCTGCCCGGGCTCTCCAGTTGCGGCACGTGGCCGACGCCGGGGAAGACCTCGAGGCGGCTGCCCGGCAGCTGGCGGTGCGTCTCCTCGCCGTGGGCGACCGGGATGATCGGATCGCGGTCGCCCCAGATGATCAAGAGCGGCAGCGCCTCGGCCAGGTAGAGGCGATCGAGGGCGGCGACCCGCTGGCCCTCGGTGCCGACCACCGCGCGCAGGGTCGCGAGAAAGGCCTTGCGCCGCTCAGGGTCCGCCAGCGAGGCGTAGCCGCGGGCGACCTCGGCGACGTCGGCGCTGGGCCGCAGGCCGAGCTTGCCGAAGGCGCTGCCGAGCAGCGATCCGGCCTGGGCGCCGATCCCTGCGGTGGCGGAGATGAAGAGGTCGGCGCCGGGCAGGGCTGCGGCACGGAGGATCGGGCTGACGTCAGGGCCGAGGCCGCCGCTGGAGACCAGGACCAGGCGTTCGACCATCTCCGGGAACTGGTAGGTGAACTGGAGGGCGACACCGCCGCCGAGCGAGTGGCCGACCAGGGTCGCGCGCTCGTGGCCGAGGGTCAGCATCAAATCCCGCAGGCCGCTGGCGAGGCTGCCGAGCGAGTAGTCGCCGCCGCCGGGCTCGGAAAGGCCGTGGCCGGGGAACTCTGGGGCGACGACCGCATTTCGCAGCGCCAGCGGCTCGATCACCGATTTCCAGTTCTCGGCGGTGCCCGCCATCCCGTGGATCAGCAGCAGCAGCTGGCCCGAGCCGCCCTCGACGTAGCTGACGGAGCGGCCGTGAACCGTCGCGGTCCGGTTCCTCATCTCACCCGCGCCGAGGGGCGTCATTTTCTTGGCCACCCGACAAAGGTACCCCCGATCTCGGATCCCCAGACCAGGATCGCGCCTGTGTGACGGATTCCAATACTGTCGCGGTCGCATGAACGGAGCGCCGGAAGAGACGGGGATGCCGCGCTGGATCCTGGCGATCGTCGGTGTCGGCCTGCTCGCCTGCGTCGCCGCGGCGCTGCTGAGCACCGGCAAGGGCTCTGGAGAATCCGCGTCGCTCGAATGGGTCGAGCACGCGCCGGTCGCAGACTCCAAGCCGGTCGACGTACCCGGCGGCGGGGGATCGATGCAACTGATCAAGGGCTCGATCGCCGCCACCGGCACCAACGCCGGCGGCTACTCACTGTTCCGGGTGGCGACGACTCTGCAGATCGACGCCGGCTCACCGGTCGGCAACGCTCGGATCCTCTGCGCGACCGAGGCGGGGGCGCGCGGCGAAAACGCTCGCTCGGCGGAAGGACTGCGCGCCCTCTACCCACGCTCATCTGAATCGGGCATCTACAGCCAGAACGTGCCGGAAAAGCTGGTGATCGACTTCAGTGCCCGGGGCGGCGAAAACGTGATCGTCGATGCGGAAGATCTGGGCATTCGGGGCTTCACCACCGAAAAGGGGGTCAAGCTCGAATGGCCCAAGTACATCGAAGGGCAAGAGCGACTCAAATACTTCATCGCCGGCGGCAAGCCGACGCGGGACCTCGATCTGCCCTTCTTCACGATCTCGAAGACGACTGCCGTGCCTTCCGCGAAGGTGTCATGCACCGTCACCACCAGCGCCGGCAAGGCCACCGTTACCACCAAGGCGGCGTTGACTGCGATCCCTCCTGCGATTGACGAAGAAGCCGAAGATCGTGCCGAAGAAGAAGCGCAGGCGCAGGAAGGCGAAAGGGAAGCAGCCGAAGCCGAACGGGAAGGTGAATGAGCCTCAGCCGGTCTGGGGCGCGACCAGCAGATCCGGCCCTTCCTCCATCCCCTTGCCGACCTTGTTCAGCTTCGGGTTTGCCGGGGCGCTGTCCATCCGCCGCGGGTCGAGCGGCCCGCACATCGCGATCGCGTCCTCGGCGCTGAGATCCGGATTCAGCCAGGCGGCCTCGGCTGCCGCGTCGGGCAGGATCGCCGGCATCCGGTCGTGGACCCGGGAGACGAGCTCGTTCGGCGTCGTGGTGACGATCGTGGCGCTGTAGAGCCAGCCGTCGTCGAAGCCGCGGTCCTCCGCGTCGTCCCACTCCTTGCGGGTGCAGATCCCGGCGAAGGCGAAGGGCTCGCCGCCGTCGACGGTGAAGCGCCAGGGCTGGCGCGGCTGCTTGGGATCCTCGGCCACCATCCACTCGTAGAAGCCGTCGGCGACGATCAGGCAGCGGTGGCGGTACTTGCCTACCAGCGGCGAGTAGGCGCGGCTGGAGTCGAGGTTCTCGGCTTTGGCGTTGATCATCCGGTAGCCGACCTTGAGGTCCTTCGCCCAGCGCGGCACCAGGCCCCAGCGCATCAGCCGCGCCTCACGCTCGCCGGCGGCCGCCTGCTCGGGATCGGGCGAGGAGCGGACGACGAGGATCTCCTGGGTCGGGGCGACGTTGAAGCGTCCCGTCCCACGCTCGGCTTTCTCCGCCCGCTCCTTCGTCGGCGGCGGCGGCTCGCCGCTGCCGCTCTTTCGCTCCAGCGCTCTCTCGAGCTCGACCTGGAAGCGGTCGGCGATCTTCTTCGTGTCCTTGGTCGTGACCGTGAAGCGACCGCACATCAGGGCCTCACCTCCGGGTGGTCGCGGTACCAGTCCAGGGTATGGATCAACCCGTCGCGAAGCGAGATCGCCGGGCGCCAGCCGGTCAGCTCGCGCAGCTTCGTCGAGTCGACGTACTGGCGGTCGATCTCACCGGCGGGGTTGCCGGTGCCGAGGTACGCCGGCTCGGCCTCCGATCCCGAGACCTCGACGATCGTCTCCAGCACCTCGGCGACCGAGTGGGGACGCTCGCCGCCGGCGTTGAACGCCTCCCCCGCCGCCCGTCCGCCGGCTCCGACCGCGTGCTCGACCGCCAGGTAGGCGGCGACGGCGTCGTCGACGTAGAGCAGGTCGCGTTCGGGGCTGCCGTCGGAGCGGATCTGCGGCCGCCGGCCGGCGAGGGCGGCGACGATCGCTTCCGGGATCAGGCGCGAGAAGTTGAGGTCGCCGCCACCGTAGATGTTGGCGAAGCGGGTGACCGCAACCGGCAGGCCGTAGGCGGGTCGATAGGAGAGCGCGATCGCGTCAGCAGCCGCCTTGCTGGCCTCGTAGGGCGATGCCGGCCGCAGCTGCATGTCCTCGCGGTAGGGAAGCTCCTCGCTGGGGCCGTACGCCTTGTCGGAGGAGGCGACGACCACGGCCGGCACGTCGGCACGGCGGCAGGCCTCGAGCAACGTCCAGGTGCCGCGCACGTTGGTCTCGAAGGTCGGCGTCGGGTCGGCCATCGCCGGCCCGACCAGGGTCTGCGCGGCGAGGTGGAAGACGACGTCGAACTCGGCATCCTCAACCGTGGCGCCGACCAGGCCGGCATCGCGCAGGTCGGCCTGGACGAGATCGACCTCGGACTCGATCCCCTGCAACGCCAACCCGGACAGCGGTGGCGGCGCCAGATCGAGCACGGTGACCGCGTCGCCGCGCTCGAGCAGCGCCCGAGCCAGGTGCGAGGCGACGAAACCGTGCCCGCCGGTGAGCAGCGCCCGCTTCACCTCGCGTCGACCGGCGCCGGTTCCCAGATCCGCCAGGGGGCTTCGCCGGCACTCCAGAGGTCGTTGAGGACGACGGCGTCCTTGTAGGTGTCCATGCAGTCCCAGAAACCGTGGTGGCGATAGGCCCGCAGCTGACCCTCGCCGGCGAGGCGACCGAGCGGCTCACGCTCCAGCACACTCCCCTCGTCGAGATAGGCGAGGGCGCCCGGCCCGAAGCAGAAGAAGCCGCCGTTGATCCAGCGCTCGCTGCGTGGCTTCTCGACGAAGCCGCTGACCCGGTCGCCGTCGAGCTCCGCGACCCCCCACTGCAGGTCGGGCTGGACCACGGTCACCGTTGCCAGCGCCCCGTGGCCGGCGTGGAACTCGAGCTGCGCCTCGAGGTCGACATCGGCCACGCCGTCGACATAGGTGGCACAGAAGGGACCGCCGCGCAGCAGCGGCCCCAGCTTGCTGATGCGGCCACCGGTCGGGGTGTCAAGTCCGGTGTCGACGCACTCGACCTCGACTCCGGCGGGCCAGCGCTCGGCGGCGGCGAACTCCTCGATCGCCTCGCCGAGGTAGCCGGTGGCGAGCAGAAAGCGCTCGAACCCCTGCGCCGCGTAAATCTGGATCACGTGCCAGAGGATCGGCCGCGCCCCGATCTCGACCAGCGCCTTCGGCACCGACTCGGTCCGCTCTCGCAACCGGGTCCCTCGCCCCCCGCAGAGGATGACCACTGGTGGCCTTTTCATCAGTCCCGGCTGGCGTGTGTGGCCAAGCAGTTCAAGGACGCAGAGAGCGAAGCGTGCTCTGCACGCGAGCGACCGAGGACGCCGAAATGCGCAGCGCCACGCGCGTCAGCCGCCGGCGACTGCCGGGAGGATCGTGACGTCGGCCCCGTCTTCGATCGCCGTCTCCAGGCCCTGCTGGAAGCGGATGTCCTCGCCGGAGACGTAGACGTTGACGAAGCGGCGCAGGTCGCCGTCCTGGGTGATCCGCTCGCGCAGGTCGCCGTAGGCCTCGAAGACCGCGTCGAGCACCTCGCCGACGGTGGCGCCGCTGACCTCGACTTCGGATTCCCCCCCGGTCGCTGCGCGCAGCTGGGTCGGGATCTTGACGGTGATTGACATCTAGGCGGCCACCTCCTGGCGGAACTCGGCCTCGAAGCTCTCGAGGTCGGGGTCGATCTCGTGCATCTGGAACGTATCGCGGGTGGCGTCGAGCGTCTTCAGTCCCTCGCCGGTGATGTAGACGACGACCCGCTCGCCGCTGGCGATCTCGCCGCGTTCGGCGAGCTTGCGGAGGACTCCGACGGTGACGCCGCCCGCCGTCTCGGTGAAGATCCCGGTCGTCTCGGCGAGCAGTTTGATCCCGATGCGGATCTCGGCGTCGGTGACCGACTCGACGGCGCCGCTGGTCGCGCGGGCGTGCTCGATCGCGTAGGGGCCGTCGGCGGGATCGCCGATCGCCAGGCTCTTGGCGATCGTGTCCGGCTTCTGCGGCTTGCAGACGTCCCAGCCTTCGCTGAAGGCGGTCGCAACCGGGCTACAGCCCTCGGCCTGGGAGCCGTTGAAGATCGGCTGCGAGCCGGAGACGAGGCCGACGTCGAGCCACTCCTGGAAGCCGCGACCGAGTTTGGTGAAGAGCGAGCCCGAGGCGATCGGGACAACGACCCGGTCGGGAAGCTCCCAGCCCAGCTGCTCGACCGTCTCGTAGGCGAGCGTCTTCGAGCCCTCGGCGTAGTAGGGCCGCAGGTTGACGTTGACGAAGGCCCAGGGATGGGTCTCGGCGAGCTGGGTGCAGAGCCTATTGACGTCGTCGTAGTTGCCGCGGACGCCGACCAGGTTGGTCCCGTAGACACCGGTCGCCAGCAGCTTCTGCTCCTCGAGGTTGGCGGGGACGAAGACGTAGGAGTCGAGGCCGGCAGCCGCCGCATGCGCGGCGACCGCGTTGGCGAGGTTGCCGGTCGAGGCGCAGGCGACGGTGTCGAAGCCGAGCTCCTGGGCCTTGGCGACGGCGACGGCGACGACCCGGTCCTTGAACGAGTGGGTCGGGTTGGCGGCGTCGTTCTTGATCCACAGCTCGGCGTCGAGCCCGAGCCGCTCGGCCAGGCGGTCGGCCTTGACCAGCGGCGTCAGCCCCGGCTCCAGCGGGTCGTTGGGCCTGCCCTCGAAGGGCAGGAAATCGGCGTAGCGCCAGATTCCCTGCGAACCCGCCTGGATCCGCCGTCTGGTCTCGACCGGGTCCAGGTCCGAGAAGTCATAGGCGACCTCGAGCGGGCCGAAACAGCGTTCGCAGACGTAGAGGGCACCGAGCTCGTAAGCGGTGCCGCACTCCTTGCACTTCAGACTTTCGATTGACATCCGATCCTCTTTTCGACTTTCACGAAAAAAACCTCCGCCTTGTGTGGGGCAGAGGTCCGATCGGACATCCCCCACATCTTCCAGGCCCGATACGGCGACCTGCTGGAGTTGGCACCTCTCCTCGAGCCGAAGCTCAAGTTGGTTGCCGGGGTTTCACTGGGCCAGTCCCTCCACCCCTCTAGATGTGGCGCTTATGTTGGGTGAAGCCTACCAGGCACCGGCAAAGGCTTTTCAGGCAGGCGGGACGGCTAACCTAGGCGCAGCATGAAACCGCTGTGCGACGAGACGAATGGCCCGAGCGATGCCGAACCTTCCGAAACCAAGGCTGCGACGGCCAGGCCGGCGCGGCGATCTCGTCGGCCCCGCCCCAGCTGAGCCGCAAGGCCCACAGATCGAGCAGATCGAGTCCTCCGGCCTGCGCTGGGTCAACATCGAGCATCCCGGTGCCCAGGAGCGTGCCTGGCTCGAGGAGCACTTCGACTTCCACGCCCTCGACCTCGAGGACGTCCTCTCGCGCAACCAGCGTCCGAAGATCGACGTCTACGACGACTACCTCTTCATCGTCCTCCACCTGCCCGTCTTCGACCGTGCCGCCAAGCGCCTCGGCGCCGGCGAGCTCGACCTCTTCGTCGGTCCCGACTACCTGATCACGCTGCCAAACCAGCCGCTGCAGCCGGTCGAGTACCTGTTCGAGCGCTGCCGCAGCAAAGAGGACCTGCGCGAGCAGCTCTTCTCGCGCGGCTCCGGCTACCTGCTCTACCGGTTGGTCGACGACAGCTTCGACTACTGCTTCCCGATGCTGCGCAAGATCGGCAACAAGCTCGACGCGCTCGAGGACGACATCTTCGAGGGCGCCGCCGACGAGGTCGTCCGCGACATCTCCAACGTCAAGCAGGAGATCATCAACTTCCGCAAGGTGATCCGGCCCCAGCGGCCGGTCCTGCGCGACCTCGAGAAAGTCAAGCAGCGCTACCTCTCCACCGACTTCGACCTCGAGATCTACTTCGACGACATCGTCGACGCCCACGAGCGGATCTGGGACATGCTCGAAAATTACAAGGAGGTCGCCGAGGCGCTCGAGGAGACCAACGAGTCGGTGATCTCGCACCGCCTCAACGACATCCTCCGAGTCCTCACCTCGATCAGCGTCGTGATCCTGCCGCTGACCCTGATCGCGAGCATCTGGGGCATGAACGTGCGGGTCCCCGGCCAGGACAGCATCATCGCCTTCTGGATCGTGATCGGGGCGATGTTCCTGATCCTGCTCAGCCTGGTCGGCTACTTCCGCAAACGCGGTTGGCTCTGAGCGATTCCCGCCTGACTAGGATGAGTGACCCGTGGCAAATTTCCGCATCTGGGCGCCCTGGCGCCTCGCTTACGTGAAGGACGCGTCCAAGGACAACGAGGAGGAGTGCATCTTCTGCGCCAAGCCGCGGGCGGGTGACGACGAGGCGAACCTGATTGTCCACCGGGCCCAGAGCTGCTTCGTGATCCTCAACCTCTACCCGTACACGAACGGGCACCTGATGGTGGCGCCCTACGAGCACATCGGCCGCCTGCAGGAGATTTCGGTCGAGACCCTCGCCGAGATGATGGGCCTCGCCCAGAAGGCGATGGACCGGCTCGAGAGCGCCTACGACCCTCACGGCTACAACGTCGGCTTCAACCAGGGACGGGTCGCCGGCGCCGGCGTCGAGCACCACATCCACATGCACGTGGTGCCGCGCTGGGCGGGCGACAACAACTTCATGCCGGTGATCGCCGACACCAAAGTGATGCCGCAGTCGATCGAGCAGAGCTACGACGCGCTGAAGGGAGCCTTTTGAGCGAGCAGGCGCCGCTTGCCCCGGCCGGGATCTTCAAGGCCTACGACATCCGCGGCCTCTACGGCTCGGAGATGGACGAGACCACCGCCCACGCGATCGGCCGCGCCTTCGCCCGCGTCATCGGCCGCCTGCGCGAGAAGCCGGTCGGCGAGCTGCGGATCGGCCTCGGCCGCGACATGCGTCTGACGGCGCCGAGGATGGCGGCGGAGCTGCGCGACGGGATGATCTTCGAGGGCGCGACGGTGCTCGACGCCGGCATGGTCGCGACCGAGATGCTCTACCACCTGGTCGGCTCACGTCGGCTCGACGGCGGCGCGATGGTCACCGCCTCCCACAACCCCAAGGCCTACACCGGTGTCAAGCTGGTCCGCGAGGGCGCGCTGCCGCTCTCCGGCGACGCCGGCATCGGCGACGTCAAGGCCGAGATCGAAGCCGGGCTGGGGACCGCGCCCGGCGACGGCGCGCTCGAGGAGGTCGACATCTGGGCGGAGTTCCGAGCCCACGCGCTCTCTTTCATCGACCCGGCAAAGGTGGTGCCGATGAAGGTGGTGGTCGACGGCGGCAACGGGATGGGCGGGCCGATGGTCGGCCCGATCCTGGAGAAGCTGCCGCTCGAGCTGGAGAAGATGTACTTCGTCCCCGACGGCGAGTTCCCCGACCACGAGCCGAACCCGCTGCTGGAGGAGAACCGGCGGATGGTCATGGATCGGGTCCAGGCGACCGGCGCCGATCTCGGCATCGCCTGGGACGGCGACGCCGACCGCTGCTTCTTCATCGACTCCAGCGGCGAGTTCTGCGACGGCGACTTCATCTGCGCCCTGCTGGCCCGCTCGGTCCTGCGCAAGAACCCCGGGGCGACGATCCTCTACGACCCGCGCTCCAGCCGCGCGGTCCCGGACCTGGTCGCCGCCGAGGGCGGGCGCTCGGAACTCTCGCGGGTCGGCCACGCCTTCTTCAAGGCGCGGATGCGCGAGGAGGACGCGGCCTTCGGCGGCGAGGTGTCCGGCCACTACTACTTCCACGACTTCTGGTGCGCCGACTCGGGCACGATCCCGGCACTGCTGATGCTGGAGCTGCTCTCGGTCGACGGCCGCGGCCTCGGCGAGCTGATCGACGAGTTCCGCTCCAAGTACTTCATCTCCGGCGAGATCAACTCCGAGGTCGCTGATCAAGCGGCGAAGATGGCCGAGATCGAGCAGCGCTACGGCGAGGGGGCCGAGGTGACCCACCTCGACGGCGTCTCGATCGACTTCCCCGACTGGCACTTCAACGTCCGCCCCTCCAACACCGAGCCACTACTGCGGCTCAATCTCGAGTCGCTGATTTCGCGCGAGGACATGGAGCGCCGCCGCGAGGAGATCCTGGAGCTGATCCGCTCTTGACCCTGGCCCCCGAGCAGGCGCTTGAGCAGGCAGCGCTGGCCGGCGTCCACTGCCTGCCGGTGCCGACCCCGTTCGCCGTCGGGCGGATCAACTGCTACCTGATCGAGGACGAGCCGCTGACCCTGATCGACACCGGCCCCAACTCCGGCAAGTCGCTCGACGAGCTGACCCGGATGCTGAACGAGCGCGACCACTCGATCGACGACCTCGATCTGATCGTCATCACCCACCAGCACATCGACCACATCGGCCTGGTCGAGATCCTGGTCGAGCACTCCGGGGCCGAGGTGGCGGCGATCGGAGCCGCCGCCAACCGCCTCGCGGCCTTCGACGAGGACGCCGAGTTAGAGGACGAGTTCGCGGTCGAAATCATGCTCCACAACGGCATCCCCGAGGACGTGACCGTCGCCCTGCAGGGCGTCTCGCGCAGCTTCCGCGACTGGGGCTCGCACGCGGTCGTGACCAAGCCGCTCGCCGACGGCGAGGAGATCGTCCTTCGCGACCGCCGTCTGCAGACGCTGCACCGGCCCGGCCACAGCCCCTCCGACACGCTCTTCTGGGACGCCGAGCGCAAGCTCCTCTTCTGCGGCGACCACCTGATCTCGAACATCTCCTCGAACCCGCTGATCAGCCGCCCGCTCGACGGATCGAGCACCCGCACCCAGTCGCTGATCACCTACATCGACTCGATGAAGAAGACCCGGGCGATGCCGGCCGAGATCCTCTTCGCCGGCCACGGCGAGCCGATCACCGACCACGTCGCCCTGATCGACTCCCGCCTCGCCTCGCACGAGCGCCGCAAGGAGAAGATCTACAAGCTGATCGCCGAGCGGACCAGCACCGGCTACGAGCTGGCCCAGGCGATCTGGGGCAACGTCGCAGTCACCCAGGCCTTCCTCACCCTCTCCGAGGTGATCGGCCACACCGACATCCTCCAGAACGAAGGCCGGGTGCGCGAGGTCGACGGCGGCAACGTGATCCGCTTCGAAGCAACCGGCTAAGCCCTCTTCCGCACTCCCGAGCGACATGTCGAACGAACCGCTGCTGCCTCCGGCCTGGGCAGCCTTGATCGCGAGCTCGGACCCCGCCGGCACCGTGACGCTGGCGCCCCCCGAGCTGCAGATCGTCCCGGCGAACGGGATTACGCAGGTCAGGGCCGTCGGTTCACCGTTGACGAGGAGCTGAACGATCTCGAGGCATGCCCCCGGGACGATGCAGCCAGAGTTGCCGATCGGGGCGTTGGTGGAGACGCTGAAGCCGTCGAGTTTGACCGGCGTCGTAAACGGGGTCAGCATATTTGACGTTGCCGATGGTCGGGGTCGAGGTGCTGGTGCCGCTCGGCGAGCCGTAATAGCTGGCCGTGTTCTGCGGCACCCCGTTGACCCGCGCGAGGAGTAACGCGGAGGCGTCCGAACCCTTGGCGCCGGTGTCGCCTTTCGGTCCCTGTGGGCCGGCCACGCCCTGCGCACCTTTGGCGCCGGTCTGGCCCTTGAGCGCCTCCTGCGCAGCCTGAGCGATCTTCGCCTGGGTGACTGCACCCCTGCTGCGCATCTTCTTCGGGAGGAACCCAACTGCGGGAGACCTCGTTGAGCACCGAGAAGCGGCGGCGGAGCGCGCGCAATACGCTGAGCTGGTGGCGGCCCACCTTCGCACTCGCAGACACCGCAAGCCTGCGAAGAAACGGATGTTGGTGATTGTCAATCCCTACGCGACCACCGTCTCCGACCGGCTGCGCAACCTTGTCGTCTACGCCCTGCAGGGCCGCTACGAGGTCGAGGCAGTCTCGACCGAGGCTCAGAACCATGCAACCGAGATCGGCCGCGAGGCGCGCGACGGCGGCTACGACGTGGTCGTCGCCTTCGGTGGCGACGGCACCCTGAACGAGGTCGTCAACGGGCTCGCCGGCACCGACCTGCCGGTCGCGATCCTGCCCGGTGGCTCGA
Organism: Solirubrobacterales bacterium; assembly: GCA_013821475.1. Taxonomy (GTDB): domain Bacteria; phylum Actinomycetota; class Thermoleophilia; order Solirubrobacterales; family 70-9; genus VAYN01. Next base: position 11,831 of record JACDGU010000053.1, read on the forward strand.
CCAACGTCGTCGCCCGCACCCTGGGGATCCCCAACGACGTGGTCGATGCGACCGAGCACCTGCTCTCGCTCGCCGACGAGTGGGCGCCGCGCAAGATCGACCTCGGCAAGGTCGACGAGCGCCACTTCGTCTTCGCCTGCGGGGTGGGACTCGACGCGACCGTGGTGCGCCGGGTCGACGAACACCCGAAGCTGAAGTCGAAAGCCGGCCCGTACTACTACAGCTGGGCCGGGATCTCGGGCTTCTACCGCCGGTATCTGCTCAACTCGGTCCGCGTCCGGGTCGAGACCGATGTCGGCGAGCCGGTCGAAGGAGTGACCGCGATCGTCCAGAACTCCGATCCCCTCACCTACTTCGCCAGCCGCCCGATCCGGGTCTGCGAGGGGATCGCGATCGACGATGGCACGCTCTCGATCGGGGTCCTCAAACGCGCCGCTCAGCGCGACATGCCGACCCTGATCACCCGGCTGCTGAGCAATGGTCGGCCGGCCGCAGGCCACAAGCAGGTCACCCACCTCGACGACGTCGCCCGGGCGACCATCACCTCGCTCTCCGAGGACAAGCAGGGCGCCCCGAAGCCTTTCCCCCTGCAGGTCGATGGCGACTACATCGGCGACCGCACAAGGGTCGAGCTCAAGGCCGAGCCCGGCGCGCTGACGATCGTCGCCTAGCGGCGATCAGTCGAGCAGGCCGGTTTCGCGGGCCGAGATCGCGGTCTGCAGCAGAGTCTCCGGGGCATCGAAGTGGGGATCCCAACCAAGCTCGCGACGCGCCTTGCCGGCGTCCATCAGCACCGGCGTCGCGAAGGCGGCTGCCCACTCGAGCTGGGGCGAGACGAAGCTGAGCCGCTTCGCCAGGCCGGCGCCGAGGCCGACCGCCGGGCCCGGGACCCGAACCGAGCGCCAGCCGATCGCGGCGGCGATCTCGGCGACGCTGACCTCGCCCTTGCCGGCGAGGTTGTAGGCGCCGGGTGGACCCACGCCGGCGATCGCGGCGCCCAGCGCCCTGGCGACGTCGTCGTGGTGGACGAGCTGGATCGGCACCCCGGCGTCGGGCAGCACCGGACGCACCAGCGGCAGCCGGCCGAGGCCACGGCGCAGCGCCGGCAGCGGATCGCCGAAACGGGCGCTCTTGACCACCTGCTGGACCAGCATCGTCGCCCGCGGCCCGGCAACCACACAGGGCCTGACCACGTAGACGTCGACCTCGCTGCCGGCGACGATCTCGCTCAGCGCCGACTCCAGCTCCGCCTTCTGGGCGGAGTAGTAGAGGCTCTCGCTGCCGCGGGCGGGAACACCCTCGGTCAGCAGCGGCGGGTTGCCGGCATGGAAGCCGTAGGCGGCGACCGAGGAGGCGTAGACCAGCCGCTTCACCCCCGCCGCGACCGCTGCTTCGAAGACGTTGCGCGAGCCCTGGAGGTTGACCCGCCGCGTCTGCTCACGCGAGCCGAAGATCGCGAACGCGAGGTGGACGACGACATCGGCGCCGTCGAACAGGGCCGCCAGCGAGCCGCGGTCGAGGATGTCGCCGCGCCGGTAAAACACCTTCTCCCACCCAGCCGCGGCCGGCTCGAAGGGCCGGCGCGCCATCCCCAGTACGGACTCGACCCCGGGGTCGCGCTCGAGCGCCTCCATCAGCGGCAGGCCGATCTCGCCGGTCGGGCCGGTCACCGCGACGGTCAGAGGCATCGATTCCCCCTCTCCGCCTTGCCGTCGATCAGGCGGCGGGGGTTATCCGGTAAGCGTCGAACACCGACTCGACGTTACGGAGGCGGGAGATGCAGTGCTTGAGCTGCTCGGTGTCTCCGACCTCGATCACGAACCTGTTTTTGACCATCGGGTGGTTGGTCGTGCAGGAGGCGCCGATGATGTTGATCCCGGCCTCCGAGAAGGTCCGCGAGAGATCCTCGAGCAGGCGGGTGCGGTCGTAGGCGTCGATCTGCAGCTCGACCCGATAGGAGGCCTCGTTGTCACCTTCCCAGCTGACGTCGACGAAGCGCTCGGGAGCCTTTTTCAGCGCCTTCACGTTCTTGCAGTCGGCGCGGTGGATGGTGATCCCGCGGCCGAGCGAGACGTAGCCGGCGATCTCGTCGCCGGGCACCGGGCGACAGCACTTGGCGAGCCGCACCGAGACGCTGTCGACGCCCTTGACGGCGATCCCGTAGTTGGCCGCGTCCTTGGTCCGGCGGGCGTGGTCCTCGCGGCCGTCGACGAGGCCGTTCGGGGACTCCTCATCGACTGCCTCGCCCGCCTTCAGGCGCTGCATCACCTTGTTGGCCGCGGTCTTGGTCGAGATCTTGCCCTGGCCCAGGGCGATGTAGAACTCGGTTCCCTTGCGGAAGCCCATCTCGCGGATCACGTCGGTCAGGAGCGGCGAGCCGGCGACCTTCTGCATCGGCAGCCCGCGCTTGCGCAGCGCCTCCTCGAGTCCCTCGCGGCCGTCGCGCTCGGCGTCCTCGCGGCGCTCCTCTTTGAACCAGGCGCGGATCTTGTTGCGGGCGCGGCTGGTCCGCACCAGCTTCAGCGAGTCGAGCGAGGGGCCGCGCTTCTGCTTCGCGGTCAGCACCTCGACGATGTCACCCGAGCGCAGCTGGTAGTGCAGCGGCACGATCGAGCCGTTGACCTTGGCGCCGACGCAGCTGTGGCCGACGTCGGTGTGGACCGCGTAGGCGAAGTCGAGCGGAGTCGAGCCGGCGGAGAGGTTCTTCACCTCGCCCTTCGGGGTGAAGACGAAGACCTCGTCCTCGAAGAGGTCGACCTTCAGCGACTCGAGGAACTCGGCCGGGTCCTGTTCGCCCTCGGCCTCGACCAGCTGCCGCAGCCAGGTCATCTTCTCGCGGTTGGGGTCGCGGCCGCCACCCTCTTTGTAGGCGACGTGGGCGGCGATCCCGTACTCGGCGAGCTTGTGCATCTCCTCGGTCCGGATCTGGATCTCGAGTGGCTTGCCCTCGGGGCCGATCACCGTCGTGTGCAGCGCCTGGTACATGTTCGCCTTCGGCATCGCGACGAAGTCCTTGAAGCGGCCGGGCAGCGGCTTCCAGATCGAGTGGATGACGCCGATCGCGCCGTAGCAGTCCTTGACCGAGCCGACGATTACCCGCATCGCGGTGAGGTCGAAGATCTCGTTGAACTCGCGGCCCTTCTTCGCCATCTTCGTGTAGATCGAGTAGAAGTGCTTGGCGCGGCCCGAGATCTCGGCCTCGATCCCGACCTGCTCGAGCTCCTCGGAGAGGAACTGGCCGGCGTCGGTGACGTAGCTCTCGCGCTCGTCGCGCTGCTGGGCGACCAGCTGTTTGATTTCGGCGTACTTGCGCGGGTGCAGGGTCGCGAAGGCGAGGTCCTCCAGCTCCCACTTGATCGCATGGATCCCAAGCCGGTGGGCGAGCGGAGCGTAGATCTCCAGCGTCTCGTGTGACTTCGCCGTCTGTTTCTGCTTCGGCAACGCGCCCAGAGTGCGCATGTTGTGGAGGCGGTCGGCCAGCTTGATCAGAATCACCCTGACGTCGGTGGCCATCGCCACCATCATCTTGCGGTAGTTCTCCGCCTGGCGCTCGTCGCGGCTCTCGAAGGTCATCCCGGTCAGCTTGGTGACGCCGTCGACGAGCTGGGCGATCTCCTCGCCGAACTCCTCGCGGACGTCGTCGAGACTGGCGCTGGTGTCCTCGACCGTGTCGTGGAGCAGGGCGGCGCAGAGCGTCTCGGTGTCGAGCCGCATCCCGGCGCAGACCTGGGCGACCCCGACCGGGTGGGTGATGAACTCGTCGCCCGAGTAGCGCATCTGGTCGGCGTGGCGCTCGCAGGCGAAGTTGAAGGCGCGCTCGATCGCGGCGCGGTCGATCGTCGCCACCGCCACCGCGGTGCCGCCCTCGCCTGCGGCGCCGTTTTCGCTCGGCGTCGAGTCGAACTCCTCGATCACCGCGAAGAGATCGGCGAGGAGCTCGGAGTGCTCTACGGCTGTTTGCGTCTTTCGAGGTATTGCTGTGTCTCCGAGAGTTCGTCGCTGTAGGCGCGGAACGCGGCTGAGCGCTCCAGATCCGTCCCCTCTGAGGATACGACGCCGACGGCTCCGTCGCCGCGATTCGGCTCGCCTGAGACGAGATCCAGCTCGCGCAGGACGCGGAAACTGCGGGCGGCGGTCTCGGGCGCGAGCGGGTGGGCACCGCCTCCGGCCAGCGCCTCGCGCAGCTCCACGCCGCTTGCCTCGCCGGCCTCGCGCAGCGCCCGGTAGATCCGCCCGACCCCGTTACGGGTCGGAAACCGCTCTGCGAGTGCCTGCAGCGAGAACGGCAGCTCGGCCTCGGTCCAGCTGGGGTGGAGGAAACCGGGCGCGCCCTCCCCCGCTCCCGGTTCATCCCAGTCCTCGCGCGCCGCAGCGACCAGCTCGGCGGCCCGGGCAGAGGTCGGCGGGTCGACCAGGATCACGTGCTCGAAGTGCCCGGCCGGGTTCGCTGCGGCCCGTTCCATGGTCGCGTAGTCGGTCAGGGCGAGCC
>JACDGU010000206.1 GCA_013821475.1 Solirubrobacterales bacterium
GCTCTGCAGCGCCCGCCAGCCGTAGTGGCGCGGAGCGAGGCCGGCCTCGCCGGGGAGGATGGCGACGACCAGCTTGTCGGCGCTCGGGCGCTTCACCGTCGCCCGCACGCTGCTCTTCTCGATCGGCTTGCCGGCGCCGTTGACCAGCTCCTGGCCGATCCTCGCCCGCGGGCGCTTGCCGCCGAGGCAGAGCCGCAGCTCGCCACTGTGGCCGGGCCGGCTCAGCGCCAGGCAGAGGTAGCGCGAGGCGGCGCGTCGGGTGTCGGGACGGGCTTCGAGCTTGCCGATCGCGACCGGCTTCGCGGTGCGGACGCTGAAGACCAGCTCACGCCCGGCCTGGGAGAGGCCGGCGTGGGCGATTCGCTGCTGCTTCGCCGCCGCCGCGACGCCGGGCAGCGCGCACAGCATCGCCGCCGTGAGGGCGAGGGCGCACAGGATCTTGCGAGGGGGAGGGATATCCAACTGCCGGGGTAGGACGTACGGAAGGCTGTCCATATTAAGCGCGGGGTCCGGCCCCGCAGCGCCCTGGCCCCGATCGTGTTGCGAGGAGAAGTGAGCCCCACTCAGACCCAGAGCCGCCGCCGGTCGCTGGCGCTGCTCCTGCTCCTCGCCGCCCTCGCGGCGCTGGCCCAGCTGCCCGCTTCGGCGGCCGCGAGCACCGGTGGCGCCGGCGGTGAACTAGAAGAAGCCCCGGTGATCAGCAACACCCCGTTCGACCGCCAGGGGATGTGGATCTGGTACGTCTCCAAGTCCGAGGGCGGCAGCAGCGCGGCGATCGCCGCCCGCGCCAAGGCCAACGACATCGGCACCGTCTACGTCAAGTCCGGCGACGGCGGCACGCTCTGGAGCCAATTCAACAAGTCGCTCGTCTCCCAGCTCCATGCCGGCGGTCTCGACGTCTGCGCCTGGCAGTTCGTCTACGGCGACCACCCGGCCGCCGAGGCCAGGGTCGGGGCGAGCTCGGTGGCCCGCGGCGCCGACTGCCTGGTGATCGACGCCGAGGGCGACTACGAGGGCAAATACGCCTCCGCCGACCGCTACATCCGCTCGCTGCGGGCGCGCATCGGCGCCACCTTCCCGCTCTCCCTGGCGGGCTTCCCCTACGTCGACTACCACCCCTCGTTCCCCTACTCGGTCTTCTTCGGCCCGGGCGGCGCCACCTACAACCAGCCGCAGATGTACTGGAAGACGATCGGCACCTCGATCCACGCGGTGTACGAGCACACCTATCTCTACAACCGCCTCTGGGGCCACCCGATCTACCCGATCGGCCAGACCTACGAAGCCCCCGGCAACGGCCCGCTGAAGCAGTTCCGCCGCTTCGCCGCCTCCTATGGCGGCCTGCCGCCGAGCTGGTGGGACTGGCAGGAAACGAGCGGCCAGGAGTGGGGCGCGCTCGGCGCCGCCGGCGCTCTGCGGCCGGTGACCGGCTTCCGCCAGGACCTGACTCAGCCGCTGCTGAAGCGCGGCAGCAAGGGCGACATCGTCGTCTGGGCGCAGGAGCACCTGGTCGCGGCGGGCGAGGAAGTCGCCGTCAACGGCCTCTACGGCAAGCAGACGATCGCCGCCGTCAAGGCCTTCCAGGAAGGGCGCGGCCTGCCGGCCGACGGCCAGGTCGGGACGACGACCTGGGAAGCGCTGCTGCAGCTCGTCCCCTACCGGATGAACTGGGCGGCGGGGACGACGCAGACGGGCGCCGCCAGCAGCCGCGCCCAGCCGGCGCGTCGGCCGCTCTCGGCCTCGCTGCCGGCGAAGGCGAACGAGATCCCGCCGGGCCGGACGCCCTAAGCGGAGATCTTGGTGTCGAGCCGGCCGAGGGTCGGCGACTCGATCGAGATCTCATCGCCCTTGGCCAGCCAGACCTTGGGATCCCGGAGGCTGCCGACCCCGTCCGGGGTGCCGGTCGAGACGATGTCGCCCGGCTCCAGCGTCATCAGGCTCGAGAGGTGGGCGAGCAGCTGCGGCACGCCGAAGATCAGGTTCGCGGTCGAGTCGGCCTGCATCTGCTTGCCGTTCAGGGTCAGCTTGATCTCGATCGCGTCATGCGGCCCGGCCTCGTCTGGCGTGACCAGCGCCGGCCCGCAGGGCGCGGAGCCGTCGAAGACCTTGCCGGACATCCATTGCGGCGTCGCGAACTGGAGGTTGCGCGCCGAGAGGTCGTTGAGCAGCGTGTAGCCGGCGACGTAGTCGAGCGCCTGCGCCTCGTCGACTCCCTTCGCCTGGCGGCCGAGGACGAAGGCGACCTCCGCCTCGTAATCGACCTTGCGGCTGTTGCGCGGCAGCAGCACGGTCGATCCGGCGGGCGCCAGCGCGTTGCGGTACTTGGCGAAGATCGTCGGGCTCTCGGGCGGCTCGAAGCCGCCCTCGGCCGCGTGTTTGACGTAGTTGAGGCCGATGCAGACGATCTTGTCCGGGTCGGGGATCGGCGGCAGCAGGCTGACCGAGCCGCGCGGATGGGCGGGCGTCCCGGTGTTGCCGAAGCTCGCCCGCAGGTCGTCGACATGGCCGCCGGCGATCAGCTCGCGCAGGCTGCCCCGGTGCGGTTCGCCGAGCGCGGCCCAGGCGTCGACGACGCGCTCGTCCTCGAGCACCCCGGCGCGGGGGCCGTCGCCGGCATCATAGGTGACGAGTCTCATGCGGGGCAGCGTATTTGACCGGCGCCCCGGGGGGCCGAGGCGCCTTACCCTTCCATATGGCGGGGAAATGCGCCTCAGTCTCCTCAGATCAGGCGCGCACCGGCTCGGGCGCCGGGGCCGCCTCGGACTCGATCGGCGTGCCGGCCAGCGTCTCGCGTTCGATCTCGTTCTCGCGGACCAGCCACAGCGCCAGCGCCGAGCCGGCGAAGGAGAGGATCGCGCCGAGGACGAGGATCTGGTTGAGGCCCTGGATGAAGCCCTGTTCGGCGGCGTTGCGGGTCAGCTCGCGGGCCTGCTGGGGGACGGCGGCGAGTGCCTGCCCCAGCGCCCCCGAGGAGGTCGCTTCGACCAGTTCGCGCGCTTCGCCGCCGCCGAGGCCGTTGCCGGCGACTTCCTGGGCCTTGGTCGCGCCGGAGCCGAGGAAGATCGCTCCCCAGGCGGCGATGCCGACGGCGATTCCGACCTGGCGGAAGGTGTCGTTGATCCCCGCCGCCATGCCGCTCTGCTCTTTGGGGACGACGCTGAGGGCGACGTCGGCGATCACCGGGTTGACGAGGCCGACGCCGATGCCGCTGAGTACGAAGCCGGCCAGCAGCGCCGTCCATTCCGAGTGCAGGTTCAGCCCCGCCATCAGCGCCAGCCCGAGGCCGGTGAGGGCGAGGCCGGGTGTGCCGAGCATGACGTTGAGATCGGAGGTGGAAGTCCTGACCTGGAGCCCCAACAGGGGGAATCCAACATCGATGAGGCAAGGGCGCGGCCCGGAATTGACCGGGCGGCACGTCGGCGGACG
>JACDGU010000054.1 GCA_013821475.1 Solirubrobacterales bacterium
GCGTGAAATCCTTGCGGTCGACGTAGGCACGGATGTCGCGGAGGTGGATCGGGATTCCATCGACAATGTGAGGGATCGGGTCTGACTGGGCGCCGTCGACCGAGACTTCGGCCGTTTCGGGGTCGATCTTCAAGGCGAAGCGCACCACCACCGTGCCGAGGTCGAAGGGGCCGACCTTGGCGGCGGTTATCGAGATGATCGATAGCTGGCTGCCGTGGTAGGGGCCGGCCAAGTAAAGCTTGCCTGGCGCATATGCCAGGACATTGCCGACGCCGCTGCCGACCAGGGAGTGGCCGACTTCGGAGTTCTTGGGGCAGGACGGGTTGGCTTCCTCGAGGGCGCCGCCACCTTCTATTTCGAGGGCTTTCGCGTGGGCAACGCCCGCATCGCTGCATTCGCTGACGCCCGCGAGTTTGCCGATCACGCCGGGCGGCAGCTTGATCGAGAAGCGGGTGATCTCCTGTTCGGAGTCTTTGCGGGTGATGTGGGTGTAGAAGGGGGAGTAGGTGCCGGCGGCGTTGTTGATCGTGCCGGCTTCGAGGCCGGGGTGGAAGGGCGGCACTCCCCCACTCGGGCAGCCGAGACCATCCGGCCCTTGGGTGATCTGGAATGAGCTTTCGTCGTGGACCGGGACGAGCGGATTGGAGTAGGGGTAGAGATCGGCGGCGACGGTGTAGGTGCCGCAAGCCGGTGGGGTGACCAGCGGTGAGCGCTGGCCCTGGCGGAAGGAGAGGCGGAAGTGGCTGAAGGGCAGCTCGGGGATGTCGTCGACTTCGGTGGTGAGCTGGCCGGTGAGGAGGTTCGGCGTGACCTTCAGGGCCTGTTTGACGATCACGCCGATCTCGGGGTTCTTGGCGACCAGGTAGAGGGTGAGGAGGTTGTCGTAGGGGTTTTGGTGCTGGGTGGCGACGAAGAGGGAGCCGAGCACCTTTTCTTCGACCAGGGGGCTTTCGATTTCGGCGTCGCCGATCTTCGATTCGTTGGGGCAGCCGGTGCCGGCTTCGGAGTTGACGGTTTCCGATTCGTATTGGGCCTGGGTGCAGGCCTTGAGCCCTTCGGCGACCGAGGGATTGGTGGTGAAGCCCTGGGGCAGGGTGACCACGGCTTTCTTGATCTGGGACTGGGCGAGGCCTTCGGGGTTCAGCAGGCCCTCGTCGTTGACGTTGATGTCGAAGCTGAGGCCGGTCGGCGAGGTAGCCGCGTTTGAGGTCGGTTCGGCGTGGACCTGGGGGGCAAAGGGGAGCTGGTTGCAGGCGGTGAGGCCGAGCGGGTTGCCGGAGTTGTCGGCAAGGGAGTAATGGAAAGGCGCAAACGTGGCGCCGGCAGGGTTGGCCTGGTTGGGCCAGGAGACACCTTCAGCCGTAGTGGCGAAGGGGGCCGAGCAGTTGGTGGGCAGGGTGAGGAAGGCGGGCGGTTTGGGCAGGCTGGAGGGAGTACAGGTGAGGCCGTTGCCTCCTTCTGCCCAATGGCCGCCGGCGAGGCAGCCCCAGCCGCGTGATTCGCCATGGCGGGAGTCGGCTGGGGCGCCCCAGAAAGTGAGCGTCGAGGAGAGGAAGTTGATCACCTGGCTGGTGTTGGCGGCGCTGACGGTGACGCCGTAGTCTTCGCCGGGACCAGAGCGCAGCGAGGTGTCGAGGATGACGGGGGTCGCTAGAGCCTCGAAGCCGAAGCGGGCGGGCTCGCCACGCTTGGGCTCAAGATTAAAGAGGGGTACGGGGAGGGTTATGAGTCCGAGGCTTTCGGATTCGAAAATGGTGACCGAGGCAACGCCAAGGACAGTGTTGTCGGGACAGAGGTTGGGGCTGCCTCTGAGCAGGGCCGAAAACTGCGCGGCGGTGCACTTCGGCAGGGTGGTGACATTGCCGAGCTGGCCTGGGGGCAGCTTGAAATTGAGATCCTTGGGCAGCGCCGGGCCCATGCTCGGATCGGCGTTCTGGTTGAGGTTAAAGGTGGCGGTGAGCTGGAAGGGGTGGGAGCCGGCGCGGGGGTCAAGCGAACCACCCTCTTCTTCGGGCAAAAGCGAGAGGTCTTCGGCCCCGAAGGGAGTTTCGCCTTCGCTGATCGTGAGCGGGCGCCGACGCGAGACGCTGGAGGATCCGCCGCCGCTGACTTCGGCGGTGTAGTCGCTGCCGGAGGTGGCGCCTTCGTCTTTTACATGGAGCTGGACTTCGAGCTGTTCGTAGGGGGCGATTTGGGCGAGAAACGCGAGTTCTGGGTTTTCGGGCATTGTCGTGCAGGTGACCTGGCTGGCACTGGTTTTGCAGAGTTCGAAGCCGGCGTCGGGGCCGGTGGGACCGAGATCAACGTGCGCCGGGCCATGAAGCGGCCCGAAGAAGGAGACCTGGGGAACGCCTTTTTTGTTTTTTTTGATCGTCACCCCGGGTGGCAGGTTCACACTTAGGGTGATGGGGCCGGAGGTGGGAGCGTCGCCGACGTTGAGCGCCTGGAGGATGATGGTGGCTTCGCCGCCCGGTTGGATGGTGGCGGGGCGGACGCTGGGGTTGAGATGCCACCAAGGAGATGCCGCGGCGGCCGGTCCCGCGACTAGCAATAGGGCCGTCGTCGCGAGAAGGGCCAGCAGCGCTAGTCGCGGGACTGCGCTGCGGCCGCCCGTGACGCGGCGCGTCTCTGCGTCCTCGATCGGTCGAGTGCGGAGCAGATTGAAAACGGAAATGATTCTGGCCAACCGGGTCATGCGGGTGGTCTCCTTCGTCACGGTGGGATCGGTCAACGAGTGAACTCTTCGAGTGTTCACTTGTGACCTCCGTGTTTGGAGCTGGCTCGCTTGTGGGTCTTCTTCTTGTGTGACTTTTTGTGGTGCCTTTTCTTGTGCTTTTTTGGCTTGGCTTGATGCACGTTCCCCGCCCCGTTGAAGGTGAGCGAGCCGGGGGTGGGATCATTGGGGGGAACGGCGGGCTGCTGACAGGCGTCGCCCTCGCAGGTCGGCGGGGGAGGCAGAGGCGGTGGCGGACAGGGGCGTTCGGCGCTGCAGACGTGGGCGTCATAGGCGTCGAGGGCGCCATCGACGTCGGTCGGCGCCAGTTGAGAAGCGGTGAGGAAGAAAACATCGTTGCCCGTTTCGGAGGCATCGAGGAAGGCGGATTCTTCGGGGGAGGCGCCAGAGGAGATCAAATCGATGCAGCCGCCCGAGGCCGCCCCGAAGCTGGGGCTGGATACCGTGCAGCCGCCCACCCCCGGCGGCTCGTACTGGTAGACGTCGATGACGCCGTTTGAGTCCTGGGGGACAAGGGCGTCACTGGAGTTGAAAAAGAGGCGTCCGGAGTCCGAGAGGTAGCGGGACTGGTAGAGGGCGTGGAGGCCGTCGATCGCGGTCCAGCCGGGGATCGAGGCAGCCAGCCACTGGTCCTGCCAGATGCCGGGGCGATCGACGAGGAGGCCAGTGGGGCCGCCTCGGTCAAAGACGCCGGCCGGGCGGGCGCCGGTCGGGTTGCAGGAGGCGCAAAGGAGCTTTCCGGCTTCCCCGGCGGAGGCGCCCGCGTGGTAGAGGAACACCTCCTGGTCGGCTTGGCCGCTGTGGGCATCGCGGTTGTCGTAGCCGGTAAGGGGGCGCTGGGAGGAGAAGGCGAGCCAGCGCCCGTCGGGGGAAACGCGGGCGGCGAGCTGGTTCAGGTCGTTAGCATCCGCCTGCCAATCGGGGTAGTCGCGGTTGGAGAGGACCGCGACGAGCCTGGCTTTGGCGCTGGCGGTGTCGGAGACATAGAGGTTGCAGGAGTTGGCGGCTTGGAGGTTGGCGGCAAGTCCTCCTGTGCAGTTGCCGTGGACGGCGCCTTCGCCGGCGGTGAGGGCGCCGTTGGCGACGAAGTAGACGGCGGAGCCGTCAGCGGAGGCGCCGATGACAGCGCCCTGAACGTCGGCGCTCTCGCCGGAATTGGGGTCGACGCTGAGGTCGGTGAGGACGCACGCGAGCCCGCCTTCTTTGACTTCGATTTCGCACATGTAAAGGTCGGGCTTTACGGGGGTTGCGGTGGAGTCTTCGGTCAGCCGCGAGGTGTCGGTGAAGAAGACCCGGGAGTCATCGGCGGAGGCGGTCTGGAAGAGCGGCTGCCCGGCGCCGGCGAGGGCGCCCGGCTGGAGCACGTCGAGCTGGAGGGTTTCTTCGCGGGCGCGGTCGCGAAGGAAGAGGTGCTGGCGGCCGACGGCAAAGACAGCGCGGTTGCCGTTGTCAGAGATCGCGGCCCTGACCTGTCGGTCCTCAGCTCCAAGCTCGGAGGCGAGGCCGGTTTTGGCAGCCGGAAGGCAGGCCGGCCCGGCACCGCCGCAGAGCGTTGCCGAGCCGGCCGGGACCTGGCTGAGCAGCTCGAGGGTGCCGGCGCTCCACTCATAGAGGCTGGCGTGACCGCCGGCGGTGAAGCCGGGGGTCAGGGCCTGGGAAGAGGAGAGGACGAGGTGGGCGAGGTCGGGGCTGGCACTGAGAAAGTTGACGCCGCCGACAAGGCCATGCCCCGAGGATGCCGAGACGCCGCCGAATTTGGTCCCGGGCGGGACGTTTTCGGCGGTGACCAGCGGGGTGTATTCGCCGCCGGGCTGGCGCAGGTAGGGGGTGCGTTCGGTGGTCAGCGGCGAAAGCGGAGTGGAGCCTGTGGGTTCGAGGGCCGCGAAAGAGAGATCAGAGGAGAAGAGCTGGTACTCGGAGAGGTGGCCGGGGGCAAGCCCAGCGGGGGATTCGTGGGCGGTGGCGAGGTCGAGGGTGGACCAGCCCGAGGGGCCGCGGCGGGCGAGGAGCTCGGAGTAGGCGAAGCTGCGGTTGCCGGCCGGCTGGGAGTCGATCGCGCCGCGGGCGGCGTAAGCGAGGCCGGAGCCGTCGGCGGCGGCCTGGATGTCGGGGCCTTCCAAGTTGATCGCGTCGAGCGGGACGCCGCTCTTGTCGGGCGGGGAGACGAGTTCCCAGCCGCGGCCGTCGGGCAGGGCAGCTGCGGAGGGGCCCTGGGTGGTGAAGGAGGCGGTTGGGCCGGTGGCGGTGCCGAGCGGGTTGTGGGCGAGGATGCGGAAGCGGTAGGCGGTGGCGGGGAGCAGCCCCTGGAGGGGCTGGGAGACGGTCAGCTCGGCTTCGCCTTTGGCGATCTGAGCGTCGGGGATGGGGGCGTTCTGGGTACCTTCGCCGAAGGAGTTGCCATCTGCTTCATACTCGGCCTGGGTGAGGTATTCGAAATGGTATTCACCGGCGTCCCCGAGCGGGTTTAACTGGGCGTTCAGCGTGGCCGCGGCGGCGGAGACCGTGCTGGCGTAGGTGGCGTCGACGCGGACCGGGGGCTGGGTGGTGAAGGCGGTGCCCCGGCCGTTGACAGTGCCGTTGGCGTTGGTGGCGACGACGCGGAAGCGATAGGCGGTATCGGGCCTGAGGCCGGAGATTTCGGCGGCGGCGGGGTGGTAGGTGAAGTCTTCGCCGAGCGGGCCGGACTCGAAGGTTTCTTCACTGCCGGCTCCGAACTGTTCGCCGTCTTCTTTGTATTTCGCCGCGGTGATGTATTGGAAATGGACGGTGGTGGAGGCGCCCTCGGGGTTGACGTTGGTTTTGAGGGTGGCAGTGGTCTTGGCGATCGGCTGGGCGATTTCGCCGGCTTCTTCGGGCAGAGGCCCGGGTTCGGGCAGGGGGAAGAGCTGGGCGGCGCCGTATTCTTCCCCGGCATTGGTGGCGACGTAGAGGCTCTGGGCACTGTCGCCAAAGGCGAGGGCGTTGCCGCGGGGGTTGCCGATCACCGAGCCGGTGCCGAAGGCCTCGATCAGGGCACCGGCGGAGTCGAAGGAGAGCAGGGTGGCGGTGCCATAGTCCGCTGCCGCTCCGGCCACTAGGTCGGAGACGAAGAGGTGTCCGGTGGCGGGGTCGAGACCGAGGGCGGCGGGATGGCCGGAGGCGTCGATGGTTTCGATCAGTTCGCCGGTGGGATTGCGCTTGGTGAGGACGCCGGGGGTGCCCGGGCTCCCCTGGACAAGCGTTGTCACTGTGGCGCCGCCGGAGGAGACAATCTGTTCGACGTCGGTGACGGCGAGGGGGCCGCGAAAGTGAAACGTTACTTCGCCTTGCCCGAAGTCCTCCCCAACAGCAAGGTTGCCCGCGCCAATCGAGGGAAGCGCTTCGAGTGCGTGGAGGATTTCTTTCCCGGAAGCGCCGCCGGCGATGGGAGTGGTGGTGTACCCGCCGAAGCTCAGCGTGTACTGGCCCCCTGCGGGCGGCCTGATGAACTGTTCCTCGTCACTTTCTCCGGAAGAGGGCCGCAACGTGTAGAAGTCGCCGGAAGGGGTGAGGGCGAGGCCGGCGATTTCGCCGTAGCCGGGCAATTTGACTTCGGAGATGAATTCGCCGCCTTCGCTGTACTCCTGGAGTCGATCGATACCGCCGACCCAGACGTGGCCGGAGGAGTCGACGGCAAGCGGCGGGTGTTCGCCGCCGAGCGGGGCGTGGCCGCTATCGCATTCATCGCCGGAGGCGGCGGTGCAGACGTCGGCTTTGGTGGTCTTGTCGACTTCTTTGCCGAACATAAGGATGAATTCGCCGGCGGGGGTGAACTTCTGGACTCGGGCTTCGGCGCGGTCGGCGACATAGAGATCGCCGGCCGAAGGGCCGGCGGAGTTGTCGACGGCGACGGAGGACGGCCGGTACATTTGGCCCGAGCCGGAGCCTTCGATCCCAGGCTGGCAGACGGTGGTGCAGACCTGCGGTTCGGCTTTGCCATCGAGGACACCCCAGCCGAAGGCCCGGAGGAATTTGCCGGTGGAGTCGAAGACCTCGATGCGGGAGCCTGAGTCATCGGCGACATAGACCCGGCCCGAGGACTGGTCGACGGCAACGCCCGCCGCAAGGACGCAGTGGCCGGCGGCGGTGCCGGGGGGGCAGAAGGTGGTGGGAGAAGCGGCCGCGGCTGGGGCGGCGGTGAGGAGGAGAGCGAAGGCGGTGGCGGAGAGAGCTACGGAAGCGAGGCGGCGGGCCGAGGGCGCACCAATCCCATTGGCGAAGAGGAGACAGGAGAGCGTGGCGAGAAGTCCGGTCGCGGGGGACGGCTTCTCGGCGCGGTGCTCGGGGTGGTTCACTCGGTGCCTTTCTGGTCGGGACGGTGCATGTGTGTTGGTTGTGGTGGGCTTCAGGTCCGCGCTCCCGGGGCCGTAGAGGCCGACCCCGGGGCGCGGGCGTGGGTTGGTGCGAAAAGGGCTCAGCCGGTGACGGCCCAGACGCCGACGGCCGAGGACACGCCGCCTAGTTTGAAAAGGCCGATGGCTCCGGAGGCCGCAGCGCCGGCAGAGGCAGTGGACGGGTCGATGATCGATTCCGAGGCGCCGCTGATGCCGCCTTCCTGATTGCCGGCGTAGATACAGAGGTTGCCGGATGCAGCACTCGGGAGCGCAGCGGACCCTTCGCATTCGGGGCCGGGAGGCTGAGTGGTTGGAGAGAAAGCAGTGCCGAGGACTTCTTCGCCTGCGGGATCGATGTAGTGAACGTGAGCCCCGTCGAGAGGAGAGGCCAGGGGGATCGGGAAAGAGGCGATCGGTACGATGGTGTAGCTAGTCCCGGTCCCGGCTTCCGTAATCGGGCCAACACTCCAGATCCCGGTCTCGGTCTTGCCGGCGGGGAGGGTTTCGGTGAAGCCGGTCTGGCCGTTGCATGCTTTGCCGGAGCCAGAGGCATTCGAGAATTCGACGCCCGCTTGGCCGTTGCATTTAGGGGAGCTCAGTGAAGTGACTTTTACGCTTTCACCGTTAGCGCCAGGAGAGCCTGCGGCACCAGCGTCACCCTTCGCGCCGGGGGCTCCGTTGGAACCGTTGGTCCCATTCGCTCCGTTAGCCCCGGGCTTACCCGCGAACTTCTTGGCGATCTTGGTGACTTCTTTTTTCTGGGTCGAGTTGAGCTTCGCGGCGGCGAGTGCGGTGCCGCCGAGGGCGGCGACGAGGGCGATCATGGCGACGATCAGGCCGGCGGTGCCGAAGGGTTCGCGGATCGCGCGGATCGGGTGGCGTATTAGGCGTTTCATCAGTGCATCTCTCCTTCTGTAGTGCCCGCCGCGCAGAGGCGGCCGGCCGTCATTGAGGTCGGCGAGGCGTTCCCAGTGCCGGGCCGGGGTGGCTGTTCAATCGGGCCGGCGTCGGCGCTCGGCGCGACGGCGGGTGATGCGGGAGGTCGAGTGGGGCTGAGGGCAGCCGCGCGGCTGGAGATGACGAGATGGGAGCAGCCGCGGACGGCCCCGGCGTCGGAGGCAGGGAGCACTCCGAGGCCTTGAGGTGGGGGGCCGCCCGCGCTGCTCTTCAAGCCCCCTAGTCCAGGGAGAGCGAGGATGACTTGTCTGTCTACAACTGCCGCGCCTTCGGATGGGTTTCCGAGAGGTCGCCTGGTGTCGTCAACCAGGGAGGGAGACGACAGCCACTGCACCGAGCCGGCTACTCCCAGCTCGGGGAAATCTTGGCCGCCGGCCGGGCGGGCGGCGGCGACATAGGCGGTCCAGGCCGAGGTGGATCGCCGAGACCCAGGCCGCCTACGTCGCGCGTCGCCCTGGGTCGGAAACCCGGCCGAGCGCGGCTGAAAAACGCTGTAGGACACCCCTGCCTTCACGAACAGCTCCTCAATCTCACGCGTCCCGTGCGCCGGTAGCCCAACTGCGCTTTCCCAATGCGGATGAGCCCTGCGCTCACGGATCGCAATATCTGTAGAACCCATGGCCGCCCCGTAGGACAACCGGCGTGCACAGTGACACAACTTAATGGCTTCGTCAAGGCAAGACTATGGTTCTGCATGCACCAAGAACCCTCGCCGGGGCGAAGAGTTGCGCTTACAGAGCCGAACTAGAGCGCTCGGGGAGGCGCCGGCGCGCGCGCCGCCGGCGCCGAGGTAGGCGCTCAGCACAGGCTCGGCCGGCTCCAAGCGCCGTGGCCTGGCCCGCCGACGCGATCCATATTCGGCGCCCTCTGAAGCCGAACAGCCTGAGGTCGCCTTACGCCCGGCGAAGCCCGTCCAGCACTCACCTGCAGGCAGTTTTGCCCGTGCCGGCACGCTCTCCCCTCTCGCACAACAGCAAGCCGGGGAGCGCCCCCGCCGAGTCCTCAGCGGGCGAGGGCGACGGCGCGGGCCTCGGCGGCGCCGAGGTAGGGCGTCAAGGCGAACTGGACCAGGTCGGCGAGCAGATCCGGCAACCTCTCGGCTTCACCGGCAGAGACCTTGCGGCCGATCTGCGAGGCGATCGAGCCGATCAGGCCGCGCTCGGTTGTCGGCGGAAAGGAGTCGGCGTCGGCGCTGCGCTCGCGACCCGCGCGCAGGAAGGGCACCGCTCGCTCGACCTGCTCTTGGTAGTGGCGGGCGATCGCCGGGCCGGCGACGAAGGGCTCGGTCAAACACAGGCGGGCGAGATCGGGTGAGGCCGAGAAGAAATCCAGCGCGGTGGCGAGGCAGGCGCGGACCTGCAGGGGCCAGTCCTCGGCGGAGCCGAAGACCTGCGCGAGACGGGCGCCCAGCAGCTCGACGGCGGCGTCGAAAGCGGCCAGGTAGCAGGCCTCGACCGAGTCGAAGTATTTGTAGAAGGTGCGGGTGGTGACCCCGGCGCCGTCGGTGATCGCGGTGATGGTCGTCGCGTTGTAGCCCTCGGCGGCGACCGAGCGGATCAGCGAGACCAGCAGGCGCTGGCTTTGGTTGTGGGCGACGAACTCCGCTGAGAGGCCGTGGCGCCCATGCGGGAGCCGCGCCAACTCGTCGGGCTGCTCGGGCCTCTCTCCGGGCTGATCGCTCGACACAGGGCGCAACGATATTGGCTTGAGCAGCGCCTCGGGGGACCGCTCCCGGGGCGGGTGGGGCAGATCGCTAGAGCGCGCCCGCTTGGCGAGCGCTCGCCGGACCGAGGAAGGGCAGCAGCGCGAACTCGACCAGGGCCCCGCGCAGCTCGGCGACGGGCTCGGGAGAGCCGCTCAGCAGGGCGTCGTAGAGAAGCCAGTAGAGACCGTCGAGGACCGACTCCTCGACCCCCGCGGGCAGCTCGCTGACCGTCGCGCTCTCGCGGGCGCCGTCGAGTAGCGGGGCAAAGCTCGCGATGGCGCGGGCACGGCGATCGCCCATCGCCGCACCCAGCGAGGGCGCCTGCAGCGCACAGGCGCGAGCCAGCGCGGGGCGCTCGGCGAGAAACCCGAGCAGGGCGTCGATCCCGGCGCCGACCCGTGCCGGGAGCTCGGATCCCGCCGCCTCACAGGCCTGCGCCACCCGTCCGCTCGCCGCCTCGATGCCGGCGTCGAAGGCGGCCAGGAAGCAGTCCTCCTTGGAGGAGAAGTTCTCATAGAACTTGAGCCGCGAGGTGCCGGCCTGCTTGACGATCGCCGCGACGGAGACGTTGCGGTAGCCGCGCGCGGCGACCAGCTCGACGACGGCGGTGAGGATCCGCTCGAGCTGGTGGCGGACGACGACCTCGCGGCGCAGCGGGTGAGCGCCTGGGGTCAGCTGGGAAAGCTCAGAGAGCGAATCCGCCATCGGGAGAGAGGATAGCCCGCCAAAGGAAAAGAACCGTCGTCTTTCCTTCATCTTTCCATGTAATGTTCCGCCAGATTGTGCAAGGGAAGTGCGGCTCGGGAGACGCCAGCGAAGGTGAATGCAGTTGCGATCAAGGCAAGAACCAAGCAGCCATGGGGCGCCGATGGCGTCACTTGTGCCCGACGCGATCATTCGGATGACCCCGACTGAGATGGAGCCGGCCGCACGGGATCGCCTGTTGGATTCGATGCTGATCGCCTTGGCCGAGCAGAGTCGCGCCGTGCTCTCACTGCCCGGCGTGCTGGCGGACGCGGGCGTCTCGGAGGCCGAGTTCGCCGCCGAGTACACCGACGTCGACGCTTGCCTCGCGGCCGCCTATCAGCGGCTGACCGCGCGGATCGAGACGGTGGTGCGCGCGGGCTGTGAGTCCGGCGAGGAGTGGCCCGAGCGGGTCAGGGGGGCGTTGGGGGCGCTGCTTGGCGAGTTGGCCGGCGACCCGCAGATGGCGCGGGTGCTGACCCGCACCTATCCCTCGATCGACGCCACCGCACAGGCGCGCTACCAGGCCTTCGTCGAGAGCTTCGCGCCGATGCTGAGCGGCGGGCGCGAACTGGCGGGGAGCGCGGAGCTGCCGGCCGAAGTCGAGGCACTGGCGCTCGGCGCCCTCGAGGCGATCCTCTTCGAGGAGATCGAGTCCGGACGGGCGGCGGAGCTTTTGGAGCTGGCGCCCTCGATCCTCTTCTCGCTGCTGGTTCCCTTCCTCGGACCTGGCCAGGCCACGGCGGAGATGGAGAAGGCGCGGCGCGGTTCCTAGCGCTCGCACGCCTTCGGCCCCGAGACGGCTGTGTTTCTACACCATTTGACGCAAGGGTTGTGCGAAATAGCACATGGTGCCATGCTGCCGCGCCATGGGTTCTCAGGCCGCTGATCAACCGGAGCGCCGCCAACAACTGAACCAGGGCCTGCTGGCGCCGACCGAGCGCGAAAGGCTGATCGCGGCGATGGCCGCCACCTGTGCCGAAAAGGGCTACGCCGCAACCGAGGTCGCCGAGGTCCTGAGCCGCACCGGGGTGCAGCGCAAGGTCTTCGAAAAGAACTTCGCCGGCAAGGCCGACTGCGCCCTGTCGGCGGTTGACCAGATCCTGGCCGAGACGACGCGGGCGGCCGCGAGCGCCTTTCGCCCCGAGCTGGCCGACTGGGAGAAGCTGCTGCGCGGCGTGCAGGCGCTGCTGGAGCTGTTCGCCGCGCAGCCCTCCTACGCACGGCTGGCCTGCATCGAGGCTCGCGGGGCGATGGGTGCCGAGGCCTATGAGCGCTACACGGCCGGGATCCGGGTCCTGATCGCGATGCTCGACCGCGCCCGCGCCTACGCCGCGGTGAGTGCGCCGGCGAGCGCGACGCGGGCGGCAATCGGCGGCCCTGAGTTCTTGATCAGAAGGGAACTGATCGGGGGGCGCGCCGAGCGCTTGCCGCAGCTTTTGCCGGACATCATCTACGGAACGGTTGTGCCCTTTCTCGACCAGCAAGAGGCGCTGGGCTACGCGGAGCTGGCCAGGGAGATATTGAGAAATGGCGGGTGAGAACGAGGTGGATCGGAATGAGTACCGCTATTGGAACCGAGCGCGAGCGCCTGTTGGCCGCGATGCTCGAAGAGTTGGTGGAGAAGGGATACCCTGAGGTCGAGGTTGCGGCTGCCATTCGCCGGGCTCGCCTGGAGGGCGAGGGGTGGTCAAGCCTCTACCCCGACAAGGACGCCTGCCTGGTGGCGGCGTTCGATGAGTTGACCGAGCAGCTGCGAATCGCGATCGGCGAGGGCTGCGCGGCCGGTCACGACTGGCCGAGTCGGGTCGCCGGCGGGCTGGCTGTGCTGTTGGCGCGGCTCTCGGAGCGCGCGGCGATGGCCGAGGCGCTGGCGCGGAGCTTCCCGGCGATCGGACCCCCCGCGCAGGCGCACTACCAGGCGTTCGTCGAGAGCCTGGCGCCGCTTTTGGCCGAGGGGCGCCAGTTCTCGGGGATGGCGGACGAGCTGCCCGCCACGGTGGAGCTGCTGGCGGTCGGCGCCGGGGAGGCGATTGTCTTCGAGCAGATCCAGGCGGGCCGCACGACCGAACTGGCGGCGCTGGGGCCGGAGATCCTCTTCTCGGTGCTGGTGCCGTTCGTGGGTGCGGCGGAGGCAGCGGCGGGGATGGAGAGGGCGCGAGCGGTGAATGAGGCGGGCGGTTCGGGGGCGGGCTGAGCGGCAGTGGCCCGACTGGCGCCGGCGGTTCAGTTCACCTTCAGCCGACCGGGGTCGGTGGCAGGGGTCGCGTCGAGCGCTCGCCGGCGCGCCAATTCACACCAGCACTCCGTGCCTCCCCCCTTCCGTTCGGTTCTGAGCGCGTGAGGTAAACCGTCGGCCGGCTGCAGACATACGACGACCCCGGCCGCGCTGCCCGGGGTCGTCGATCCGTTCGACCCTAACCGCAGCGGTCCACGGGCCGTCAAGGGGTGATCGACTAATTTTTGACGCGGCGAGGTTCGAGGTCTCCGTGCCATCTCGGCTGCTGGACGCTGCCGGGGCGGCCGCTGTCGAGATGATCAACTCGACTCGCCCTCTCCTAGTACTACTAGCCGCCTGCGACACGGAAGGCGAGAACCTGAGGCTTTGAGCGCTTCTTCCCCGATCTGGCGCTGAAGACCGCGTTGTAGGCGCCGACATCGAGCGCCTTGCCCTTGATCCGGCCGCTGAACGGCAACTCGTTTTTGCCCTTGTGGCCGGTCCGGACCAGCGTGGCCACCGTCTTGCCGCCTTTGTGCTTGATCGCGACCTTGACCTGGGCCGCGCGGTTGAGGATGAAGTTGAAGGTCGTCCCGACCGGAGGCGCGCCGGCGGCTGCGCTCGAGGCCCTCGCCCCGGCGCGGTGGCTGGATGTGCCGACGACAAGGGGGGTCGACCACTGCGCCGGGACGAAGACCGCATGGTTGGTCCAGACGCGGCTGAAGTCCGGGCGCTTCGGCGGCGGCCCCGGGCCGCCCGAGCCACAGTCCCCACAGGAGACGATCAGGGGCGGGACATAGGAGGTCGCGCCGGGCTGGTTGATGACCGGTGGAGGTGCTGGCGGTCCGCCCGAGTCGACGGCGACGCCGAAGGGCACGTTCAAGCCGGAGACGAACTGTTCCTGAAACCCGGTTCCGGAAACGTTGCCACGGCCGATGCTGCCATGACCGGGAAGGCCGTCGGCGGCGTTGGACCAGTAGAGGAATTCGCCATCGATGGTCAGCCCGGTGACCGTGTTTCCACCGCCGAGGAAGCCGTTGCCGGCTCCACTGCCGTCGGACTTTTTCGCCCGCCCGATCGTGGTGCCGCGTTCCAGGGTGCCGTTGTTGTCGACACTGTTGATGCCCCAGTAGACGAAGTTTTCGTCGACGGCCACCCCGCAGGGGGAGGAGACGATCCCGCTCAGGGGCGGATCGGGTAGCGGCAGCCAGTCGCCTTCGACCACCTGGCCGGCGGTGGCGAAGTTTGCGAGCTCGGCGCGGCCGATGCTGTTGGTGGCGCGGTTGGCCCAGTAGACGTATTTGCCATCCACCGCGACTCCACAGGTATGGGGATTGGGTTCGCCGAAAACGGAGGTGATCGACTGGTATTGCTGACCGCCGATGACCGGTGTGCGGCCCACTTCGCTGGTGTCCTGGTTGTTGGACGTCCAGTAGATGTAGCCGCCGCCGACGGCGAGCCCGGTGAGCGACTGGCCAGTGGAGGCGGTGAAGGCCTGGTTGACCGAGGAATCGGCCAGGTGCTGGCGGCCGATCACCGGCGGGGCGAACCCGGTGGTGCTTCCCGGATTGTCGTTTCCCCAGAAGACATCGGTGCCGTTGGCCGCTACCCCGCGGGTGAAGGCGTAGGTCCCGCCCCCGGACGGGATGTAGCTGCTGTTGGCGCCCGTACCGTCAAGCGCGGCGCGGCCGATGCCCTGGCCGTACTGTTCCTGGCCCCAGTAGATGAATGCCTGGGCCCCGCCGGCCGAGACCAGGAGACAGACCGTCAGGGCTGCGGAGGCGAGGAGGAGACGGGCGGGCCGGAGGATTTGCCGAGCTTAGTCCTATTCGGTTTAGCCCAGCTGGACGGCCTGGTGGGCGGAGAAGGCCCCGGTGATCACCGCCTGGGAGGCGATCACGGTCGCCGCGGTAGCCAGGATGACCAGCGGCACCCTCCCCATTCGAATGTCAGGCCAGCGCCGCCAAAATCACCCTCACCGCTCCATCAGGTGACCGGACGGGTTCTGGGAGGAGTGGCAAGAATGTCAGCGCTTTCCCCGCAGGCGATGAACAGAAGAATCAGCCTCATCCGCCCCCTGCTTGCTCTCACGGCGATAGCGCTCCTCGGCCCTATCGTTCTGGCCAACTCGGCCCAAGCGCGGACAGGCGACAGTGGCATCTGGGCGCCGAAGACGACCACCGCCCCCTGGCAATGGCAGCTGCAGGACAAGATCGACACCTCGATCCCCGCCCCGGTCTATGACGTCGACGGCTTCGAAACCTCGCGTGCCACGGTGCGGACGCTGCACGCGCAGGGCCGCAAAGTGATCTGTTATCTCGACGTCGGCAGCTGGGAGCCCTACCGCCCCGACAAGGCCGAGTTCCCACGCTCGGTGATCGGTCGCCGCTACGCCGGCTTCGAAAACGAGCGCTGGCTCGATATCAGCCGCTTTCATCTCTTCGAGGCGCCTCTGAAGGCGCGGATCGCGATGTGCGCGGGCAAGGAATTCGACGCGGTAGAGCCCGACAACGTCGCCGGCTGGGAACCGGAAAACAAGACCGGCTTCAAGATCACCCGCGCCGATCAGTTGCGCTTCAACCGTTGGATCGCCCGCCAGGTCCACTCTCGCGGGATGGCGGTGGCGCTGAAGAACGACGGGCGCCAGGCGGCCGAACTGGCCCCCGACTTCGACTTCGCGATCGTCGAGGAGTGCTTCCACTACCACGAATGCGGCTACTACAAGAACGCCTTTGTCGCCAAAGGCAAAGCGGTCTTCGAGGCCGAATACGAACAGGAACCGAAGGCCTACTGCAAGACAGCGTTGGCGATCGGCTTCAGCGCGATCCGCAAGTCTCTGGGGCTCTTCGCGAAGCCGTGGCGGCCGTGCGGGGGCGCCAGTCGGGGCTAAGAGCATCTCGGACACGGCGATCCAGACGCTCCCGCTCGACGAGCGCTCGCTGGCGATCTCCGAAGGGGTCGCCTGGGACGCTCAGAAAGGAGCTCGCGGAGTTCGTCGTATTCGGGGTGATGACCGGTCAGCACCTCGGCGTCGCCGCCCGGTCTCGTGCGCCCGACGCGGGTGTGGACGCCCCGGCTGGAAGCCAGCCAGCCTCCCGTAAGTATGTCGCTGGGCGCGGGTTGGGAGGGGGGTAGCCTCGGCAGCGACCTCGCGCGCAGGAGCCTCTTCTTGGCCCGGTGATGGTGCCGTCCGAAGAAGTCCCGTCTCGCTCGGTGCCCATCGCCCTTCCCGCGAGTCGGGCCTCATCAACCCCTCTTGGACCAGATGTCGCCGCGCCAGGTCGGCGTACATCTTCCAGCGCGCCGCCCCGCGATGCACAAAGGCGGCGGCACGAAGCTCGGCGGCTGGGCCTACGGAGCGATCTCCCGCGACTCCGCCCAGCGAACCGCAGCGCTGTTGGGCTGGCTCGAGTTCTATGACTGGCGCAGACCGCACGGCGCCCTCAGTCGCAAACCGCCCGGAACTCGGCTCGCCGAGCTGACGAGCCTTCGCCGCCCGCGGCTGAACACTCCCTCACGGCCGCTGCTCCTCAGCCGCAGCAGCGCTTGTACTTGCGTCCCGAGCTGCACCAACAGGGGTCGTTCCTGCCAGGCGG
>JACDGU010000055.1 GCA_013821475.1 Solirubrobacterales bacterium
TGACCGGACCCCGTTCATCGGTCCACCCCGAGTGAGAGTCCGGGGTTGGTCTGTGTTGAGTATTGCTCCTGATCGCCACCTCGCGTAGCGAGCCCGGAGGGCGAGCGCAGCGAGGTGGCGAAGCGCTCGGGAGAGATCATGCCGAGTGCGGAGTGGGGATGGTTGGCGTTGTAGTCCCGACGCCAGTCCTCGGCGAGCACCTGTGCCTCCGCCAGGCAGGTGAACACCTCCGTGTTCAGCAGCTCGTCGCGCAGGCGGGAGTTGAAGGACTCCACGTAAGCGTTTTGCCAGGGTGAGCCCGGCTCGATATAGGCGGTGTCGGTCTTGCCCCGCCGACACCATTCGCGCAATACCGTGGCGGTCAGCTCGGGGCCGTTGTCGGCACGCAGGTTGGCGGGGGCGCCGCGCTCGGCGGCCAGGCGCCGAAGGACCGCGACCGTCTCCTCGGCGTTGATCGAGCGATCGACCTCGATCGCCAAGGCCTCGCGGGTGAACTCGTCGACGACGTTCAAGAACTTCAACTCGCGGCCGTCATCGGTGGCGTCGTGGCAGTAGTCGAGCGCCCAGACGTGGTTGGGGTATTCGGCTTTGAGCCTGCCGGGCGCCGCGGTGGATTCGCCCAGGCGCCGGCGCTTCTTGGCCTTGGCGGGCACGCGCAGTCCCTCCTCGCGCCAGAGCCGCTGCACCCGCTTGCGGTTGAGCGAGAAGCCTTCGGTGAGCAGGTGGCCGTGGGCGCGGCGGTAGCCCCAGCGGGGCCGTTGTTCGGAGATCTTGCGCAGCGCCCTGCGCAGGTCCTGGTCCTCTGGGGCGACCTGGGGGCGGTGGCGCTGGGTGGAGCGGTTCTGGCCGGCAACCCGGCACGCCCGGCGCTCGGAGAGGCCAAGGCGGTCTTGCAGCATGCAGACCGCCTTACGCCTCCGGGACGGGCTCAGAAGTTTCCCTTGGCGATCTCCTTGTAGGCGCGGATGTCGAGCGTCTGATCGGCCACGATCTGCTTCAGCTCGCGGTTCTCCTTCTCGAGCTCCTTCAGCCGCTTGGCGTCGGCCGCCTTCATGCCGCCATATTGGTTTCGCCAGCGGTGCAGGGTCTGCTCGGAGACCTCCAGCGCCTTCGCCGCCTCGGCTGTCGTCTTTCCCTCTGAGCGCATCTGCTCTGCGGTGCGCAGCTTGCGGATGATCTGCTCGGGGCTGTGTCTTTGCCTCTTCACCTGCTTCGGTCCTCCTTTGCCCATTGTCGCGGGCGGGAAGGACTCTCAGACAGGGCGGACTGATTTCAGGGGGTCGGGCCACAACCACGCGAAGCCCGTTCGCCTCGCTCAGGCGATCAATTGCCTCAGGGGTAGACCAACGGGCTTCCCGACTTCCCAAATAGTGGGGAGTGGCGTCTGCCCCTGCGGATCGCGTGTCCGGGATCCGGCCTGCTGACCATTCCCCCAGCTCCCTGGGCCTGGGCATAGAGCGCATGATCCAGTGAAGACCCGGCGTCGACGAGAAGTCTCGCGCCCAACTGCTCAGCGGAACGAGAGACCCTTATGGCCCCCGCCGCCCTTTCTTCCTACAACTGTTCGCAACCGTCGGCGTCGATTTGAGCAGCCTGTTGCTCTTCGAGAGCAAAGTCAGCTTCGCCTTCTGAGGGCTCTTGCAGATGTCTCGATTATTGACCAACAGACCCTTTTTACCGCCGTACAGGCTCAGGGTGAACTTAGTCACCGGAGCGTCAGGCACATTTTCGAAGCTGGTTCTGACTCGGGAGTTCACGGCGTCGACGTGGCCGACCAAGACGATGCTCACCTGTCCCTTAAGGTCGGCGACGATGTCGGGGAGGAGGTGTTCGCCTCCGTTTGAGCGAAAGTAGACCGGCCCTTCCAAGGGCTTGTCGAGCAGCGGGCTGACCGCCTTGGCGGTGCCGAGGACCGACTTCGGCGGGCACTGGTTGGCGTTGAACTGAACCCGGGTGCAGGGATTGTTGATGTGGGCGTTGTCAATTTGCTCACCAGGGGGCAGGGTGACGATCGCTTCGTCGATGTTGGCGTAGCCGGGACCCGAGGGATAGGGGTAGGTGACGATCGACTGCAGCCGAGGATGATCGTTGCGCTTGGTCCCGCCACTCAGTTTCAGCGAGAGCTTCGGGCTAAAGCCCAGAGAGCGACAGCCCGAGGCCTGGTAGGCGGTGGCGAGGGCGAGCGGGTTGGTGATGCCAAGGCCGAACACCGAGGCCGTCGCCGACTCCGGTTCACAACTGGTCGCATTTAGGGTGAACTTCGGCCGATCGGCGAAGACGCGCAGATCGCGCAGGCGCAGCGGCACTCCCGCAAGGATGTGAGGAAATGGTTCAGAGGCGGCGCTGTCGATTTCGCCCAGATAGGTAGCCGGGTTAAGAGTCAGCGCCACCCTGGTCACCACGTTGCCGATGTCAAGGGGACCTGCTACCGCGGGGACGATTGCAACCGCCGAGAGAGGATCCCCATTGAAGGGGCCGGCTAGGTAGACCGAGCCAGGAACCCAGGTGAGGGCAGAGCCTACGCCCGCGCCGGCCTGCACGTGACCGATGAGAGAGGATGCGGGGCAACTTGGATCGGCGAGCTCCCCACGGCCGCTCTTTAACCGGGCAACGGCGATCGTCGCCTCCGAGCATTCGCTTACCCCCGCCAACTTGGGAACCACACCAGCGGGCAGGGTGGCCGAGAGGCGGCTTAGTTCCGCTTCGCCGTCGGCCCTGGTAAGACGTATGTCGAAGGGCGAGTAGGTAGAGGCGGCGTTGTCGACCGTCCCGGCGATGAACGAGGGGGCGAAAGGCAACCTTTCGGGACGACAACCCGTGCTCACTTTGAAGCTCGAGCTGGCGCTGACCGGCGCCAGTCCGGCTGCCCATGGAACCAGTAGCGCTTTCGTTTGGTATTCGCCGCAAGTAGCAGGGGTCACCAGCGGGGCCCGGGGGCCGTTTCTGAAATGCAACCTGACGCTTGAAAACGGCAGCTGAGGAAGGCCATCGAGACTGGAGACGAGTTGGCCGGTAGTGGGGTCTAGGTCGATCTTTGCGGGAAGCTTCACCAAGATCCCCAGGTCCGGGTCTTTGACGACCACATAAAAGGCCAAGAGAGTATGAAAGGGGTTGTCGCCTTGGGTGGCGAGATACACGGAGCCGGGCAGGACCTTCCCCTCGAGCAGTGGCGTTTCGACTTCGATACTGCCCAGGCGTGACGCTTCCGGGCAGCCCTGAACGGTGAGGCTTTCGC
The DNA here is from genome assembly GCA_013821475.1 of Solirubrobacterales bacterium. Classification (GTDB taxonomy): domain Bacteria; phylum Actinomycetota; class Thermoleophilia; order Solirubrobacterales; family 70-9; genus VAYN01. The sequence goes on from JACDGU010000055.1 coordinate 3,236, forward strand.
TCTCCAGTTGGACGGAGCTACAGGCGCCTTGGCCTTCGGCTGAGGAGGGGTTGACGGTGAGGCCTTCGGGCAAGGTAGCGGTGATCGCCCTTATATCGGAGTCGGCGTCGCCTTGGGGATCGGTAAGCCCGGAGTCGTTGAACTTAAGTTCGAAGTCGAGGCCGCTGGGGCCGCCTGCCGCCGTGTTAGTGGGCTGGGCGTCAATTTCAGGGTGGAAACCGAGGTGTTCACAACCTTCAACTTCAAGCGGGATCGGAGCGGCGCCAGCATCAAGGGAGCCCTGCCAAGAGAGGGCGCTATAGGTGGTGGCGAGCGGCCCAGCGCAGGCGCGCGGCAGGGTGATGAAGGGCGTTTCGGCGGCGTCGGAGTGACACTGGACGCCGCTGAGCACGATGCAGCTGCCACGTTCTTCGTCATGTGCGGCGTTGGCTGGATTTCCCCAAACAACTAGTCTGGCGCCATAGATCTTCGCCGGCTGGGGAGAGTTGACCACCGCGGCGGTAACATTGTAAGGCTGGGACTGTTTGACGGTGAAGTCGATCGTGATCGGAACCCGAGCGATCGAAAAGCCGATCTCTGCCGGCACTCCTGGCGGGGGGTCGAGGTTGAAAATCGCTCGTGGAGCGCCTGGTCCCGGTTCAAGGATTTCAGGGATCACGACTCCAAGCGCAGTGTCATCTGGGCAAGCCGGGGTCGAGGTTTCCGGATCGAGCCTCAGGAACAGCGCGTGAGGACAGGTCGGCGTGGCCGAGGGGTTGCCGGCGAAGCCAGCCGGCAGTTCGATTTCGATGTTTTTCAGCTGTCCTTCGGGTTCGGCCGCGATCCCCGAGCCGGTGAAGTTGAGGTGAAAGCCTGAACGCACCGCAAAAGGATGGGATCCGGCCGGCCCTTTACTGACCACCGCGCCGCCTTCTTCTTCGAGTGCAAACTGAAAGCCATTCAGGCCGAAGGCGGCTTGGGCCGGCAGCGCCGTTAGTCCAGCCAGCGCCGCAGCAGCGCTGAGGATCGCGATGAAGCGCTTCACTTGTCCGCCCTCCCCGACTTGTGGGTGTTCTTTCCCGATTTCTTGCCAGAGTTCTTCTTTTTATTTGGAACACAGCGCGACCTACCGCTCTTACTCACCTTGTGCTTACCCCTGGCGCATCCTTGCCTCTTGATCGGCGGGTTGCCGGGACCAACGGAACCCGAGCCGGGAGCAGTGAAGGCAGGCGGGGGTGCAGGGCTCTGGCAGGCTTCCCCTTCGCACGGGCGGGGTGGGGTGGGGACAGGAGTAAAGCCCCCCGAGTCCCTGGCGTCGTAGATGTCGATCAGTCCTGGGTCCTGAGCCAGCAGGCTCTGTTCGGTCGAAAAGAACACGTCGCGACCACTTGGGCTCGAATCGACAAGTTCTGAGTCTTCGGGCGATTCGCCACTCGAGATCAGGTAAAGACAGCCGCCATTTTGCGTTGAGAAGGCCGCCGCACCTTCCTTGCAACCATTCAAACCTGGCGCCTCCCACTCATAGACGTCGGCCTTGCCATTTCGATCACCGGGCACCAGAGGGACGAAGGAGGTGAAGAAGAGGCGGTTGCCGTTATCGCTCAAGGCACGAGGCGTATAGAGCTGATTCTCCCCGGCGGGGAGGGTAGCTGCACTGGGGAGAACCAGCCCGGCTGGGACCTGCACTTTGCGTCCTTGCGGCCGTGCTCCCACTGGGCTGCAAGAGATGCAGTCGAGCTCTTCCCCTTCGGCGTCGTAGCGGAACACCTCCGAGTCGGCTTCGCCGGTTTCGGCGTCGGTGTTATCGAATCCGGTCAGCCGGTTGGTCGAGACGAAAGTGAGATCGCGCCCGTCGGGGGTCGCTCGGGCGAGATGCAGGATGGGCGCGATTTCGATGTCGCTGAAGAGCGTGCCGCCGCGATTGACGTCCGGTCCAGACAGCGTTGCTATAAAGCTGCTCGTACCTTCGCGGTCAAGATAGAGATTGGCTTTACCGCTAGTTCCATTGCCACCGATTTGTTCTTCGGAGACGAAATAGACGTAGGCCAGGTCTTCGCTCTGACCGGCGATACCGAGAACTTTGCCGGCAATAAAGCTTGAGCCGGATTCCACCGAGTACTTATAAAGTGAGTCTTTTTTTGCCCCTTCACTGACAGTGAATAGCGCCGTCGTGCCGTCGGCACTGGCCCCCTGGAACTGGGCCTTCAACGTCGTTTTACCCGCGCCTTCAGCTTCGGAGACTTTCACCGTTTCGCTGCCGTCCAGGCGCAGATAAATCTTCCCCGGCCCACCTGATTCGTTGCTAGCCGTCCAGTAAACATGCGAGCCGTCGTCGGATACCGCGTGTGAGACGCTGGCGCCGCGATTGTGGAAGAGCGCTAAGGGTGCCGCCGCACCCGCCGAGCAGTTTCCAGCGTAGGGGACCTCGCTCGGCAAGATGCAGAGCAGCCTTGGTTCCCCACCGTTGGCTTCATAGGCTTGCTCGACGCCTTCTTTGGCGTCCGTGCTCATCTTGTATGGAGCGCGGAAAACCACCTTGGAGCCATCGGCGGCGTATCCCTGGAGTTCGGCGCCACTTTCAGGCGGGAATTCGCTGGGAAGAGCGCCTGAGGGTCTCACAGTCGTCAGCGCTTCATAGCTGCCTGACACCACGCAGTTCGCCCGCCGAAAGAGATTCGGGAAGCGTTCGACGGCGCCCGCGGCCAACAAGGGCGGCGTGTCGTTGACGAGCCAAGCGCTACAGAGATTCGGAGTAAAGGCTTTGAATTCGTTTTCCGTCGCCCCGAAGATGTTGAACACACCGGCGCCGCTGCGCGGGGCTGAGAGCCCCGCGCTGGTCCAGCCACCGGCCCCACGGCGAGCGATGTACTGAGAGGTATAGGGAGCAGACTGGGGGTTGGCAAAGTCTCGGTAGGAGGAATAAGTAAGCGCTTCGCCGTCAGACGAGCTCTGGTTGAGGCGGTTCTCGTAGCCGCTTACGTTCCCGAGGGCAAGGATGTCGCCGTTCTCTTTATCGACCGGGCTGACCATCTCGTATGCACGGCAGTCGGGCAGCGCCGCTGAAGGACCGACGCGAAACGCTTCGTTGGCGGGGCACGCGTCCTGTGGCTCCGGAAGAGCCGTGGTCGTGAAGGTGCCTTCAGCTCCGTCGAGGCCTACTTTTCCCCCAATTCCCCGTACCGGGCCCCCGCCCCCACTCTGGGCGACGAAACGGTAGTGGTAGGTGGTCCTCGGTGAGAGATCTGCAAGTTCGATGGCAGCAGTGTTGATCAGCTCCCGCACCACGCCAGCCCCAAGCTCTACTGATGTCGGCGGCTGTATCAGCGTGCAACCGCCTTCCGAGCATTTGCCCGCACCGTATTCGACGTAGTAGCTGGTATCGGTCCAAAAGTTTGGGTTGATCTGCGCTTTAACGCTGGCCCGGCTGAAGTCGGCCGAAGCGAGGAACTGAGTGGCGATCGTCGGTGCCACCGCCGGGGGTGGTTCAAATGAGATCGGCGGCGGACCGTAGATTTGTACGAAGTTAAGAGTGCCGTCCGACCTGGCGAGGAGCAAATCGCCGGCAGTGTTGGTGCCCATCGCCGTGGCGAGCAAGTTCACCGCCCCGCTGAAACCAAATTCTGAGGTCTTGGTGCAGTCGGAGTCGAACTCCAGGACTTCCTCATGCGCTTCTGGCAGTGCTGACACGGTGTTGACCACGTACAGATGCCCGGCGGAGTCGGTCGCGAGGACGGTCGGGCGCGGAACTGCAACGGTGCACAGACTGACCCCGGAAGGACTCAGCTTGCGGATATTTTCTTCGGAGCCAAAGGTGGCGTAGAGATCGCCACTACTGAGGTCTATCGCAAGCCGCTCGACAACTTTACCCGCGACCGCAATCGCTCCGTCGAAGAGGCCAGCGGGTTCGAAGTCCTGAATTCGGTCGGCATCCGCAACGTAGACCGTGCCCGTCGCGCCGACGGCGATTCCCCGACCTTGTGAGAACTGCCCCGGGCCAGTACCCGGCACCCCGGTTCCGCATTCTTCTCCGGTGACGGTGCCGCACAGATTCACATGGGTGGCCTTTTCGACTTCCCCACCGACCATCAGAATGAAGCGTCCAGCAGAATCGTATTTTTGAATCCGCATGTCCGTTTCCGAGTTTTCGCGAACATAGATATCGCCATTGGCGGCGACCGCGATGCCAGCCGGGACGTCAAGTTGCCCCGTGCTTGAGCCCTTAGAGCCAGCCTTGCAGCCGCTTTCGGCGGTGCATGACTCAAGCCCCACGCCACCCGGCGTGCCGTCGGCACGGGTCGTGATGAGCACACCGGCCGAGGGCGTCCCGCTTAGTGGGATGGTGCCGGATTTCCCGCCCAGTTGGGGCACGTCGGAGCCTGCTAACGGGCCGCCCGAGAAGGCTACGACGTAGCGACTCGAAGAGCCGTCACTCGCACCTTTCGCCACGGTAAGGCTACCGCCCCCAGCATTGACTGAGGCGAGGCCGTTGAGCGCGGCTTCAATGCTTCCGGCTCCGGTCGCAGGGGCAGCGCGTTCGAGGTCGCCGGTAGTCGAGCCTCCGAAGGTGAGCCTGAACTGACCCGCGGTCGCTACGACCGTGATTTCTTGCTGCTCATTGACCGCTCCCGGTGCCACGTCCCAGCCGAAGGCCTTGACAAATTCGCCCCATGGAGTGAACTCATCGATGCGGGAATTGTCGGCATCAATCACGAAGGCGTGGCCGGTGCCCGGGTCGGTGGCAATACCTTCAGCGCGGCTCATCTGACCTGCCCCGCTGCCGGTAGACCCGAACTGGGCCAAGGCTTCGCTCTCATCCACCGCCCAGCAGGAAGCTGCTCCGTGGAGCATCCCTAGAGCCACCAACGCCACGCTGAGCGTCGCGACCTTTGCCCGCCTTGTGCGCTTCTGGGCCATGCCCCTCCTTCATCCTTGCGATCCCCGGCACAACGTGCCCCTCAAAACCTCTCGCGGTCCGAGCCTTCCCTAGTAGCCCAAAACTCGCCCAACTGTGGTACGGCGTCGTACACTACCGGAACGTGTGCGGCCTTGTCAAGAACGAACAGCGGCCGCGATCTCTCGCGGCCGCTGTTCTATGTGCTCACCGCTCCGAACCATCTCGGTCCAGCGAGGCCATTAAGCCAGGGGGCTAGAAAACATGCAGCCCAACCTTAGCGCCCTTCGTTCCTGAGTTGTCTTCGAACCCTGTAATTGTGGAGTGTCCGGTGTACGTACCATTGGTGCCTGATCCGGGTCCTTCCGGACATTCGGTTCCGGTCTTGGTGTAAGCGATTTTGCCGTTTGCACCAGTAATGTTGATGTTTGCTTCGATATGTGTAGGTTCAGTCCCTACGTTCGTAGCGGTGATGCCTTTCAGGCCAGTCTGTTCGCCGACCGTGATCGTGCAGGACAGCCCCGTCGGAGTGACGGTGATTTTTTTGCCGGCGGGACATTTGATATCGGTCGTGATGGGATACGGACTAATGCCACCAGTTACCAGGGTGAGTGTGTAAGTGCAACCTTCGGGATTGACGGTTGCTTTTACTCCGAATGCTTTACACCCTGCGTAGGTGGGAGTGAGCGTCACCGAAGTGCTTGTTTTTGCGGCTGTACCTTTTAGCACTGCGCCATCGGTCACGCCGGTGGTACCCGTGCATTTGACGTTTCCGCCGTTAACGTTGAACACGTGGTCATTCGAGCCGTTGATTTTGCCGTTGCCCGTGAGTTCAGGGCTAGCGCTGGATTCGGCGAAACAATTGGCGCTGGTGCTTGTGCAATGGTATTCGGGCGTAACGGCCTGGGCCGCGGACGCCGCCACGGCGGTCAGAGCGAACATGGCCGCGAGGGCAAGCCCTAGGACCTTGAGGTTACGTGTCATCAGATAGCTCCTTGTTAGTTGCCCGTGCCCGTGTCGCCCTTCCTTGGGCGGCACTGCTGGCGCGAGCGGGACCGGACTACGAATACTCGGAAAAGACTGAGCGATCAAGTAGCGGTGAGTGGAGCGTGACGTTTCCCCTGCTCAGGCGGCCAAACTACATTTCGCGCGCGCCAGAAGGTGCGTGTCGCCCGTCGTCCTTTGCACCAGATCCGGTGCCGCTGGAGACGAATCGACGCCTGTCGAAGAGAGCGCCGTGGAGACCTTGGACCAACTCCGTGACTACTGAGCTGTCTCCGCCGAGCGCGAGTTCGGAGGCCTCGTCCATCACGATCGCGCGAAGCCAGGCAGCACTGGACCCGGACGCCCAGCTATCGGGAGTGCTTTCGAGGCTGGATACACAGGACTCGACCCGGCCATTTCGGAGCTTGACCAACGCCCCTGACGACTTGGTGCTCTCACCGCTAGGGATTTCAACGACCAGCTGACAGCTGCCCGAGAGGCTGCCGGAGAATTCGACGAGGGGAACGGAGAGAAGGAAGACCGCCTCGACATCGACGCGACCAAAGGGAGCCGAGCGGAGGAAGCCCTGTTGAAGCTCCCAGAGAGCGGCCGCCGCCAGGGGTCCGATAGCCCTTCGCAGCCATGGAGTGACGACATATGGGTTGGCGCGTCCCCCGCTTTCATATGGCTCAATCAGACCTGACAGGCGCATCGCTACCAGACGCCGCTCAAGAGACGGATAGTTGAGAGTGTTTATGAGGCGGTCGAGCTCCGTCAGTGCCAGCGGCCGGGCAGCGAGAGCTCGGACCAGCGTCGAGGACCAGCCCTCTACGAAGGCCTTGATCGCGTTCTTCGCTGCGGCGCTTCCGATTGGCACCGGTCCCTCCGGCGCTGTGTTCAGCCAAGCTTGGAGAAGATTTATGAGGACCACTAGCCCACGCCCTGACTGAGTCAGCGAATACTCACCGGCATTAGGAAATCCCGCAGCCCGGCTACGTTCAAGCACTCGGAGCTCGGTCAATGCGCGCAAGTGGCTGCGCATCGTCGTCTGTGGCGGCAAACCAGCGGCACGGCGCAGTTCCGCCAGGGATGTCGGCTGCTCTGCCGATGCTAGGAGCACCTGCACGTTCAGAGGCACTGAGAGCAAAGAAAGTGCCCGGGCACCTGCTCGCACTAGCTTCTCCTTTCGTCACGGTGATAATGATCAGATATATTTGCTTATAGCAGTAATATGTCGCTGAGTGATCGGAATGTCTGCTTCAACGAGTTTGACAGCGTCTTTTAATCAACTAATCTTGGGGGGATGGAGGCTAGTGCAGGACAACGGGGGACCGTCACGCTGGTTACGCTCGGGCCGACGGGAACCTGCCATGAGCGGGCCGCGACCGAGTACGTGGCCTTCCAGGGGGTTGAGGATTTCGAGATCGAGATGATCGGCGACTTCTTCGACGGGCTGGAGAGGATCCGTGGGAGAGACAACGCGTTCCTGATTCAGTGCAGCGCGCACCCGAAGGTTCACGAGATCACCGAGCGATACTGGGCCGAGGTGTTCGTCGTCGACACGTTCATCTACCCGACCAAGGCTCTGGCGGTGCTAAGCCGCCGCGAGGCCGAGAGACCCAGGACTCTCGGCCTCGTTCCCGCGACGGCCGGCTACATCGATCGCGACGACTGGGAGGAGATAATCGACGTGCAGTCGAAGCCGACCGTCGCCGAGGAGCTGCTCGCCGGGCGCTACGAGGCCGGGCTGACGCACCTCGAGCATGCAACGCTGCATCCGGATGAGCTGCGGGTCGATCTCGAGATCGGCGAAATCGACACGACCTGGGTGGTTTACGGGACCCGCAAGCGCTTCCAGGGGGACGTGATCGGGATCCCTTCGCCTGAGCTGTTCCGGCAGCCGACGCCGGCTCTGTCCTAGTCGCTCGCGAGAGGGCCGAAGGCCTACTTCTTCTGCTCGACCGCCTTGGCGTCGATCGCGCCCTTCTGCGCGCGGCCAGTGCGACGGTGGCGAAGCAGGACCGGGGCGGCCCAGCCGATCAGCGCGCCAAGCCCGGCGAAGACCAGGAGCATCACGATCAGCGGCGCGTTGAAGCTGGCGAAGAGGACTTCGACGCTGACCTGCTGGGAGTTCTGCAGGGCGACGATGACGACCAGGGCGACGAGGATGCCGATGATCCAGGCGCGCCAGTTGACCGGTTTCTTCTGCTGAGTGGGCACGGGCCCATCCTAGAGGCGGGCGCGGCTCGGGCTACTGGGTCGGGGCGGGCCAGCGGCCCTTGGCGATAGCGCCGTCCCCGCCCTCGGGCTTCTCGCCGCCGACGGCGATCAGCTCGAGGCCATCGGGGCCGGCGTCGAAGCCGCGGACGATCTTGGGGGCGACGCGGACGACGTCCCATTTCCTGAGCTCGACGACCTCGTCCTCGAGCTTGATCTGGCCGGAGCCGGCGATGACCACGTAGGCCTCCTCCTGCACCTCGTGGCTGTGGCCGTCGATCGAGACGAAGCCGGGCTCGAAGCGCTGGTAGCTGATCCCGAGCTGGTCGGAGTCGAGGTATTTGCGCGAGAAGCGCACCTCGCGCTCAGGGCCCTCGAAGAGGTCGTCGATCTCCATCAGGTTCTTGACCGCGTAGTCGCTCATGCCCTGTCAGTCTAGGGACAGGCAGACCTGGGGAAGAAACCAGAGGACGCGAGTAGATGGCGACGATCACCGATTACGAGAACGAGCAGATCGAGAAGGCGAACGCGACCGGCAAGACGCCCGGCGTCTTCATCCACGGGCTCTGGCTGCTTCCCAGCAGCTGGGACCGCTGGGCGACTGTCTTCGACGAGGCCGGCTACACGCCGCTGACGCCCGGCTGGCCCGACGATCCGCAGACGGTCGAGGAGGCCAACGCCCATCCCGACAGCTTCGCCAAGAAGACCGTCGGCCAGGTCGCCGACCACTTCGGCGAGGTGATCGAGAAGCTGGAGAAGAAGCCGGCCGTGGTCGGGCGCTCCTTCGGTGGGCTGCTGACCCAGATCGTCGCCGGCCGCGGCCTCTCGACGGTCTCGGTGGCGATCGACCCGGCGCCCTTCCGCGGCGCCCTGCCGCTGCCGATCTCGGCGCTGAAATCCTCGAAACCGGTGCTGCAGAACCCGGCCAACCGCAACCGTGCGGTGCCGCTCACCTACGAGCAGTTCCGTTACGGCTTCGCCAACGCGGAAGCGCAACGAGGCGGTGACCGAGATCAAAGAGATCCCGAATCGCGGCCACGCGTTGACTATCGACAGCGGCTGGCGCGAGGTCTGCGACACCGCCCTCGAGTTCGTCAAACGGTTCGTCTAGGCGCGCCTCAGTAGGCATGAGCGGAGCCGAGATCCAGATCCGCCGAGCCAACGGCGCAGGCGCACCGACGATCGCGCAGCTGCTCCACGACTTCAACACCGAGTTCGCCGAACCGACGCCGGGGAGCGCGGCGTTGACCGCGATCTGCGGGCGACTGCTGGACGATGGCGAGATGACGGTCCTGCTCGGCGGCTCGGGACCGGACGGCCTCGCCGTGCTCCGCTTCCGCACCGCGATCTGGACCGGCAGGCCGGAAGCCCACCTGCAGGAGCTCTACGTGGTGCCGGAGCGGCGCGGCGGCGGGATCGGGCGGGCTCTGCTGGAGGCGGCGATGGCGGCCGCGCGCGAGGCCGGCGCGACCGGGATCGATCTCAACACCGGCGAGACCGACACCGCGGCGCGGGCGCTGTACGAGAGCGCCGGCTTCACCAATCTCGAAGGCGGCCCCGACGGTCCGTCGATGCTCTTCTACGAGCGCGAGCTGTAGGAACGGGCGCCGGCCGGCGCGCTGAGCTCGGTGAAGCCGATGCCGCCGGGCGGATCGACCAGGTCGGGGTGGAGGAGGTGGGCGAGCAGCTCGACGCCATCGACGAGCCGTGGCCCGGGGCGAGAGTAGGTCGACGCCGCGTCGACGGCGAAGACGCGCTCGGCGCCGAGGCTCTCGATCCGCTGCCAGTGCTCGACGGCCTGAGCCTTCGACTCGGCGACATAGCAGCCGCAGGGCATGGCGACGACCGCGTCGGGGTCGAGCCCCGATAGCTGCTCCCATCCCACCTCCGGCGACTTGGCGCCGGAGGGCCCGGCGACGTCCTCGCCACCGGCGATCGAGATCATCTCCGGAATCCAGTGGCCGCCGACAAAGGGCGGGTCGAGCCACTCGAGGGCGACCACGCGCGGGCGCGCGGCCGCGGCGACGGCGGTGCGGACGGCGTCGAGGCGGGCCTCGAGCTCGGCCCGAAGCTCGGCAGCACGGGCCTCGATCCCGGCGGCCTCGCCGAGGCGGGTGACGTCCTCCAGCACCTCGACCAGCGAGCTCGGATCCTGCTGCAGGACCGCAGGCGGACCCGGCAGGCGCGCCGCGACCTCGACCACGTCCTCGAAGGAGACCGCGCAGACGTCGCAGACCGCCTGGGTGACGATCAGGTCCGGTTCCAGCTCGGCGAGCCGCTCCTCGTCGAGGCTGTAGAGCGCCTTGCCTTCGCCGACGATCGCCTTCACGGCGGCGTCGATCTCGCCGGCACTGAGGCCAGCGGGGAGGACGGTCGCGGTCAGGTGCGGGAGCTCGCTCGCCGCCGCCGGGAAGTCGCACTCGTGGGTGACGCCGACGACGCTCTCGCCGAGCCCGAGGGCGAAGAGCATCTCGGTCGCCGACGGCACCAGGCTGGCGATTCGCATCGTCCAAATATGGCGGACGGACAGACCGACTTCAAACTTTGCGCTGTTGGGTTGGCGACAGCACCATCGGCGCTCCCAACTGAGGAACCCTTGGACCGGGAAACTGAAGACGCCGGCGGAAAAAACGCAACTACCTGAACTTCTAAGGCAACCTGATGCGCTCCTCCGACAGCTACATGGTCGAAGTCCTCGACGCTCCAAGCGCCAGGAGCAGGAGCTGCAGCGGCTGAAACGCAAGCGGGCCGGGGTCGAAAAGAACCGCATGCAGCCGCTCTCCTGAGAGAGCTCAGAGCTCGATCTGCGACCCGAGCGTCACCGTGCGGTCGCTCGGCAGGTGGAAGTAGTCGACCGGGCTGGCGGCGTTGCGGGCCATCGCGACGAAGAGGCGCTTGCGCCAGCCGCGCATGCCGGGGGCGGCGGTCGGGGTGATCGTCACCTGGGAGAGGAAGTAGACGGCGTTGTCGACGTCGACGTCGGACTCGAGCCCAATCTCCTTGGCGAGGGAGAGCAGCCGCGGCACGTCGAGGCGGTCCTGGAAGCCGTAGCTTGCGGTGAGGTGGCTGATGCCGTCGTCCTCGTAGCCGAGGTCGTCGATCACCAGTCGCTCGGACTCGGCGACGTAGGGTGCTTTCGTCGTCTCGATCGAGATCACCACGACGGACTGGTGCAGGGTGCCGGAGTGCTCGACCCCGGCCCGCATCGCCAGCGGCGTCGTTTCGTGCCGGGCGTTGAGGTAGACGGCGGTCCCCCGCGTCCGCACCGCCGGCGGCTCCATCGCCCGCAGCTCGTGGACGAAGGAGCGCAGCGATCCCTCCTCCTCGATCCGGGTTTCCTGGACCTTCTCGCTGCCGCGCTTCCAGGTGCTGAGAATGGTGAAGACGGCGAGCCCGATCGAGAGTGGGAACCAGCCGCCGTGCTCGACCTTGGTCAGGTTGGCACCGAGGAAGGCGAGGTCGACGGTGAAGAAGGCGAGCGCGCCGAACGCCACCAGCCAGCGCGGTTTGCGCCACAGCGAGCGGACGACGACGAGGAACAGCAGGGTGTCGACGGTGATCGTGCCGGTGACGGCGATGCCGTAGGCGGAGGCGAGCTTGGTCGAGGAGCCGAAGCCGAGGACCAGCGCCACGACCGCCGCCATCAGCGCCCAGTTGATCAGCGGCACGTAGACCTGGCCGATCTCCTTGGCCGAGGTGTGGCGGATCGTCAGCCGGGGCAGGAAGCCGAGCTGAACCGCCTGTTTGGTGACCGAGAAGGCGCCGGAGATGACCGACTGCGAGGCGATCACCGTCGCCACCGTCGCCAGCACCACCATCGGGATCCGGCCCCAGTGCGGGATCAGCAGGAAGAAGGGGTTGTCGATCGCGCTCGGGTTGCCGAGGATCAGCGATCCCTGACCCATGTAGTTGAGCGTCAGCGCCGGGAAGACGACGAAGAACCAGGCGCGGCTGATCGGCTTGCGGCCGAAGTGGCCCATGTCGGCGTAGAGCGCCTCGGCACCGGTGATGGTGAGGACGATCGCGCCGAGTGAGATGAAGGCGACGCCGAAGTGGTTGCCGAAGAACTCGACCCCGTAGCTGGGCGAGAGCGCCTTGACGATCGCCGGGTGGGCAATGATGCGGCCGAGCCCGGCGGCGGCGATGACGCTGAACCAGATCACCATCACCGGCCCGAAGACGCGGCCGATCACGTGGGTGCCGAAGCGCTGGATCGCGAACAGCACCGCGAGCACCGCGATCGTGATCGGCAGCACCAGCGACTCCAGGCTGGGGACCACCACCTTGACCCCTTCGACCGCGGAGAGGACCGAGATCGCCGGAGTGATGATCCCGTCCCCGTAGAAGAGGGCGACGCCGAACATGCCGAGCGCGATCAGCACCACCTTGAAGCGGCCGCGCTTCGACGGCGAGCCCTCGATCAGCGCGATCAGCGCCAGGATGCCGCCCTCGCCGTCGTTGTCGGCGCGCATGATGAAGAGGACGAACTCGATCGAGACGATCAGGGTGATCGACCAGAAGACGAGCGAGATCACCCCGTAGACGTCGCTTTCGGTCGGCTTCACCGCTTGGTGGTCGGAGGAGAAGACGGTCTGCAGCGCGTAGAGGGGGCTGGTGCCGATGTCGCCGAAGACGACGCCGAGCGCGCCGAGGGCGAGGGTCGCCATCCCGAGCTGGCGGCGGGAGGGCCGCGACGGGGTGCTCATCTGCGCGGTTTCCGCGGTTTGGGATGGCCGGGGGGGTGCAGCGGTTTCGCGGGACGTGGTGGCGGCGTGCCGGCGAGCGCCGCCTCGACCCGCGGCAGCAGGCGCGAGAGGGCGTCGACCTCGGGTCGGGGCAGGGGGACGAGGAGGGTGCCGAGCTCGCCGCGCAGCAGGCCGCCGCCGGCCTCGAGCACGACTTCGCCGGCCGGCGAGAGGGTCAGCTCCTGGCGCCGGCGATCGGCCTCCATC
>JACDGU010000056.1 GCA_013821475.1 Solirubrobacterales bacterium
GCTGGCGCCCGGGCGGCGAGACGGCCGAGAGCAGGCGCCGCGTGCGCGAGGAGCCGCACTGCGGGCAGGGAATCGCCATTGCCCCGGCGGCAAGGAGCTCCTCGAAGCGGGCCCCGCACTCCTCGCACTCGAACTCGTAGATCGGCATCGGCGCCAATGGTAGTTCGGCGGCGACGCACGACCGAACTTCGAATACTCTGCGGCGATGAAGGCATGGAGGCGGCGCTGCTGGGGGCTGCGCCTTGGCCTCGAGTTGGGCGCGTCAGGCTTCCCTGGGGCGGACTGGTACCCCTTCAGGGCAGCGGCTCCCACTCCCAGGCCTTGGCCGAGGCCAGGCTCTCCTGGTCGAGGTAGCGCCTGAACTCGTCGAGCTCGGCCGGCTCGACCCCGTAGACGTGGTCCGGTTCGGGAAAGTGGCCCGAGCGGACCTCCTCGCCGTAACGCCCGACGGCCTCGACCATCGTCTCGTGGACGTTGGCGTACTGCTTGACGAATTTCGCCATGTGGCCGGTGGTGATCCCGAGCAGGTCGTGGAAGACCAGAACCTGGCCTGAGGTCGCCGGGCCGGCGCCGATCCCGATCGAGGGGATCTGCAGCTTCTCGACGATCGTTTCGGTGATTGCCGCCGGGACCGCCTCGAAGACGATCGCGAAGCAGCCGACCGACTGCAGCGCCAGCGCCTCCTCGCAGAGCTTGATCGCGCTCGCTGCCGTCTTGCCCTGGGCCTTGTAGCCACCGAGGGCGGTGGCGGTCTGCGGGGTGAGGCCGATGTGTCCCATCACCGGGATGCCGGAGCGGACGATCGCCCGGGTGCGCTCGACCGCGATCCCGCCGGCCTCGAGCTTGACCGTCTGGCAGCCGGTCTCCTTGACCAACCGCTGGGCGCTCTGAACGGCGAGCTCGTTGCTCGACTCGTAGCTGCCCATCGGCAGGTCGCCGACCATCAGCGGCGTCTTCAGACCGCGGCGGACGGCCTTGCCGAGGACGATCATCTCCTCCATCGAGACCTGCTCGGTCCCGGGCAGCCCGAGGACGACCATCGCCGCCGAGTCGCCGACCAGGACGACGTCGACGCCGGCGGCCTCGGCGACCTGGGCCGAGGGGTAGTCGTAGGCGGTGACCATCACGATCGGTTCGCCGTTCTCCTTCATCTCGGCCAGCCGCGGCAGGCTCACCGGACGGCGCTCGGAGGGCGATGGCGGGGCGGTGTGCGAACGGGCACCTGAGCTCATGAGAGAAGCACCTCCGGGTGGCTGTCGACGGCGATGGATCGGTTCTGGGCGTCGACGTGGACGACCAGCGGCGCGTAGCGCTCGAGGTCGGCCTCGTCGTAGGCGCCGAAGGAGGCGACGATGATCTTGTGGCCGGGCTCGGTCAGGTGGGCGGCGGCGCCGTTGACCTGCATCGTGCCCGAGCCGGGCTCGCCGTCGATCACGTAGGTGACGAAGCGGGAGCCGTTGTCGACGTCCCAGACGTGCACCTGCTCGTTGGTGATCAGGTCGGCGCCGACCATCAGATCGGTGTCGATCGTGATGCTGCCGATGTAGTCGACGTCGCAATCGGTGACCGTCGCCCGGTGGATCTTCGACTTCAGCATCTGCCTCTGCATCTGGCTCCCTTTCGCAGCTTCGAGGTTCAGGGTTGGATCAGGACGTTGTCGATCAGGCGCGCGGCGCCGATTTGGGTGGCGAGCGCGACGAGGACGGGACGGTCGCCGAGCTCGGCGACCGGGTCGAGCCGCTCGGCGTCGCGGGCCTCGAGGTACTCGGGCTCGATGCCGGCGGCGGCCAGCTCGTGCCGGCCCGCCTCGAGCCCGGCCTGCAGCGTCGCCGACCGGGCCTCGCGCTCGACCGTGATCAGGGCCCTCGAGAGCGCCACCGCCCGCTCGCGGTCGGCCGGCTCGAGGTAGGCGTTGCGCGAGCTCATCGCCAGACCGTCGGCCTCGCGGACGATCGGCAGCACCTCGATCCGCACCGGGAAGTCGAGGTCGGCGGCCATGCGGCGGATCACCGCCGCCTGCTGGGCATCCTTCTGGCCGAAGTAGGCGACGTCGGGGCCGACCAGGTTGAAGAGCTTGGCGACGACCGTGGTGACGCCGCGGAAGTGGGCCGGGCTGCGGCGGGCGGGGTCGCCGTCGAGGACTTCGGTCAGCTGGCCGCTGACCGCGACCGCGGTGGCGAAGCCGTCCGGGTAGACCTCGGCGACCGGCGGCGCGTAGACGACGTCGGCGCCGGCGTCGCCGGCCAGCCAGAGGTCGCGCTCCTCGTCGCGCGGGTAGCGGTCGAGATCCTCGCCCGGGCCGAACTGGGCCGGGTTGACGAAGAGGCTCATCACGACCAGGTCGCACTCGGCGCGGGCGGCGCGCAGCAGCGAGAGGTGTCCCTCGTGGAGGAAGCCCATCGTCGGCACCAGGCCGATCGTCCGCCGATCGCGACGAGGTCCCTCGAGGGCAGCGCGGAGCGCAGCCCTGGCGCGGTAGACGCTCACGGCTTCGTTCCTGATCGGGGTATCGCCGACGACGAGATTCAGATTCATCCGGTCCATGCCCTTCGGGTCACGGCCTCTGCACTGAATTATAAGCAGCTGCCCCGCGCCGCCTGGCGGGGGCGAGAAGTTGGGCGAAAAGTGATCTGAACCGGGATTCAGGCCGCATGCACGGGAAAGGAATCATTCCCCCACCCAGGAGGCAGTCCAATGAGTTCAGAGAACGTGCTTGCCGAGATCGACACCAACGGTGCGATCGAGGCCGCGGCGAACGACGCCGCCGAACAGCTGGAGTCCGGCGATACCCGGCTCAGCTTCCTCAAAAAGGCCGGCCTCGCCGGCGGTGCTGTCATGGGCGGCGGTGCCCTGCTCGGCGCGCTGACCCCCGCCGGCGCGATGGCTGCCGGCAAGGGCCGTCCTCCGGCCAGCTTCGGCAAGGGCGACGTGGGCGTGCTCAACTTCGCCCTCACGCTCGAGTACCTGGAGGCCGCCTTCTACAACGAGGCGACCGCCAACCAGAAGAAGAGCAAGTTCATCAAGAGCAAGCAGATGCAGGTCTTCCTGAAGACCGTGACCGCCGACGAGAACGCTCACGTCGCGTTCCTGAAGAAGGAACTCGGCAGCATGGCAGTGGCGGCTCCGAAGGTCGACTTCGGCAGCACCACCTCGAAGGAAGCGTCTTTCATCAAGACCTCCGTCGAACTGGAGAACACCGGCGTTCACGCCTACCTGGGCCAGGGGCTGAACATCGTCAAACCGGCCTATGCCGAAGCGGCGTTCTCGATCCTGACGATCGAGGCGCGGCACGCCTCGGTCGCCGGATTGCTGATGAAGGCCACCCCGGGCAACATCGCCCCCGACGGCCCGCGAGACACGCCGTTCACCGCCAATCAAGTCCTCACGGCGGTTGAAGGCACGGGCTTCCTCGTCAAGTAGAGGAGTCCCGACTGGAGTCACTGGCGAAGTCGATCTTCCTGATCGGCTTCGCCGGGGCGCCGGCTGAGATCGTCCCCGGCTCGATGTCGCGGGTGACGACCGAGTTGGCGCCGATCACGCAGCGCTCGCCGATCGTGACCCCGCTGGCGACGGCGCAGTTGACGCCGAACCAGCAGTTGGCGCCGATCTCGACCGGGCCCTTCGTCGTAAAGCCCTGCCAGGTGATTGGCACCTCGGGATCGTCGAAGCGGTGCTCGGCGTCGCCGACGAAGCAGCCGTTGGCGAACATCGTGTGGGCGCCGATCCGGACCAGCTTCTGGGCGGCGATCATCGTGTTGCGGTTGAGGAAGCAGCCCTCGCCGATCTCGATCTCCGCCCCCGGCGCCAGCGTCAGCCAGCAGCCGGGCTCAAACAGGGTCCCGGCGCCGATCCGCAGCCGTTCCTCGTCGAGCGCCTCGAGCAGCTCGCCCTCGACCGGGTGGCGGATGAAGAAGCCGCCCCGCGCGGCGTGCCGGTCGATCCGCCAGCGCCTCGAGAGACGATGGTTGCGCTCGTACCAGCGCCGCTTCTGCCACCAGAGCCTCCACCCTTCCTGTCGCTCAGCGCTCATCCCCCAACGTTAGACTGCCGCGCATGGCGAACCTGCGCGGGGGCATCGATCTCGGCGGCACCAAGATCCAGACCGCGATCGTCGACGCCGGCGGCGAGGTGCTGGGCGAATCGCGCCGGCCGACGCCGACCGACGGCGGACCGGCCGGAGTCGCCGAGCAGATGGCGGAGGCGCTGCGCGAGGCGGCGGAGCAGGCGAAAGTCGAGCCCGCCGATCTCGAGGGCGTCGGAGTCGGGTCCCCCGGCGATGCCGACGAGAAGACCGGCGCCGTCTCCAGCGCCAAGAACCTTCCCGACTGGGAAGGGAGCTTTCCCCTCGCCTCGACCCTGAAAGATGCGCTTGGGACCGCGGTCAGGGTCGGCAACGACGTCCAGGTCGCGACCGAGGCGGAGTTCCACCTCGGTGCCGGGCGCGAGTTCCAGAGCCTGATCGGCGTCTTCTGGGGCACCGGGGTCGGCGGCGGCCTGGTCCTCGACGGCAAGCCCTGGCTCGGCCGCGGCGCCGCCGGGGAGATCGGTCACATGGTCGTCAAGCGCGGCGGCGCCAAGTGCCCGTGCGGGCGCAAAGGCTGCATGGAGGCCTACGCCGGCCGCTCGGCGATGGAAGCCGAGGCCAGGCGCCTGCACGAAGAGGGGACCAAGACCGACCTCTTCAAGCTGATGGAGAAACACGAGAAACCGCGCCTGACGAGCGGCATCTGGGAGCGGGCCCTGGACCAGGGCGACCACCTTGCCGAGGATCTGGTCAACCGTGCGATCGAGGCGCTGGGGACCGGGATTGCCTCCGCGGTCAACCTGATCGACCCGGAAGCGATCATCATCGGCGGCGGCCTCGGCGTGCGCTTCGGCGACCGCTACATGGAGCCGCTGACCCGGGAGATGAGCAAGCACCTCTTCCTCGACGAAAAGCCGCCGGCGGTCAAAGTCGCTTCGCTCGGCGACCTCGGCGGCGCGATCGGCGCCTCGCTGCTCTTCGCCCGCTGAGGCGGCGACCTTGACCTCCCAGATGCGGATCCTGCGCCCGGCCGAGGGCGTCCTCGCCTTCTACGACGGCCGCGTCGAGGGCCACCGCTTCGACCCGGCGCCGAGCTGGGTCGACGAGGGGGCGATCTCGCTCGGCATCGCCAGCTACGCGATCCTCGACGGCGACGAGGCGCTGGTCTACGACACCCACGTCTCGGTCGCGCACGGGCGGCTGATCCGAGAGACGCACCTGCGCGATCTCGCCCACCTGCGCGGCCTCGACCCGGCCCGGGTGCTGCCCAACCACGGCGACCCGGAGACGATCGCCGGCGGCGGCGGCTACGGACCGGGCCTGATCCGCGCCACCCAGGACTACATCCGCTTCCTCCAGCGCTGCCGGGACGAGCCGGCGCTGAGGGAGCTGCCCCTGCAGGAGGTCATCGCCGAGGGGATCGCGTCGGGCGCCCTGCCCTACTTCGAGCCCTACGAGGCTGTGCACCGCGAGAACCTGGCGACGGTTCTGGCGGACCAGGCGGTCTAGACGCGACCCGACGTCTGGCGCTGCTGCCTGGCGACGGCGTCGACCAGGACGGCCAGCAGGAGGACGCCGCCGGTGACCATCAGTTTGACCGCCGAGGAGAGCGAGAGCAGGTCCATCCCGTTGGAGATCGAGCCGATCACCAGGGCGCCGAGCAGGGCCGTCCAGACCGAGCCGCGGCCGCCGAAGAGGCTGGTACCGGCGATCACCGGACCGGCGATCGCCAGCAGCAGGAGTTCGTTGCCGCCCGAGTTCTGGTTCACGGCGAAGAGCCGGGAGGCGGCCATCACGCCGCCGATCGCCGCCATCGAGCCGGAGATCATGAAGACCGCGATCCGCACCCGATTGACGCGGATACCGGCCCGCCGCGCCGCCTCGGCGTTGCCGCCGACGGCAAACACGTGCCGACCGAAGGTCGTGCGCTTGGCGATGTACTCCATCCCGACCACGAAGCCGAGCAGGATCATCACTGCCAGCGGCACGCCGCGGTCGGAGTTGAGGATCGTGACTGCCCCGATGACCAGGGCAGCGAGGAGGACAAAGCGAACGATGAGGGCCAGCTGACCGCCCTCCGCGAGGCCCGCGGCCACGCGTTTCCGGTAGCCGAGCGCAAGCACCGCGCCGTAGGTGCCGATGGTCACCGCCGCGAAGATCCAGCCGACCGTGGCCGAGTAGAAGGTGTTGGCGAGACCGGTGATGACCGGGTCGTTGATATTGAGCGAGCCGGTCTTGCCCAGGACCTGCAGCAACGCCCCTTCCCAGGCTAAGAGGCCGGCCAGGGTGACGACGAAGGAGGGGATGGCAAAGCGGCTGAAGAGGGAGCCCTGCAAGAAGCCGATCGAGGCGCCAACCAGGACCGCGGCGGCGATCGCGAGATACGGATTCCAGCCGTGGCTGACGCTCAGCACCGCCATCACCGCCGCCGAGAGGCCGCTGACGGCGCCGACCGAGAGGTCGATCTCCCCCAGCAGCAGGACGTAGACGACGCCGACCGAGATCAGGCCGATCGTCGTGATCTGCAGCATCAGGTTGGTCAGGTTCTGAGCCGAGAGGAAGCGGGGTTCCTGGACCTGGAAGATGATCGCGATCACCACCAGGCCGAGGACCACGCGGACCGAGGAGAGGTCTCCCTGGACGAGACGGCGCATGGCCTGGCCGGGACTGATGCCTTTGGCCTTCGCCTCCTCGGCGCCGGGCGCCTCGCTCGCGCTCACCTTTTCTCCTCCGTTGGTTGCGCCTCTTTGTCGCGATCGCCGAGTCCGGTGATCGCGCCGATCACCTGCTCCTCAGTGGTGTCGCTGGCCGTGAAGTTGCCCGCCGAGCGGCCGAGCCGGAGGACGAAGACGCGGTCGGCTATCTCGAAGACGTCGACCAGGTTGTGGCTGATCACCACCACTCCCAGGTCCCGCTCTCGCAGGCGCCGGATCAGGGCCAGCACCTGTTTGGTCTGCGGCACCCCGAGCGCCGCCGTCGGCTCGTCCAGCAGCACCACTTTCGGCTCGCCCAACAACGAGCGGGCGACCGCCACCTGCTGGCGCTGTCCGCCGGAGAGGGTCCCGACCTCGCTGCGCAGGCTCGGGATCGTCACCGCCAGGTTCGAGAGGAGGTCGGCGGTCTCGTGCTCCATCTTCACCTCATCGAGCTGACGTGAGGCCCGACCGAACCCGGGAGCGACCTCCTCGCGACCGAGAAAGAGGTTGTTGACGACATCGAGGTTGTCGCACAGGGCGAGGTCTTGGTAGACGGTCGCGATCCCGAGCCCGGTCGCGTCCTGAGGGCTGGAGATCGAGACCTCCTCACCTTCGAAGCGGATGACGCCGTCGTCGATCGTGTTGATGCCGGCGATCGCCTTGACCATCGTCGACTTGCCGGCGCCGTTGTCGCCGACGAGGCCCACGACCTCGCCGGCGCTGACGGCGAAGTCGACCCGGTCCAGAGCCTGGACCGGGCCGAATCGCTTGCTGACTCCTTCGAGCTCGAGGAGCGGGGTACCGGCAGCGCTCATCTCAGCCGGAGATTCCCAGTTCTTTGCAGGCGGCCGCATAGGGGCCGGTGCAGAGTTCGGAGGCGGTGACGAACCCGTCTTTGATCACGGTGTCCTTGATGTTGTCCTTGAGCACCGCGACCGGTTCCAGGATCGCCGACGGGACTTCGGCCTTGCCGTTGTTGATTTCTTCGGTGACCTTGGCTTCCGGCAGTTCTTCGCCGCCGGCGAGCGCAATCGCGAATTCGGCGGCGAGTTCAGCCTGCGGCGGGATCGCCTTGTAGATCGTCATGTACTGCTGACCGACGAGAATCCGCTGCAGGCCTGCGACCGTCGAGTCCTGGCCGGTGACCGGCCGTTCTTCGGGGTTGATGCCGGCGCCTTTGAGCGCCGCGATGGCGCCGCCGCCGGTGTCGTCGTTGGCGGCGTAGATGCCCCAGAACCCGTCGTTGCCGAGGGCGGTGATCGCCTGCTGGGCCTCGCGCTGGGCGTTTTCGGCGGTCCAGCCGGGAGTGTCGTATTCCTTGCCGATAGCGACCCCGGCAGCTTCGAACCCTTTGTGCGCGCCGGCCTTGAAGAGGGCGGCGTTGGGATCGGCCGGGTCGCCGCTGATCATGATGATCGGACCCTTGGCTTTGCCGTCTTCTTTCAGTTTTTTCGCCAGCGTTTCGGCCTGCAGTTCGCCGACTCGTTCGTTGTCGAAGGAGACGTAGGCGGCGACTTCGGCGTTTTCGATCAGACGGTCGTAGCTGACGACAGGAACGCCCTGGGAATTCGCCCGTTCGGCGATCGCTGCCGCCGATTTCGAGTCCATCGGGTCGAGGACGAGCACATCGGCGCCTTTGGTCAGCGCTGCTTCGCCCTGCGACTGCTGTTTTTCAGCATCGCCGCCGGCGTTGAAGTAGATGACTTCGCATTCCGGACATTTTTCCGAGACCGAGTTTTCGAAGTCCGGCTTGTCGTTGGTTTCGTAGCGCGGGGTTTCGTTTTCCGGCAGCAGAAGCGCGATCGTGAATTCACCACCACCACCGCCTTCGGCTTCGGTGCCGCCGCTACTGGAACTGGAACTGCTGCCGCTGCTTCCACAGCCGGCCGCAATGACGGCGATCGCGATCAGCGCCACGAGGGCGAAACCGACTCGCTGTATCAGGACTGGTTTGGGCATAACTCCTCCTTGTTGTTCCCCCTACTCCGCACCGACCATACCCCGCCTCACTGCGTTTCACGTCGGTATCCGCAAATAGTCCAAGGACTCACTGGCTCGGTGGCCAGAATGGCCAAGCTCCCGCCCGAGGCAGAACGCCTACGCTGCGACGGGAAGGCGGCTCTTCTTGGCGCCCCGCCTGCGTTTCGCCGGCTCGACCATGCCGGCCAAGAAGCGCCCGGTGTAGGAAACCTCGACCGCGGCGACCTCCTCGGGGGTTCCGGTCGCGACGACCTCTCCCCCGCCTTCGCCACCCTCGGGACCAAGGTCGATCAGCCAATCGGCAGTCTTGATCACGTCGAGGTTGTGCTCGATCACGACCACCGAGTTGCCGGCGTCGACGAGGCGACCGAGGACGTCGAGCAGGCGCTGGACGTCGGCGAAGTGCAGGCCGGTGGTCGGCTCGTCGAGGATGTAGAGGGTGTCGCCGGTGGCGACTTTGGAGAGCTCGGTGGCGAGCTTGATCCGCTGCGCCTCGCCGCCGGAGAGCGTCGTCGCCGGCTGGCCGAGGCGGATGTAGTCGAGTCCGACGTCGTGCAGGGTGCGCAGGCGGCGGGCGATCTTCGGCACGTTCTCGAAGAACTCGACCCCCTCCTCGACCGACATCTCGAGCACGTCGGCGATGTTCTTGCCCTTGAAGCGGACCTCGAGCGTCTCGCGGTTGTAGCGTTTCCCGTGGCACTGCTCGCAGGGGACGTAGACGTCGGGCAGGAAGTGCATCTCGATCTTGATCTGGCCGTCGCCCTTGCAGACCTCGCAGCGGCCGCCTTTGACGTTGAAGCTGAAGCGGCCCGGCTTGTATCCGCGGGCGCGCGACTCCTGGGTCTGGGTGAAGAGCTGGCGGATGTGATCGAAGACACCGGTGTAGGTCGCGGGGTTGGAGCGTGGGGTGCGACCGATCGGCGACTGGTCGATGTTGATGATCTTGTCGATCTGGCTGAGCCCGTCGATCCCGTCGTGGGCGCCGGGGCGCAGTTTCGCCTGGTGCAGCCGGTTGGCGACCGAGTGGTGCAGGGTCTCGTTGACCAGGGTCGACTTGCCCGAGCCGGAGACGCCGGTGACGCAGCAGAAGACGCCGAGCGGGATCGTCACGTCGATGTCCTTGAGGTTGTGTTCGCGGGCGCCGCGCACGGCCAGGGCGCCGCTGGGCTTGCGGCGCCGCTCGGGAACCTCGATCTTGCGCTTGCCGGAGAGGTACTGGCCGGTCAGTGAGGCAGGGTTCTTGGCGACTTCCCGGGGCGTGCCGGCAGCGATGATGTGGCCGCCGTGTTCGCCGGCGCCGGGCCCGAGGTCGACGAGGTGGTCGGCGGCCATCATCGTCCCCTCGTCGTGCTCGACGACGATCACCGTGTTGCCGAGGTCGCGGAGGCGGTTGAGGGTCCCGATCAGCTTCTCGTTGTCGCGCTGGTGGAGGCCGATCGAGGGCTCGTCGAGCACGTACATGACGCCGACCAGGTGGGAGCCGATCTGGGTCGCGAGGCGGATCCGCTGCGCCTCGCCGCCCGAGAGCGAGCGGGCCGAGCGCGAGAGCGAGAGGTAGCCGATGCCGACGTTCTCGAGGAAGGAGAGCCGCTCGGTGATCTCGCGCACGATCAGCCGCGCGATCGCCCGTTCGGTCGGGTTCATCTCCAGCCCCCTGATCCACTCGGCCGCGGCCCGGGCGGAGAGGTCGCTGTACTCGGAGATGCTGATGCCGCCGATCTTCACCGCGAGGCTCTCCGGCCGCAGGCGGGCGCCGTCGCACTGCGGGCACGGCTGCTCGGCCATGTAGCCCTCGATCCGCTCGCGGTTGGTCTCCGAGTCGGTCTCCTCGTAGCGGCGCTGGAGGTTGTTGACGATGCCCTCGAAGCGGACCTTGTAGGACCGGCGGCGGCCGAAGCGGTTGGTGTAGGTGACGTGGTGGCGGTCCTCGCCGGTGCCGTAGAGGAAGATCTCCCGCTCCTTCTTGGTCAGCTGCGACCAGGGTACGTCGGCGTCGACCCCGTACTCCTCGGCGACGGCGGCGATCAACCGCCTCCAGTAGGCCGAGATGCCGCGATTCCACGGCTGCAGGGCGCCCTCGGCGAGCGAGAGGGTCGGGTCGGGGACGACGAGCTCGGGATCGATCACCCGCTGGAAGCCGAGCCCGTGGCAGCGGTCGCAGGCGCCGTGGGGCGAGTTGAAGGAGAAGATCCGCGGCTCCAGCTCGGGGATCGAGGTGCCGCAGTTGAGGCAGGCGAACTGCTCGGAGAAGAGCAGCGGCTCGGCCTCCGCCTGATCGAGGATCTCGACTTCGATCAGACCGGCGGCGATGCCCGCCGCCGCCTCGACCGACTCCGAGAGGCGGCGGCGGAGATCGGTTTTCATCTCCAGGCGGTCGACGACGATCGAGATGTCGTGTTTGAATTTCTTGTCGAGGACGATCTCCTCGTCGAGACGGACGAGCTCACCGTTGACCTTGGCCCGCGAGTAGCCCTCGAGCCGCATCTGCTCGAGCAATTTTCCGTACTCGCCTTTGCGGCCGCGGACGACCGGGGCCATGACCAAGAATTTGGTCCCGTCCTCGATCGTCATCAGCCGGTCGACGATCTGCTCCTGCGACTGGCCGGCGATCAGCTCGCCGCAGGTCGGACAGTACGGCACCCCGATCCGCGCCCAGAGCAGCCGCAGGTAGTCGTAGATCTCGGTCACCGTGCCGACCGTCGAGCGCGGGTTGCGCGAGGTCGTCTTCTGGTCGATCGAGATCGCCGGCGAGAGCCCCTCGATCGAGTCGACGTCGGGCTTCTCCATCAGCCCGAGGAACTGGCGAGCGTAGGACGACAGCGACTCGACGTAGCGGCGCTGGCCCTCGGCGTAGATCGTGTCGAAGGCAAGGCTCGACTTGCCCGAGCCGGAGAGCCCGGTGATCACGATCAGCGCGTCACGGGGCAGCTCGACGTCGACGTCCTTGAGATTGTGCTCGCGGGCGCCGGAGATGACGATTCGTTCAGAGGCAGGCACTGAAACCGATTCTACGCAGGCGAACAGATGTTCCCTTGGGGGCGAGAGCCTTCATCCGCTCCCTTATCCCCGGTATGCGGGAAGAAATGCGTTCGCACGCCGATTTGGCCTAAACCGGCTGCGGACGCTCAGCCGAGCGCCGCGGCGAGGCGACGTCGGTACTCGCGGGCGTTGGGATCGGCGGGGTCGCCTTCACTGATCACGCCGATGATCGCGCGACGCAGCAGGTCGCGGGCGTCGTCGGGACCGTCGCCGTTCCCGCCGACGGCGGCCAGCTCGTCGAGCAGGCCGTGGATCGCCGCCTCGCGCTCGCCGCGGTCGAGCGCCGCGAACGCCTCGGCGCCGATTCCGGCCTTGGCCAGTCGCACCCGCGCCGCAATTCCCGCGGCGGCGAAATCACCGACGTGGGACTCAACCGCCGCCAGCGCCTCGTCCTCCGCCCCACGCGCGAGCCGAGCCTGGCCCAGGGCGACGGCGACGTCGGCGCGGCCGGGCTCGATTTCCGAGGCCTCGCGCAGCGAGAGCTCGTCGCCGGCGGCGAGCAGCTCGTCGACCTTCGAGGGCAGCAGAGCGTCGAAGAAGGCCTCGACTTTGGCCGGCGGCACGGCGCCGACGAACTCGCTTGCCACCTTGCCGTCGCGGAAGGCCTTGACCGCCGGGATCCCCTGGACGCCGAAGCGCTGCGAGAGCGCCTGGTTGGAGTCGACGTCGACCTTGGCCAGCAGGACGCGACCACCCCGGCTCGCCTCGGCGCCTTCGAGCGCGGAGCTCAGCGCTTTGCAGGGCCCGCACCACTCGGCCCAGAAGTCGACCACCACCGGCGTCTGCTTTGAGAGCTCGACGACGTCGCGGTCGAAGGTCGCTTCGGTGACGTCGATCGCCATCGTCAGGCCCCTGCGGTCATCCCGTCGAGGTCTCGGCGCAACTCCTTGAGCTCGTCGCGGAGCCGGCCCGCCTCCTCGAAGCGGAGGTCGTCGGCCGCAGCGAGCATTTCCTCCTCGAGGTTGACGATCGTCTTCTCCAGCTCTTCCGGGGTCTCGAAGTCGTCGCCGCGCCGGCGTCGCCGCTTGGCCGGAGCCCGGTCCTCCATCGCCAGGAACTCCGACATCTCGGAGATCCCCTTGCGGACGGTTTCCGGAGTGATCCCGTGCTCCTCGTTGTAGGCCAGCTGGATTGCGCGGCGGCGGTCGGTCTCGCTCATCGCTGCCCGCATCGCGTCGGTTTCCTTGTCGGCATACATCAGCACCCGCCCGTTGACGTTGCGGGCGGCGCGGCCGATCGTCTGCACGAGGCTGGTCTCGCCGCGCAGGAAGCCCTCCTTGTCGGCGTCGAGGATCGCCACCAGCGAGACCTCGGGCAGGTCGAGCCCCTCGCGCAGGAGGTTGACGCCGACGAGGACGTCGTACTCGCCCAGGCGCAGGTCGCGGACGATCTGGATCCGTTCCAGGGTGTCGATCTCCGAGTGCAGGTAGCGAACCTTGATCCCGTACTCGAGCAGGTAGGCGGTCAGGTCCTCGGCCATCTTCTTGGTCAGGGTCGTGACCAGGGTGCGGTCGCCGGAGTCGGCGACGACCTTGCGGACTTCGTTCATCAGGTCGTCGATCTGGTTCCTCGTCTCGCGGACCTCGATGTAGGGGTCGATGATCCCGGTCGGGCGCACGATCTGCTCGACGATCCGGGTCGACTCGGCGCGCTCGAAGTTGCCCGGCGTCGCCGAGACCATCACCAGGCGGTCGACACGGTCGAGGAACTCCTGGAACTTGAGCGGCCGGTTGTCGATCGCCGATGGCAGCCGGAAGCCGAAGTCGATCAGCGTCTGCTTGCGCGAGCGGTCGCCTTCGAACATGCCGCCGATCTGCGGGATCGTCTGGTGGGACTCGTCGACGAAGCAGACGAAGTCGTCGGGGAAGTAGTCGATCAGCGTGTGGGGCGGGCTGCCCGGGGGCCGGTTCTCGAGGATCCGCGAGTAGTTCTCGATCCCCGAGGTGAAGCCGAGCTCCTTGATCATCTCGATGTCGTAGGCGGTCCGCTGGCGCAGCCGGTGGGCCTCGAGCTGTTTGCCTTCGTTCTCGAGTTCGGCGGTACGCGATTCGAGTTCGGCGCGGATGTCCTCGACCGCGCGCTCGACCGTCTCGTCTTTGGTCACGTAGTGCGAGGCCGGCCAGACCGAGACGTGGTCGATCGTGTCGAGGACTTCGCCGGTCAGCGGGTCGAAGTGCTGGATCCCCTCGATCTCGTCGCCGAAGAGCGAGATCCGGTAGGCCGACTCGGCGTAGGCGGGCATGATCTCCAGGACCTCGCCGCGGACCCGGAAGGCGCCGCGACCGAGGACCGAGTCGTTGCGCTGGTATTGCATTTTCACCAGCTTGCGCAGCACCTCGTCGCGGTCGATCGAGGCACCGACTTTGAACAGCTGCATTTTTTCGTTGTAGGTCTGCGGCGAGCCGATCCCGTAGATGCAGGAGACCGAGGCGACGATGATCACGTCGCGCCGGGCGAACAGCGCCGCCGTCGCCGCGTGGCGCAGGCGGTCGATCTCGTCGTTGATCGAGGAGTCCTTCTCGATGTAGAGGTCCTGCGCCGGGACGTAGGCCTCGGGCTGGTAGTAGTCGTAGTAGGAGACGAAGTACTCGACCGCGTTGTCGGGGAAGAACTCACGGAACTCGTTGCAGAGCTGCGCGGCCAGCGTCTTGTTGTGCGCGATCACCAACGAAGGGCGCTGGACCGCGGCAATCGTCGCTGCCATCGTGAAGGTCTTGCCGGTGCCGGTCGCGCCGAGCAGGGTCTGGAAGCGCTCGTCGGCCTCCAGGCCCTCGGCGAGGCCGGCGATCGCCTTTGGCTGGTCCGCCGTCGGCGTGTAGGCGGGGTTGAGCTTGAAATCGGGCACGTATTGACCTTAGCTGGGCACGTTAGTGTGCCCGGTGGATGAGCCGCTCTCGCGTCGCAATCGCCGCCTTCTTCACCGTCACCGGAACCCTGCACTTCGTCCGCCCGCGCTCCTTCGAAGCGATCGTGCCGCCAGCGATCGAGTCGATGAAAAAAGAGGCGGTCGCCGTCAGCGGCGTAGCCGAGATCGTCGGCGGGCTGGCCGTCCTCCACCCCGCGACCCGCCGCTTCGGCCGCTGGTGGCTGCTCGGCCTGCTGCTCTCGGTCTACCCGGCCAACATCCACATGGCGGTCAATCCCGAGCAGGTCAAGGGTCTCGACCTGAAGCAGATCCCGCGCTGGACGCTCTGGGCGCGGCTGCCGCTTCAGCCGCTGGCGATGCTCTGGGTCTGGCGCGCGACCCGGGACTGAGCTTTCGCGGTCGCGCTCTCGGCCCGCCTACGGCAGGAATTCTTCGATCAGCGCCCCCGCCGGCCCGAGGAAGTTCTGCAGGTTGCTGAACGCCGATTTGGCGTTCTTGACGAGTTCGATTGCCTGGTCGAGCGGGATGTTTTCGACCGTTGCCCGCAACGGCGCGCCGATCAGCGGACTGAGTGCCCCGGCGTTTTCGGAGTCGTCGATCGCCCGCAGCAACCCGGCCCGGATCGCCTTGGTCAGCTTCGCGTCGTCGATCCCGTAGCGCTTGGCAAAGCGTTCGCGCGCCGCCGTCGAGGCCAGCGCCCGGGCCATGGTCTCGCGCGAGACGCCGAGCTGGCAGGCGGCGCCGTCGAGGGCTGAGACCGAGAACTGGTCGGCAATTTCGCCCAGGCTCTGGGGATTGCTCCAGGGGCGCGGATTGCAGGGATCCTGGGTCTTCTCCGGCGTGTAGGAGGCACCGCCGGCGGCGAGGTAGACGCCGATCAGCGCCAGGGTCGCAAGCAGCGACCCGCCGACCAGGATCCGCGCCCGCCAACGCCCGTTCTCTGCCCCTGGGCTCACAGGTCAACCCTCCGCGAGAGGCCGATCGGGATCAGCGCCAGCAGGCCGAGCAGCGCTGCCAGCCCGAACGAGGGGCTGAAGGCGTGGGTCGCGCCGCGATCGAGCTGGTTCTGCAGTTCGTCGCGCAGCTGCACGGTTTCGGCCCGTTCGCCGGGATCGGAGGGCAGCGGTTCGAAGACCGGCCCCAGGGTCGGGACCTTGCCGCTCTCGGAGTCGAGCCGGTCGGAGATCTTCTGCGCCAGGCCGATCTTCAGCAGCGGATTGATCGGCGAGTCGAGGATCACCGCGGTGCCGGCGTCGATCGCCTGGCTGCGCTGGACGGCGATGTCGTGGGTGAAGATCGGGGTCAGCGCCAACAGGCCGATGACGACGCCGGCGTGGCGGGCGGAGATCGTCCAGCCGCCGTGTATCGCCTGCGGGGCGCGGCCGCCGAGCGCGGTCTCGGTCAGCGCCGAGAGGACCAGCGAGAGGCCGATGCCGACGAGGATCTGTGGCGGCACGGTCAGCACCACCTCGGCGCTGGGCAGCAGCGCCAGGCCGCCGAGGCCGCCGGAGACGAGGATCGCCCCCGCCGCCGCCCGCGCCCGGGCCGAGGGCACCAGC
>JACDGU010000207.1 GCA_013821475.1 Solirubrobacterales bacterium
CGCCCACCGCGAGCTGGCGACCCACCGAGCGCTCCAGCACGTCACCTGGCGGCGCGGCGCCGTCTCGATCTCCCTGCTCGCGGCCCGCGCGGGGAAGGCAGTCCTCACGGTCAGGGGGCCGAGCCTCCTCGTCGACCGTCGCGGCTGGCACGCCTTCCTGCGTCGCTACGACGATGACGGCCGCGCCTATCTGCCCCGTCTCGCGATCGAGGAGGGAGGCGCGGCGACCCCCCGGCAGCGAGGGAGGTCGTCGGCGAAGAGCGCCCGCACCTCGCCGGGATCCGCGGTAGCGCCGGGGGTCCTCCGGGGGGCCCTGCCGGAGGTCCTCCGGGGCGTC
The DNA here is from genome assembly GCA_013821475.1 of Solirubrobacterales bacterium. GTDB lineage: Bacteria > Actinomycetota > Thermoleophilia > Solirubrobacterales > 70-9 > VAYN01. Next base: position 338 of record JACDGU010000207.1, read on the forward strand.
CACCGACGCCCGGGCTCCTCGCCCGCGTCTCCGCATGGCACCGCCCTTTCCGGCGCCCGGAATCTGCCTAGATCCCCCCGTCACACCAAGGCGGATCACTGATGGGTCCATCCCGACGCTCCGAGGATCCGCGCCCGATCATCGCCCTCGCCGCAGCGATCGGCGGCCTCGCCCTCTGGCATCTGATCTCTCATCTCCATCTCGACCTGCGTCCGCATCTCCTGGTCATCGATCTCCGCTCGCTGATCCCCTTCGCCCTCGGCGCGACCGCGATCGCCTCGGCGCTGGCGACACAACGCATCCTCACGACCCGCCGCACGCTCGCCTCACGGCGCGCGGTCGCGATCGTCCCGGCCGACGGCTTCGAGCCGCGACCGGAGACGGTCGCGGCCTTCGCCTCCGCCCTCGCCTCGGGCTCGCGGCGGACCGGCGCCTGGACCGACCGCCCGGCGAGCGCAATCCGGGTAGGGCTGACCAACGACGCCTCCGGCCGGCTCGTCTACCTGCTGGAGCTGCCCGGGCGTGACCTCTCACGACTGCGGAGCGCCCTACATGTCTACCGCGGGGTGGAGATCAGGGACGCGGACGACGTTCTGGCCGTCGGCGGGCGGCCGACGCGGGAGGAAGGTCAGGGGAGGCGCCGCCGGACCGTCCGCGCGGAGCTGGTGCTCGCTCGGCCTTCGGTCGAGCCGCTGGCCCGACCGCCTCTCGACCCCGATCCGCTGACCCCCTTCGCCGCCGCCCTCGCCGGGGTCGCTCACGAGCAGGGCGTCGAGGCCGAGGTCTGCATCGACCTGCTGCCGGCGGCGGGGATGCGGGCGGCGAGGCTGCGGCGGCGGATGCGCCGCCAGGCCCGCCACCGCGGTCGTCGGCGCGACCACTCCCTCGGCGAGGTGCTGGGCGGGGTCAGGGAGAGCCGGGGGAGGGGTGACCTGCTCGACCTCCACGACCGCCGCGCCCTCGGCAGGGGGATCGAGTCGAAGCTCCGCGAGGGGGCGACCCTGTTCGAGGCCCAGATCCTCCTCCGGGTCACCGCCCCCGAAAAGGCCCGGGCCAAGGGCGTGATGCGGAACCTGCAGGCGGCCTTCGCGACGACCGACGATCGCAACCACCTGCGGGTCCGCGGCCTGCCGGTCCCCGGCCTCTCCTTCCTCGGCTCCGACCTGCCGGGCAGGCGGGGGCGCCTCGACCGGCGGATCGACACCGGTCTCTTCCGGCCGCCGAGGCGGGGCATCCTCACCAGCGGCGAGGTCGCCGGGTTCCTGAAGCCGCCGACCTCCTCCTGCCCGGTCGAGCAGGTGCTGCGCTCGGGCGCCGTGCTGTCCCCGCCTCCGGCGCTCGAGCGCTTCAGCCCGGAGCGGGCGGACCTGATCCCGGTCGGCAAGATCCTCGGCGAGGGCGGCGAGCGGATCGTCGGGGTCAGGACCGCAGACACCTTCTTCACCTACATCGCCGGGCGCTCGCGCTACGGCAAGACCGAGGCGGCGATCGCGATGTTCACCCATCTGGTCCGCTCCGGGCACGGCGGCCTCTTCCTCGACCCCCACGGCGACGCCCTCGAGCGGATCCGCCCCTACCTGACCGAACCGGAGGTTGCCGGCCGGGTGGTCGAGATTGACCTCGGTCCCGGCGGCCCCGACTCCCAACCCGCCTGGAACCTCTTTGGGACCCGGGGCGTCGACCCGGAGGCGCGGGTGGACGCGATCGTCGCCGCCTTCGCCTCGGCGGTGGGGTGGGGTGAGAAATCCACCAGGGCGATCAACCTGACCACCCAGGCCGCCTCGGCGCTGGCGGCAATCGCCGAGGCGGTCCCGGAGGAGGTCGCGCCGACCGTCTTCCAGATCCCGACCCTGCTGAGCGACGACGCCTGGCGGGCGGCCGTCCTGCCCTACCTCCCGAGGGGCCTGCAGGAGTTCTGGCGCGAGCGCTTCCCACTGCTCTCACCCGAGGCGGTGACGCCGGTCACCAACCTGGTCGATCGCCTGCGGTCCTCGCGCGCAACCACGGCGCTCCTCGGCCAGAGCCGGGGGAGCTTCTCGGTCCGCGAGGCGATGGACCGGGGGCTGATCGTGCTGGCCTGCCCGGGCTCCGGCGGCCCCAGGGAGCGACTGGTCGCGGGCCTGCTGGCCTTCGACCTCCTCCACGCCGCCCGCTCGCGGGCCGCGCTCGACCCGGCGAGGCGGAGGAAGTTCGTCGCCGTCTTCGACGAGGTCCAGTCCTACGACGGCGAGAGCCTCGCGGCGCTGCTCGAGCAGTCGGCCAAGTTCGGCCTGCGGGCGATCTTCCTGAACCAGGACCCCGAGCGCCTCCGCCCGGCGACCCTCCACGCGCTGACCACCAACCGCTCCCACCTCCTCACCTCGGCGCTCAACTCCCATGCCGCCTCACTCGTCGCCAGGGAGCTCGGCGGCGGGATCGACCCGGCGGCGCTGACCCGCCTCAAGCGCTTCCGCTTCGTCGCCCAGGTCACCGAGGGCGGCGAGCTCTCCTCACCCTTCGCGCTGGGCGGGGTGCGGGTCGAGGACACGCTCGGGGAGGGGAGCCCTGAGCAGCTCGACGATCTGCGGGCGGCGCTCGAGGGCTCGGGCCGCAACCACAAGGCGGTCGAGGCGCTCGCCCACCAGGAGACGCTCGACCGGCGCATCCTGGCGGCGCTCCGCGACGGGCGGCGGAAGGGCGGCGGTGGCGATCAGGGTGTCCCTGGCGCCGACCCGACCGACAACCCTGCGCCCGCGCCTCCCTCGTCCTTCGGCGTGCCCCGGGAGGCGTCGTGAGCAGCGGCTCGGCGGCGGCGTCGGGCCTGCCCGAGGCGGCGATCGAGATCCTCGCCTCGCTCGCCGTCCACCGCGCCCTCTCGGCCCGCCAGGTCGGGGAGATCCACATGCCCTCGGCCGGGGATCGCCGACGCCGGGGTGCGCTCGGCCGCCTCGCCGCCGCGGGCCTCGCCTCACACACGAAGACGAGCGGCCTCGCCCGCAGCCTCTGGTTCGCGACCGAGGAGGGGATCGACGCCGCGCT
>JACDGU010000208.1 GCA_013821475.1 Solirubrobacterales bacterium
GTGAACCCCTCTCCAGACACTCAAAAGCGAGCGAAGCGAGCGAGTCTGGAGAGGGGTTCACGACTGCCTCCCGTCCACCCAAATAGACTGCGCCGCCGTGTTCCAGAAGGTCTTAATTGCCAACCGCGGCGAGATCGCGATCCGGGTCGCTCGCACCCTGAAGGAGATGGGGATCGTCTCGGTCGCCGTCTACTCGGAGATCGACCGCGAGGCGCCGCACGTGCGCGAGGCCGACGAGGCCTTCCTGATCGGTTCCGCGGTGCCGGCGGAGAGCTACCTCAACATCGCCAAGATCATCGAGACCGCGGTGGAGGCCGGGGCGGAGGCGATCCATCCCGGCTACGGCTTCCTCGCCGAGAACGCTGAAATGGCCCGTGCCTGCGGCGAGGCCGGGATCGTCTGGATCGGCCCGCCGGCCGAGGCGATCGAAGAGATGGGCTCGAAGACCCGCGCCCGCGAGATCATGGAGGCCGCCGGCGTTCCGATCGTCCCCGGCTCGACCGAGGTCGCCAAGGATGTCGACGAGGCTCGCAAGCAGGCCGAGGAAGCGGGCTACCCGGTCGCCTGTAAGGCCGCCGGCGGCGGTGGCGGCAAGGGCTTCCGCGTGGCGATGACCCCCGACGAGCTCGAGGAGGCATTCGAGGGCTCCGGCCGCGAAGGCGAGAAGTTCTTCTCCGACAGCCGCGTCTACGTCGAGCGTTACCTCGAGGACCCACGGCACGTCGAGGTCCAGGTGCTCGCCGACTCGCACGGCAACGTGATCCACCTCGGCGAGCGCGACTGCTCGATTCAGCGTCGCCACCAGAAGGTGATCGAGGAGGCCCCGGGCCCGCACGTCGACGAGGAGATGCGCGAGCGGATCGGCAAGATCGCGACCGCCGCCGCCGCCGCGGTCGGCTACCGCGGCGCCGGCACGATCGAGGGCATGCAGGTCGGCGACGAGTACTTCTTCCTCGAGATGAACACCCGCGTCCAGGTCGAGCACTGTGTGACCGAGATGATCAGCGGCGTCGACATCGTCCGCGAGCAGATCCTGGTGGCCGCCGGCGAGCCGCTCTCGATCTCCCAGGGGGACGTCGACCTGCGCGGCTGGTCGATCGAGTGCCGGATCAACGCCGAGGCCGCGCACAAGAAATTCGCCCCGGCGCCGGGCCCGATCGGCGAGTCCTACCGCGAGCCCTCGGGGCCGGGCGTTCGGGTCGACTCCGGGGTCGAGGGCGGCTCCGAGGTGACGCCGATGTACGACCCGATGGTCGCCAAGCTGATCGTCTGGGACGTCGACCGCGAGAAGGCGACCCGGCGCATGCTGCGGGCGCTGAGCGAATACGACTCCGGCGGCCTGACCACGCTGATCCCCTTCCACGAAGCGATCCTCGCCACCGAGCAGTGGGCGAAGGGGGAGACCTGCCGCGACCTCATGGAGGACCGCGAGTGGCTCAAATCGACCGCTCCGGCCGACGCCGCACCGCCCGAGCCCTCCGAGGAGGGAGCCGAGATGGTGACGCGCGATTACAAGGTCGAGGTCTCCGGCAAGCTCTTCGACGTCAAGGTGATCGGCGCCCAGCCGGGTGCCGGTGGTGGCGCGGCCGCCGGCGGCAAGAAGCCGCCGAAACGCGAGCGCAAAGCCGGTGGCGGCTCCAGCGCCTCCGGCGAGAAGCTGCTCTCGCCGCTGCAGGGCAGCGTCTTCAAAGTCGTCGTCGCCGAGGGGGCCGAGGTCGCCGAGGGAGACCTGGTCTGCGTGATCGAGGCGATGAAGATGGAGAACGAGATCACCGCCCACCGCGCCGGCAAAGTGACCTCGCTGAACGTCGCCGAGGGCGCCGCCGTGAACAGCGGCGACGTCATCGCGACCATCGAGTAGCGGCCCCAGGGCCGAGAGTCTGCGGCGCCTAGACTGAGGCAGATGGCTGGCAAGGCTCGGGACGCGCCGACCAGGGGAATGACCTGGCTCGCCGGCGGCTCATTCCGGATGGGCTGCGATCGCTTCTACCGCGAGGAGGAGCCGATCCACCGCGTCGACATCGACGGTTTCTGGATCGACTCCAAGCCGGTCACGGTGGGGGAGTTCCGCCACTTCGTGCGGGCGACCGAGTACGTCACCGTCGCCGAGCGCCGCCCCGATCCGGCGAACTACCCGGGTGTCGACCCGGCCCTCCTGGTGCCGGGCTCGCTGGTCTTCCAGGGGACGCCCGGCCCGGTGGCGCTGACCGACTTCCGCGCCTGGTGGGCCTTCGTCCCCGGCGCCTGCTGGCGGCGCCCGGAGGGGCCCGGCGGCGCAGTCGCCAACCGCGACCGCCACCCGGTCGTCCACATCGCCAACGAGGACGCCGCCGCCTACGCCGGGTGGGCGGGCAAGGAGCTGCCGACCGAGGCGGAGTGGGAGTTCGCCGCCCGCGGCGGCCTCGACGGGTCGCTCTTCACCTGGGGCGATGCCGACCACGGCGGCGGCCGGCTGATGGCCAACACCTGGCAGGGCCGCTTCCCCTGGGAGAACCTCGGCGCCGCCGGCTACCGCGGCACCTCGAAGGTCGGCGCCTTTCCGGCCAACGGCTACGGCCTCTCTGACATGGCCGGCAACGTCTGGGAGTGGACCTCGGACTTCTTCTCCTCGCGCCACCCGGAGGAGGCGCCGAGCCCCTGCTGCGCGCCGCGCAACCCGCGGGTCGACTCGCCGGCGGGGAGCTTCGATCGTGCCGCCCCCGACTCCCACATTCCCCGCAAGGTGATCAAGGGCGGCTCCCACCTCTGCTCGCCCAGCTACTGCCTGCGTTACCGCCCGGGGGCCCGCCAGGGCGAGGCGATCGACAGCTCGACCAGCCACATCGGCTTCCGCTGCGTCCTCCGCGGCGGCTGAGCGCCGCGCCGCCGCGAGCCGGTCGCGCTATTTGTGTTGCTGTTTTTCCTTTTCGTGCTTGCGTTTTTCTTCTTCGCGCTTTTCGCTTTCCCGTTCGCGTTCGCGCTGTTCCTTTTCCTTTTCCCGTTTGACCTTCAGCGCCTGGTCGCGGGTCAGGGGGAATTTCGCCGCGACTTCGCGGCAGACCCTGCCGACGCAGGTCTCCATCCGTTCCAGTTCCTTGTGGAGGAAACCGCGGATCGGGAAGTAGTTGGGGTCGCGGGCTTTGTTGTTGAGCTCGTAGGGGTCCTTGGTGATGTCGTAGAGCTCTTTCTCGCCGTCGGGCCACTCGATGTACTTGTAGGGGCCGAGGCGGATCCCGTAGTAGTTCTTCGGCGGCGCGACGATCGAGGCGGTCGCACCGGCACCCTTGCCGCCCGCCCGCGCGGCGCTGACCCGGGCGGCGCCGGCGCCGGCGCGGTCGTAGAC
>JACDGU010000057.1 GCA_013821475.1 Solirubrobacterales bacterium
TTCCTACTTCGTGGTCGCCGGCATCGCGCTCGACGCCGAGCTGGAGCGCCTGCGCGCGCTGCCGGTCTTCGCCGGCGGACCGCTCGCCAAGAGCCCACCCCAGCTCAAGGTCCGCCGCGCCGCCCGGCGGCCGAACCGGCTCGGCTTCGCGGTGCCGAGCGAGTACCGCCTATCGGTCACCGCCTACCCCGGCATCCGCTCCGGCGACGTGCTCGAGACGCTGCTCCACGAGCTCGTCCACCTCCACGTCGGCCGCGCCGCCGAAGCCCACGCTTGGCACGGCCCGACCTTCAAACGCACCCTCGCCCGGGCGATGCGCGAGGCCTACGGGGTCGCCGGCGTGAAGCCGCGCAGCACCCTGCACGGCGTCTACGCCGAGGCGATCGAGACGCGGCCCCGGGGAGCCGCGTAGGTCCGGATCGAGCACCGTCGCTCCGACTTGCCACACTGAACGTATGAGCGCCCTCGTCACCTACGCCCTCGCCGGCCGCACCGTCACCGGCGAGGAGTTCTTCGAGGGCATTGCGGGTGGGGGCCGACAGCTCGCCGTTCAGCAGATGACGACCGGTATCGAAAGCGTCTCCTGCGACGCCCACGGAGGGCACGCGCAGGTGGCGGAGATCGACCAGACCCCGGACGGCTTCGGGTTCACGATCTCCGGCTGCTGCGAGGAGCTGATCGATCGCGCCCACCTCAGCGCCGCCTCCTTCCGCGAGGGCTGAGCAGCCGTCGTGCCGGTCTTGGCCAGTGGCCGCGGCGGCCTCGCGGTGCTCGGCACGAGCGATCACACCGATCTGTTCGACAGGCTCGGCGGCTGAGCTGCCCCCAACCGGGATCGACACCTGAGAGAAGAGACTGGACCTCGTCCTCAGCCGAGTTCACCGGCGGGTAAGGACTGCGGCATACGATCGCGGCGGTTGGGCCAACGACCCGAGGAGAGAGATGACCGAGCTGACCCCGATCCAGGCCGAGATGTGCGAGCGCAGCGAGACCGACTACTCGGATCTCAGCGCCCTCTTCATCAACTGCACCCTGAAGCGCAGCCCCGAGGTCTCCAACACCCAGGGGCTGATGGACATCTCGATGGAGATCATGCGCCGCAACGGGGTCGCGGTCGAGGGGATCCGGGCGATCGACCACCAGATCGCAACCGGCATCTGGCCGGACATGACCGAGCACGGCTGGGAGGTCGACGAGTGGCCGGCGATCTTCGCGAGGGTGATGGCGGCCGACATCCTCGTCCTCGGGATGTCGATCTGGCTCGGCGAGAAGTCCTCGGTCGCGACCCAGATCGTCGAGCGCCTCTACGGCAACTCGCACCTGCTCAACGACGCCGGCCAGTACGCCTATTACGGCCGGGTGGGGGGCTGCCTGGTGACCGGCAACGAGGACGGCGTCAAGCACTGCGCGATGAACACCCTCTACTCGCTGCAGCACCTCGGCTACGTGATCCCGCCCCAGGCCGACTCGGGCTGGATCGGCGAGGCCGGTCCCGGGCCGTCTTACCTGGACGAGGGCTCGGGCGGTCCTGAGAACGACTTCACCAACCGCAACACCACCTTCGCTGCCTGGAACATGCTCCACCTGGCGCGGATGCTGAAGGACGCCGGCGGCATCCCCGCGCACGGCAACCAGCGCTCCGCCTGGGACGCGGGCTGCAGCTTCGACTTCCCCAATCCGGAGTACCGGTAGGCCTGCCACGGGTCCCGCGAAGGAACGTCGGCGGCGATCGAGATCTACAGAGCGAGTTGCTGCCGAAGCTGGGTCGGGAGGGATCGTTCAAGTCGCCGGGCCGGGTGGTCGAAGGGAGAGCATGCAAGTCGTGACTCGATGATCCGCAACAAGGCGCTTCCTGCCTTGGTCGTCGTCCTTGCCGTGATTGCCCTCGGCGCCATCGTCACGCTTCAATCCGAAGCCGGCGCCGCTCGCGACTCACAGCTGAAGCTGGCGAACCTGGAGACGGCACTGACCGAGCTGCAGTTCAAGCCCTTTCAGGCCGACCCGGGGATCCGTGGCTCAGCGGGAGCGGTGCGCTCAGTCATACGGACCGACAAGCGTGACGTCGCCGAAGCGTTGAGCAGCCTGCGGCAGGACTCCCCGTCTCCGACGCTGGACACGATCTCGGCGCCGCTGCGGGTCAACTACGCAGCCCTGGACGAGATCTACGCGATCTCCCTTTCGGGCGCCGGCGTGGCAGGGCGTGGCGAACAGCTGGCCAGGGTGACAATCCGGTCCGATCGCCAGATAGGGCGAAGCCTGACGGCGGCGAGCCATGAATACGACGGCCTCGCCTCGACCGCCGACACCCAGGCAGCCGCAGGCTCGGCGGCGACGATCGCGATCCTGGTCCTTGCCTTCCTCTTCCTGTACCGGCGGGCGAACCGCGCTCGATCCAGCGCGGAGCAGCTGGCGCGGGAGAACGGCGCCTTGGCGACCACCGATGCGCTGACCGGGCTCGGTAACCGCCGAGCGCTGGTCGACGATCTTGCGGAGGAGCTCTCCGGCGGGGATCGGGAGCGAGAACAGGTTGTGGCGCTTTTTGACCTCGACGGCTTCAAGAACTACAACGACACCTTCGGGCACCCGGCCGGCGACTCGCTGCTCGCCCGGCTCGGCGGACGCCTCTCGGATGCGCTCGCCGGCTTCGGGACGGCATATCGGATGGGCGGTGATGAGTTCTGCATTCTCGCGCGGCCTCGAGCCGAGGATGTCGACCCGCTTCTGAAGCGGGCGGCCGCCGCCTTGACTGAGACCGGCGAGGGATTTCAGATCGAGTGCTCCTTCGGGCTCGCGCTTCTGCCGGGCGAGGCATCCTCGGCCGAGCAGGCGCTGCAGCTGGCGGATCAGCGCATGTACGCGGACAAGGCCGGTCGCTCCTCGGCCGGCCGCCAGAGTGCCGACGTCCTGTTGGAGGTGATCAATGAGCGCAGCCTCGACCTCCGCGATCACATCAAGCAGGTGGCGATCCGGGCCTGTCTGACGGCGGAGAAGCTCGGGATTCCAGAGCACGAGGTTGCCCAGATCGGCGTTGCCGCCGAACTGCACGACATCGGCAAGGCAGCGGTCCCCGACACGATCCTCAACAAGCGCGGCCCGCTCGACGAGAGCGAGCTTCAGTTCATCCGCGCACACACCGTGATCGGTGAGCGAATCATGCTCGCCGCCCCCTCACTCGCGCCGCTGGCCGGCATGGTTCGCTCCAGCCACGAGCGCTTTGACGGCGACGGCTATCCAGACAAAATGCTCGGTGCGAAGATCCCGGCCGGGGCCGCCATCATCGCCGTCTGCGATGCGTTCGACGCGATGGTCGCCGGTCGTCCCTATCGCGACGGAATCCCGGTCGAGGATGCACTCGAGGAGGTGCGGCGCTGCTCCGGATCGCAGTTCGATCCGCAGGTCGTCGACGCCTTCCTCGCGGTTGCTGTGGATCGTGAGCAGCTGACGCCGGCTGCCTGAACCGGCTGGTCCTGGGCGAGCCGGCTTAAGCGAGCAATGGTGGTCTGAAGCGCCTCGACCCTCCACCCTGATGACGCTCCACGGAGCGATCATGGTCTTCGCCGGCATCGGCTTCGGCATCGCCGTGTTCCGGGCCGGCGTCCTGCCCTCGTGGACCGGGCCGGCTCTGGGAGTGGGGGTGGCGCTCGTCGCGGCGACCCAGACCGCGCCCGAGGGCGTTCAGCTCCTCGCCGCCGCGATCCGTGACCTGGGCTTCGCCGGAATGGGGCTCGCGCTGCTTCGATCGCGTCCTATCGGGCGTCCGCTCGATGGTCGGCTGGCAACTTCGCAGTGATCGTGGTCCCGGTCTCAGGCTCGCTCGTCACGGCCAGGGTCCCGCCGGCGAGGACGACCCGCTCGTGCATTCCGAGCAGCCCGAACCCGTCGCTGCTTGCGCCGGTGACGAAGCCCTGCCCGCGATCCCCGATCGACACCCGGATCTCGTCGTCGACTTCGATCACCTCGACCCTGGCCCGATCGATCCCAGCGTGTTTCACGACGTTGGTGAGCGCCTCCTGGACCAGGCGGTAGACGCTGTCCTCGATCTGACCGAGGAAGCGGATCGGGTTGCCGGTGGCATCGGTGGCGAGCTCGACCCGGAGCTTGACGTCGAGGACGTCACCCCAGCGTAGGCGCTCGACCAGTGCTTCCAGCGCCGCGGCCAGGCCGAGCTCGTCGAGGGTCGCCGGGCGCAGATCCGCAATCAGACGGCGCATCTCTGCGATCGTGCTGTCGACCTGCTCGACCGCCTGCGAAAGCAGCCTGTCGACGTCGTCCGGATTCCCACTGCGCCGGGCCGCGGAGAGGACGACTCGGAGGCCCGCGAGGCTCTGCAGGGATTCGTCGTGAAGCTCGCGAGCCCAGCGGCCGCGCTCGCGCTCGGCCGCTTCGATGCTGTTGCGCACGCTGACTTCGGCGGCTGACTGAGCGGTGGCGACGGCGGTGGCCGCGCTGGCCGCGAAGGAGCCCAGCACCTGCTCGCTCTCGAGGCCGAACTCCGATCCACCGGCGAGCGGATCGAGCGCGACCAGCACGCCGACGGACTTGCCACGGAAGACGAGCGGCACCAACAGCGACTCGCCCCCCATCCCGAGGCTGTCGGATTCGGAGAGCAGGGCGGAGTCGAGGTCTCTGAGGCGGCTGGGTTGCAGCGACTTGAAGACCTGGCCGGGAGCGGATCCCGCGACGGTAAGGCGCAGGTCCGAGTGATCCTCGAACTCTCCCGCCGCCGCGGTGACCCGCAGCTCGCCGGCGTCCTCGAGCAGGATCAACAGCGAGCGGGCCTCGACCAGCGCCCGGCCTCGCTTGGCAATCGTTTCCAGAATCAGGCTGAGGTCGGTCTCGCCGCCCACGGCTCGAGTCACCTCGGTCGTCGCCTCGAGCCCTCGGACGGCCCGTTCGAGACTGTCGCGCTGCTTCCCCATGTCGGCATAGAGGCGAGCGTTGTCGACGGCGATCGCCGTCCACTCGGCCAGCACCAGAGCGGTCTGCTCGTCGGCCTCGTCGAAATCGGCACCTGGCTTCTCGGTCAGGTAGAGATTGCCCCAGGCCTGGCCGCGGATCACGATCGGGACGCCGAGGAAGTTCCCCATCGGCGGGTGGCCGGGAGGGAAGCCGTAGGAGCGGGGGTGTTCGCCGACATCGGCGAGCCTCAGCGGCACCGGGTCCTCGATCGGCAGGCCGAGCACGCCCCGGCCCCGTGGCAGGGCTCCGATGACGGCCCTGGTCTGCTCATCGATTCCCGCGTGATGAAGCGCTCCAGGTCGACGCGATTGGCAGCGAGGACACCCAGCGCCGCGTAACGAGCGCCGGTCAGCTCGCAGGCGACCTCGAGGGCTCGGTTCATGACGGCCTCCTGGTCCAGCTCCGCGACCAGACTGCGACCGACCTCGATCAGCTGGCGCAGTCTGTGCTCGTCGAGGACCCCGGTGTCATCTGCCATCGCCTGCCGACGATACGCCTCGTCGACGGGGCGGCCGCGTACCTGCCGGATCGGATTCGCGGGAAAACCCCGATGGAGTGCGTGTCAGGAGTCGGTTACATGATTGTCATGTACTCCGATCACGGCTCTGGGGTTGGCGGTACGCTCGTCCCCATCCCGACTCAACGCCCCGCCGAGGGCAAGGATCAGGATCCGACCACGATTGTCCTCGCCGACGATCACACGGTGGTGCGCAGCGCCCTGCGGATGCTGCTGGACGCCGAGCCCGGCTTCGAGGTCGTCGCCGAGGCCGGCAACGCCGAGGACGCCGCCCGTTACGTCCTCGGTCATAAGCCGACGGTTCTGATCCTCGATCTGAACATGCCCGGGCGCCCGAGTCTGGAGGCGATCCCCGACATTCGCGCGGCCTCTCCCCGCACCGAGATAGTGGTGCTGACGATGCAGAACGAGTCGGCCTTCGCCCGCAAGGCCCTCCAAGCCGGAGTTCGCGGCTACGTGCTCAAGGAGGCCGCCGACTCCGAGCTGGTGCAGGCGGTGCGGAGCGCCGCCGCCGGCGAGACCTATCTGCAGTCGGCCCTCGGCGCCCGGATGGCCGCCGAGCCCGACAGCGAGCCCGAGGACGACCTCAGCCCACGCGAGCGCGAGGTGCTGCACCTGATCGCCCTTGGCCATACCAACGCTGAGATCGCCGAGCAGCTGTTCCTCAGCATCCGCACGGTCGAGAGCCACCGCGCCCACATCCAGCAGAAGCTGCGGCTCTCGGGCCGTGCCGAGCTCGTCCGCTACGCGCTCGAGCACGACCTGGTCGATACCTAGGCGACCTACCCCCGAGCCTGTATCCGTACTTCTTGCGGATGGAACGGAGCGATGCACTCCCTAGGCTCGTCCTATGAACAGCCAAGGGCAGCAGCAAGGTTCCAGGTCACGCGTTCTGATCGCCGGGGGAGGGGTGGCGGCTGTCGAGGCGATGGTCGCCCTCCGCGACCTTGCCGGCGATCGGCTCGAGGTCGAGGTGCATGCACCGCGGCAGGGCTTCGTCTATCGACCGCTCGCCGTGGGCGAGCCCTTCTTCCCGGGAGGGCTGATCGAGTTCGATCTCGAGGATCTGGCAGCGCGGGCAGGCGCGACCTTCTGCCTCGACAGCGTCACCGGAGTCGATCCGGACAACCACCATGTCTCCACTCCCGACCGCGACGAGGTGCCCTACGACTACCTGTTGATCTGCCCTGGGGCGAAGATGCTGGCGGCGGTCTCGGGTGCGGAGACCTTTTGGGGAGTCAGCGAGGAAGGCGGCGTGGCCGAGACCATCGGGCGGCTGCGTGCCGGAGACCTGCACCGTCTTGCCTTCACGATTCCGGCCTCCGGCTGGCCGCTGCCGATCTACGAGCTGGCGCTGCTCGCCGAGGCCGAACTGTCCAGGCTCGGGTCGAGGGCCGGCACGATCCTGACGATCGTCACTCCCGAGGACCTCCCTCTGGGTGTGTTCGGGACTCAGGTGGGGGAGCGGGTCGGTGAACTGCTGAGCGAGCGCGGGATCGAGCTCGTCACCGGCTCACACGCGATCAAGTTCAGCGACGGCTTGCTCCAAATCACTCCCGGCCGGCCGATCGAGACCGAAGCGGTGATCAGCACTCCGGGCATCGAGGGCCGTCAAATCGGTGGCCTCCCGAAGGATCCTTCGGGGTTCATACCCGTCGACGAGTTCAGCCGGGTGGTCGGGCTCGATCGCGTCTACGCCGCCGGGGACGTAACCGCCTTCCCGGTCAAGCAAGGGGGCATAGCCACGCAGCAGGCCGATGTAGCCGCCGAAGCGATCGCCGCCGCTGTCGGGGTCGACCTCGCGCCGCGGCCCTTCGACCCGGTCCTGCGGGCGACGCTCTGGACCGGGGAGAAGCCGCAGTACCTCTACGGCAAGCTGTCCGGTGGCTTCGGCGAAACGTCCGTCTTCAGCGATCACGCTCTCTGGGAGCATGAGGGCAAGATCGCCGGCCGGTACCTGGCCCCGTTCCTGAACGGGATCCCCGGGGAGGCGGGGCCCGGCACCCGTGCGGGCCCGCAGCCTCGGGTTGCGGCGGGTTAGGCCACCGATGTTCAGACGGGTACTCGTCGCCTTCGACGGCTCGACCCACGCCAAGCAGGCCCTGAAAGATGCGGCCGAGCTTGTCCAGTTGACCGGGGGAGAGTTGACCGTAATCAGCGTCGCGCCTCCGCTTTCGGCCTGGGCGTTCGGTGGCGGAATCGCTTCGCCGCTGAACGTGAACGAGATTCAGGAGGGGATCGAGGGCGCGTACAGCGAGGGCTTGGACAAGGCTCTTGCGTTAGTACCCGAGGACCTGCGGGCGGTACCCAAGGTCCTGATCGGGCGGCCGGCGGAGGAGATCGTCAAGGAGGTCGGTGCCGGCAAACATGACTTGGTCGTGATCGGTTCCCGGGGACGTGGCGAGGTCAAGTCCCTCTTCCTGGGCAGCGTCAGCCTGCAGGTCTCACAGGCATGCCCGGTCCCGGTCCTGATCGTCCATGCAGAGGCAGACGTCGCCCGAAGCTGAGTGCGCGGCCCAATCCGCTTGAACCTCGGCGCCTTGTGAGGCGATCTGCTCGGCCTGAACCCACGAGCGATGATCCCTGCGTCGCTGCGCCTTGACATTGGCTGTCAGCTTCTGGGGCTTGCAGAGCAAGCAGCCGCTACGGCGGTGCTTCGGACGTTTGCGCTTGTGATTTGCCATGGGCAAAGGGTCGCATGTCGCGCGGTCTGTCGGGCAGAGAGCCGCGAGGGAATCGGGCGGGCCATTACGAACGCGATGAATCCCCGAGTCGGGGACACATTTCGGGACACGAAATCTCTGGCGACCGGGTGGGGCGGGGCTATCCTGCCTTCGTGTCGAAAGAACTCCCAGGGGATCGATTGATGGAGACCGGCGCTCGCGCTCCGGATGCCGAGCCGTGGGCGGGTTGTTGGAAAACGAAAAAGGCGTCGACCAGGAGCAGGGCAAAATGAGGGAAGCCTGGTCGGCATTCGTCGCGCAGGCAAAATGAGCCCTCGCCGGCGACTGGTCCGGTGGTGCGTCGGAGTGGCGCTGGTCGCGTCGCTGTGGCCGGCGGCGGCGCAGGCCGGGGTGGGCCGGCTCGATCCGAGCTATGGCACCCGCGGGATCGCGTCGTCCCCGTCGGGCACGGCGGGGTTCGAACCGGGGGTCGAACTGACGGTCGACGGCGCCGCCGCGTTCGTCGCCGACGGGGACGAAGGTAACGCCGTCTCGCTCCGCCCGAATGGCTCGCGGGACACGGGGCTCGGGCAGGAAGGCCTGTTCAGCTTCAAGCCCGGTTCTACGATCGAAGGCGCCGAAGGGCAGGAGTTCTTCCCTGACTCCGTCACCGCCGATCACGGCGGTCGGATTCTGGTGTTCGGCCGGGCGATCGAAATGAGTCGCCAGACGCAGGGACCGGAAGGAAGCGCGGTTGTCCCCAGCCGCGCCGCGGTGCTGAGGTACGGAGCCGACGGTCGGCTCGATCCGAGCTTCGGCGAAGGCAAGGGGTACACGATCGGGAACTTCGGGCTCGCGCCGGAAAGGCAGACCGGCCTTCCGCGGATCAGCGTGATGTCGGGGCGGGTGGATGCCGCGAACCGGCCGGTGTTCGTCGTCGGGGCGGCCGAACCCGTGCCGGGGTGCGAGGGCCGCGGGAGCGTCGCCGCCTCGCCGCGAGCGGTGGCGCGACTGACCGCCGCCGGCCTGAGCGACCCCTCCTTCGAGGGCGGCGGCACCAGCCCGATCTTCGGCGTCGGCGAAGCCCTGACCCTCGACCTCGACGGCCGTGGTCGCCCCGTGGTCGCGGTCGGCAGGGGCGGCAGCTACGCGGCTGATTGCGGCGAAGGGTCGGTCCTCTACCGCTTCCGCGGCGACGGCAAGCCGATGACGAGCTTCGGGCCGCACGGGATGCGGGAGTTCAAGACGATGCACTTGGCGGTGGTCGAGCCATCCGGGGGAACGCTCCTCAGCGTGCGCCGCGGGCGCACCTTGGAAGTGGGTTCGGTCGGTGCCGACGGCGTCCGTGACCGCGGCTTCGGCCAGGGCGGGGTCGCCCGGGTCCGGCTGCCCTCCGAGAGCGGGCTGCGCATCAGGCCGGCGGCGGTGGACAGCCACGGGCGGATCCTGCTCGCCGGTCACCGGCGCTCGCCCGGCTCCTTCGTCGTCGGTCGCCTGCTTCCCGACGGCAGGCTCGATCGCTCGCTCGGCAAGAATGGCTGGATCCAGGCCCGCCTGCCGAAGGGCCAGGAAGTCTCCGATTCGACCGCGGCCCTCGATTCGAAGGGTCGCCTCCTGGTCGCGGCCTTTGTCAGCAGCCGAGGTTTGAGCAACGGCGGGTTCGCGGTCGCGCGGTTCCTGCTAGGACCTTTGTGACCCGAGTCGTTAGTTGGCAGGCATCAGTTGGGCGCCGGCGCGGACGCATTGCCGCGCGCCGTCTCAACGGGCTCGCGGCCTCAACGGCCGCCAGGACGAGCCCCCTCCGGGTTAGCCGCGCAACCGTCAACGATGATCCGAGTTATCGCAACATGAGGGGACGCCTCAGACGCGCAGTCGTAGCCATTGCTCTGGGTTTGGCCTTGCTCGCTCCGGGCGCCTCACGGGCGGCGGGCGGCGTTCGGCCGGGGGCGGTCCTAGACGCGAGTTTCGGCAACCGGGGCGTGCTCAGGTTGTCCTCCGAATCCGCCTTTACCGCCTACGGCACGGCCACCCGGAGCGGAGACCTCCTCGTCAGCGGGGGTTCTGGCGTGCAGGTGGTGAACAGCCAGGGAGGGGTCGGCGAAGCCTTCGGCGGCGCCGGCTCGCTCACCCTACCCCCGGCGGCGGGCGACAAATTTGAACTGGGCGACTTCACCATCGATCCGCACGGCCGCCTGCTGGTCGTCGGGACCTCCCTCTTCCCCGAATCTGAAAACCCGAGTCCGTTCCTGGAAAACGGGAGTCGGGCGTTCCGCCCGAGGGTGCTGCGAATCCTCCGCTTCCTGCCAGGCGGACACCTCGATCCCACCTTCGGGCAGGGAGGCGTGGTGGAAACCGACCTCGGCCTGCCGCCGCCCTTGGGCACCGATGGGGAGCCCCTAGGGACGCATCCGTCGGTGTACGCGACCGGTCTCGCGGTCGACCCGCAGGGCGAGATTGTCGTGACGGGCGGCGCGGTCGTCCGCCTCGGCGAATCCTGCGAACACGACAGCTTCGCGCCGGTCGCTGTGTCGGCCGGCTTCGTCGCCCGCCTCACCGGGAGCGGGGCGCCCGACCCCGGCTTTGGGGACGACGGACTCGTCGGGGGCCGCGACCTGGGCGAAAATCCGCTCGGGGCCGAGACGATCGGCGATCCGGTCGTGGGCCCGGGCGGTGGGATCACCTATCTGTCGTCCGGTGCCTACGTCTGCGAACGGGGCCGGAGTCACCTTGGTGTCGCGCAACTGACCCCGAACGGGCGGACCAGAAAGGCGTTCGGGAAGAGGGGCGCGATCGTCGGCCGCTTCAAGGCTCTCGTCGCCGGGTCGCATGGATCGGTGTTCGCGCTCGCCGAAGAGCCCCGCCACGAAAAGGACCCCGTCAAGGCGCGATTGCTGCGGATCGCGCCCAACGGGGGGCTCGACCGCACCTTTGGGCAGCACGGCCAGACCACGGTCAAGCTCGGCCCCAGCTTCGCGACCACCCTCGACTCGCTGGCTGTCGACGGCCGAGGCCGCATCCTGGTGGGCGGAACGCTCGGGTCCCCCGAGGGGCGCTCGATCGTGTTGTTGCGGGTGTCGGCCCGCGGGGGATGGGAAACGAACTTCGGACCGCACGGAAGGGTCGCCACCCGGGTGCGTCATCTGGCTCGGTTTGGATCCAGTGACCTCTTCTTCGACCCGAAGAACCGCCTTGTGACCGTCCACCAGTACGCGGAAGCACTGAGAGGCCGTTCCGGTTTGGTGGTCGCCCGGTATCTGCTGCCGTAGCTCGGCGGCGCGGCCGATCCGCTCTCCCACTGCCGGCTCGAGCCGGCAGTGGCTGCGGACTCGGTTCTCCGCCTCGGCTTCGGCGAGGGATTTAGAGCCGACGCGCGGACTTGAACCGCGGACCCCTTCATTACGAATGAAGTGCTCTACCAACTGAGCTACGCCGGCATTCCGCATCCATTCTAGGAAAGGGGCGCCTCTTCCTAGGTCCCCCCGGCCTGTCTGTCTCTCAATGTCTCTCAAAATCTGCTCGTGGGACCCTGAAACCGGTGCTTGAGCGCTGAGACGGGCGCCAGCGTCCAGGGATCTCCGGGCGCTGACCTCGCCGCGCACACCAACAGTACGGCCGCCTCGTCGTTCTCCGCTCCGAAGAGCTGCTTCAGAGTCAGCGAGAAGCCCGTAGTTGCCATCTGTCGAAGATCGGTTCGGCTGGTCGTCGAGTCGGTGGGTAATCGCCTCGGGAGGTGGGAAGCGGAGTGCCGGTCATGCCCAGAGAGCGCTGATCGGAACCGCCCAGAGTCGATCGCCGAGCGGGAAAGTCTGGGAACCCGCGTGGACCAAGAAACCGGCGCGAAAGTCCTCGCGGCGAGCATCGCGGATCTTCGCCATCGGCCTCCAGTCCCGTTCATGAAGCGTCGCCGCCGCCTTGACCTCGATGCAGGCGATCGCTCCCGATCGATCCTCGAGGACGAGGTCGATCTCATCGTTTCCGGTTCGGTAGTGAAAAAGGCCGGCGGCGGTGCTCGCCCACTCGAGGTGCTTCATCACCTCCATCGCGACGAAGTTCTCCAGTGCCAAGCCGGTGACCCGCGCGTCCTCGCCGAGTCGCTTCGGGTCGGCCCCGAGCAGGTGGGCGAGGAGACCACTGTCAACGACGTAGACCTTGCGGGTGGTCGACTCGCGAGCGCCGATCGACGGCCTCCAGGCTGGGAGGGTCTTGACGAGGAAGACGGTCTCCAAGAGGGTCGTGTAGCTGCGGACGGTCTTGTGTTCCAGCTGCAGCCGCTTGCCGACCTCTGAGGAGTTCAAGAGGTTCGCGGCGCGGCCCGCCAACAGTTTCAGCAGACGCGGAATCTGCCCCAATTTCTGTGCGTCGCTGATGTCGCGCAGGTCACGGTCGAGCGTCGTTTTCAGGTAGTTCTCAAACCAGCTGGCTCGGCGTGCGCCACTCCGCTTCAGCGCCTCGGGGTATCCGCCTGCCGCGATCCGATCGACGAAGGCCTCACGGCCGACCGGGGCAGCGCTGATCTGCGGCGGAGCGGCGGCGAAGCGGCCACAGGGTGATGATCTCAATCCTCCCGGTGAGTGCGTCCTGGACTTTGCGGTTGGTCAGGACGTTGGCGGAGCCGGTCAGCAGGAACTGGCCCGGCGACTGGTCGGCATCGACGACGCTCTTGATTGCAAGCAACAGATCGGGACCGGCTCGTTGGATCTCGTCGAGCAGAACAGGGCGCGAGAGGCCCGCCACGAAGCCCTCGGGATCGCTGCTCGCCGCGTCTCTGGCCGCTTGGTTGTCGAGGCTGAGCGCGGCGGCGGGGTACTCGTCCTTCGCAATGTCCCAGTCAGGGTGCTCTTGCCTACCTGCCTGGCGCCCATCACGTAGACCACTCGGGTATCGCTCAACGCCCCCAGGATCGGCGTGCGACTGTGTCTGATGAAGGTGAGGGGCATCGTTGTGAGGGTAATGCAAATTGGGAATATCAGTTTTGTAATTTGGGAAGTTGTATTAGGGAATGTGGGAACTGAGCTACGCCGGCGGGCGCTGAGCATTCTAGGAGGGATCGCGTCGCGGTTCCGTCGCGCCCGGTCTTGATGATGGCGGCGTGAGCAGAGAAGCAAAGGCCAAGCAGCGCGAGGGGAACGAGATCGAGTTCTCGCGGATCGTCGCCTTCAGCGACGGCGTCTTCGCGATTGCGATCACGCTGCTGGTGCTCAGCCTCCACCTTCCCAGACACCTCCAAGACGGGGAGATCGCCAACGCGATCTGGGAACAGCACGAACACTTCCTCGCCTACGGGATCAGCTTCGCGGTGATCGGGCGCTTCTGGGTCGTCCACCACCGCTTCTTCGGCGAAGTCATCGCCTTCGACGGCAGGCTGATCGGCCTCAACATCCTCTACCTGGGCTTCGTCGTGCTGATCCCCTTCAGCAGCGAAGTGCTGGGCGAGTATGGGAGCAAATCCGCCGGCGTGGTCGTCTACGCGATCAACCTCTCGGCGGTGGTCCTGATCGGGATGCTGATGACCGTCGACGCCCGCCGCGCCGGTCTCACCTCGATCGACGACGCGACCCTGCGCGAGTCGCTGATCCGCTCCGGCTACATCGCCGGCGTCTTCCTACTCTCGATTCCGGTCGCCGTCTTCGCCCCCAGCGCCGCCACCTACATGTGGCTGATCCTCTTCCTCGATCCCTCCGCACGGATCGCTCACCACCGCGCGAAAGCGGCCGGCCCGATCGATCCCTAGCCCCGCTTGGCGGTGAACGCCACCGAGCGTCCCGGCTCAGCGCAGCTGACCGAGTAGCCGCGGTCGGTCGTGGTGGCGATGCAGCGGTAGGCGCCGACCGTGCAGCCCGCCTCCGAGCCACCCGTGGCCGGGCTGCAGGCCGCATCCCTCTGCCAGGCGATCGCGGTCTTCTGGCCCTGGCCGCAGGAGACAGCGGTGACCCGCAGTCCGGTGACCCCGGTCGCGTCGATCGCGCAGGCCTGGGCCGAGGCGCCGGCCGGGGTGCTGGGTGCCGACTTGGAGCCGGTCGAGCCGGTCGCGGTCGAACCTGCCGGCGAGGACGAGGAGCTGCCGCAGCCGGCGAGCAGCGCGGCGGCAAGGACGGCGATCGCGAGTGGAGTGGCGAGCCTCATCGGTTCGCCGCCCAACCTATCCCCTCTCTCGCGCCTCGCCGCGTGGCTGGGACGGCTGCAAATGTCCGCACACCGGGCAGTCGGGCTCCGGCACGACCGGCTCGCGTTTGACCTCCATCGTCCGCAGGTCATATATGTGGGCCTCGCCCTGGGTCGCCGGCTCGCTCAGGCCGGTCAGCAGGTGCAGGATCTCCATCCCGATCTGGCCGCCGATCAGGCCGCAGGCGGGACCGAGGGTCGCCGCCGGGCTCGGCTGTGCACGGCGCTGCTCGACGGCGACGTCGAAGAGCGGGTACTCGCGCTGGTAGGCCGTCTCCTGACAGGCGAAGCAACCGGTCTTGCCGGGGACGTAGAGGGGACCGACCCGGGCGACCGGCGGGAAGTGGCTCATCGTGATGTAGGGGATGCCGGCCTCGAAGCAGGCGGAGTTGCACCAGCGCTCGATGTCGTGCGCGGGCCAGTCGGCGGCGTCGATCACGGCGTCGGCGCCGGCGATGAAGTCGGCAATCTCGATCTGACTCTCCAGTCGCCGCGCGGTCGCGGTCACCTTCATCGCGGAGTTGAAGGCCCGCAGCCGCGAGGCCGCCACCTCCGCCTTGAGCAGACCGATGTCGGCCTCGGTGTAGAGGATCTGGCGGTTGAGGTTGCTGATCTCGACCCGGTCGCCGTCGATCAGCCACATCTCGCCGATTCCGCAGCAGGTCAGTGCCCATGCCGCCCAGCCACCGAGACCGCCGACCCCGAGGACGGCGATCTTCGCCTCGCGCAGCCGCCGCTGGCACTCCGAGGGGGTCAGCCCCTCGCTGCCGACGTCGCTGAAGTAGCGCAGCTGACGGTCGAAGCGGGCCAGCTCCTCGGGAGCGAGCAGGTCGTCGTCGGCCGCGTCCTCGACCACCTCCAGCTCCTGCAGCTGGGCGATCACGTCGCCGACCGGCTCCTCGCCGAACTCCGCGTGTAGCTGCTCGAGCGTGTGATTGCCGTCGAGCGCCGCCAGCAGCCGCCGGTCCCCCTCGCTCGGGCTCTCGATCCGGATGTCGCCGGCGGCGGTCGGCCGCAGCAGGTAGAGGTCGCCGTCGGGCGCGCCGACCGGCTCCGTCGTCCGCTTGATGCGTGGACGCCGCATGTTCCAGCTCCTCCCGATAGAAACCCAATGCTTAGGATCAATCTACCGCTGGGAAAAGTTTCGCCATTAGAAACTTTCGTGTCCTAACCTCCTTTTTTGCGCTTATTCCGAAACCGAGTTGGTCAGCGCCCGAGCCCGATCGAAGGCGGCGTCGATCATCGGCACCGTCAACTTGCCGGTGAAGGTGTTCTGCTGGCTGGGGTGGAAGCAGCCGAGCAGCCGCCAGCGCCCGAGGTCGGCCTCGGCGAGATGGCCGAAGCGCGGCTTCGGCCGCGGTACCTCGGCCCCGAGCGCGCGGGCCGCCCGCAGCGCCCCATCCCAGCCGAACGAGCCGAGGGCGACGATCGTCCGGCAGCGCTCGAGCAGCTCGAGCTCGCGCAGCAGGTAGGGCAGGCAGTTGTCGCGCTCCTCGACCTTCGGCTTGTTCGCCGGCGGCGCGCAGCGGACGACGGCGGTGATGTAGGCGTCGTCGAGGCGCAGGCCGTCGCCGGGAGCGACCGACTCGGCCCGGTTCGCGTAGCCGGCGCGGTGCAGGGCGGCGT
>JACDGU010000209.1 GCA_013821475.1 Solirubrobacterales bacterium
GTTGCCGGTCGAGGCGCAGATCACCGCCTCCGCCCCACGCCACTTGGCGTGCGAGACGGCGACGGTCATCCCCCGGTCCTTGAAGGAGCCGGTCGGGTTTGCGCCTTCGAACTTGAGGTAGGCGCGGACGCCGAGCCGCTCGGAGAGGCGGTGGGCGTCGATCAGCGGCGTCGATCCCTCGTTCAGGGTCACCACCGGCGCCGCCGGGTCGAGCGAGAGCCGCTCGCGGTAGCGCTCGATCAGCGGCGCGGTCATGCCGGCTGCTCCTCGATCACGTGGATCGAGCGCGGCGGCGAGCGCAGGTCGTCGAGCCCTCTCAACGCCTCGAGCGCCGCCGCGAAGCGCGACTCGAGGCACTCGTGGACGACCATCACCAGGCGGGCGTCCTCGTTCAGCCCGCGCTGAACAACGCTCTTGACCGAGACTTCGTGGTCGCCGAGCACGGTCGCGATCCGGGCCAGGACGCCGGGCCGGTCGGCGACCTCGAGGTGGAGGTAGAAGGAGGAGGGGACGTCGGCGACGATCGGCAGCTCGGCCCGGGTCTCGTGCACGGGGGCGTCGCCGGCGAGGATCGAGACGACGTCGCCGAGCACCGCCGAGGCGGTCTGCAGGCCGCCGGCGCCGGGACCCGACATCGTCACCTCGTTGATCGCGCTCGCCTCGACCATGACCGCGTTGAAGGCGCCCTCGATCGGCGCCAGCGGGTGCCCGGCGTAGAGGAAGCAGGGGAAGACGCGGACGCTGATCCCGGCCTCGCGGCGCTCGGCGACGCCGAGCAGCTTCAGCGAGAGGCCGAGGTCCTTCGCGTAGGCGAGGTCGTCGGGCTGGATCGCCTCGATCCCCTCGTATGAGACCTCGGCGAGATTGACCGGGGTGTGGAAGGCGAGGCGGGCGAGGATCGCCATCTTCGCCGCCGCGTCGGCGCCGCTGACGTCGTCGCTGGGGTCGGACTCGGCATAGCCGAGCGCCTGTGCCTGGGCGAGGACGTCCCCGTAGCCGGCGCCGCTCGCCGCCATCTCGCTGAGGATGAAGTTGGTGGTGCCGTTGACGATCCCGAACACCTTCGAGATCTCGGTCACGCCGAAGCTCTCCTGGATCGTGCGGACGATCGGGATCACGGCGGCGACGGCAGCCTCGAAGCGCAGCTGCACCCCCGCCTCGCGGGCGACGCCGAAGAGCTCGTCGCCGTGCTGGGCGAGCAGCTGCTTGTTGGCGGTGACCACCGGGCGCCCGGCGCGCATCGCATCGAGGACGAAGTCGCGGGCGGGGTCGATCCCACCCATCAGCTCGACGATCAGGTCGGAGCGCTCGAGGATCTCGCCGAAGTCCCCCTCCTCGCGAGTGAGGACGCCGGAGATCTCGGGACGGCGGCCGGTCGCCGCCTCGACCGCGGCGGCGCGCTCGGCGAGCAGCTCGGCGAAGGCGCCGCCGACGTTGCCGCGACCGAGCAGCCCGATCCGGACCGGTTTGGGAACCGGCTCAGACATCGCGGCTGGTGAGGTCGCCGTAGGTCTCGCGGCGGACGACGACCCGGGCCTCGCCGTCGCGGCAGAAGACGACCGGCGGACGCGTCACGCCGTTGTAGTTGCTGGCCATCGCGTGGCCGTAGGCGCCGGTCGCCGGGGTGACGAGGACGTCGCCGACGGTGGGCTCCGCCAGCATCGCGTCGCGGACCAGGATGTCGCCGGACTCGCAGTGCATGCCGGCGATCGTCACCAGCGTGTCCGCCGGCGCTGCCGCGCGGTCGGCGACGAGCGCTTCGTAGCGGGAGCCGTAGAGCATCGGTCGCATGTTGTCGGACATGCCGCCGTCGACGGCAACGTAGGTGCGGACCCCGGGAATCTCCTTGACGGTGCCGACCCGGTAGGCGGTGACGCCGGCGTTGGCGACCAGCGAGCGGCCGGGCTCGATCAGGATCCGGACCCCGTCGCCGAAGACCTCGGCGACGCCTCGGACCTTGACGTCGACGTAGGCGTCGATCGAGGGTGGCGCGTCCGCCGCCGTGTAGGCGACCCCGAGGCCGCCGCCGACGTTGACCACCCGGCACCACTCGCCGGCCAGCTCGCCGAGGGCGCGAATCGCCAGCGTGTAGGGCTCGAGCTCGAAGATCTGGGAGCCGATGTGGGCGTGGAGGCCGACGAGCTCGAGCACGTCGGAGGCCAACACCCGCTCGATCGCCCGCGCCGCCAGGCCGTCGGCGATCCCGAAGCCGAACTTCGAGTCGAGCTGCCCGGTGGTGATGTAGTCGTGGGTCGAGGGCTTGATCCCCGGCGTCACCCGGATCAGCACCTTCTGAGGCTCGTCGAGCAGCCGCTCGCAGCGCTCGATCTCGTCGCAGGAGTCGAGGATCAGGTGGCGGATCCCGGAGCGCGCGGCGAAGAGGATCTCCTCGTCGGTCTTGTTGTTGCCGTGCATGTGGATGCGGTCGGGGTCGAATCCCGCGCGCAGGGCCATGTGCAGCTCCCCGCCAGAGGCGACGTCGACCGAGAGGCCCTCCTCGGCGAAGAGCCGGTAGGCGGCGGTGCAGGGCAACGACTTGCTGGCGAAGAGGATCTCGAAGTCGCTGCTGCGCCGCTCGAAGGCGTCGCGGTAGGCGCGAGCCCGGGCGCGCATGTCGTCCTCGGCGTAGAGGTAGGCCGGGGTGCCGAGCTCGGCCGCCAGCTCGACCGTGTCGCAGCCGGCCAGCTCGAGGTGGCCGCGCTCACTTACGCGGCTGCCTGCCGGATAGACCGCCGAGGCCTCGATCGGATCGCCGCCGGCAACAGTCCCCACCTGTTCTTGCTCCGCCATCGGACCGGCATTGTGACGGTTAGTCACGCAGCGGGGAGGAACCCCGTTCAGGGTCCGCCGTGCAGCGGGCCGCCGACTGCGGTGACCGTTTCGTCGGCGACATGGCCGACCGGCGATTCGGGACCGACGGCGCCGTTGACCACGCCTTCGGTAGTTTCGGTGACGCCGCTGCTTTCGAGCGTGCTGCCAGTCACCGTTTCGTCGACTTTGTTGACCGTGCTGTTGACGGTTTCGGTGACTTTCGCGGACGGCGCCGACGCGGTGGTCGTACCGCTGCCCTTCGAGCCCGAACCGCTGGCGCTGCCGGAGCTCGGCGAGGGCGATCCGGCCGCGGAACCAGGCGCTTCGCCGCCCGGGCCCGCGGTGCCGGGGTCGCCGCTACCGCCGGAGGAAGCCGGAGGTGGACCGCTGCCGGAGTCGACCGAAGCCAGGTCGGTGGCTTCCTGAGCCGCCTTGCGGGCGTCCTTCCCGGCCCCGCCGGCAGCGCTCCCGGACAC
>JACDGU010000058.1 GCA_013821475.1 Solirubrobacterales bacterium
TTAGTGACTTCGACCTGAGTCAACGTGCTCAGATGGCGAGCGGCGCGCCGAGCGCTGCAAGGACGCAGGGAGGTCTTCGCAGCACCGCTGCGGGGGCCGACCGAGGACACCGCAGCGAGAAGTGTGCGCGGCGCCGCCAGCTGAGTGCGGAGACGAGGGGAGACGACACCGGACACATCCCCCCGGGCCTCCCGGTATCGGGGTTGTCTTCCCGGACACCGGCAACTGCTGCACTTGGCGCCTCGAGCTACAGAGCTCGTCGGCGGACAGCCGCAGTGGTCTCAGGTCGAATGGGGGCTGAGCCGAGGAATGAACAATTGAAAGGGCATCGGACCTATGTCATTGGTTGGAGCTAAGCAATGGCCACGACTGGATCTGAGGTTGAAGCTTCGGTACGAGGCGTCAGGGAGGAAAGATCGTGTCGAAGGGAACAGGGAAATGGCGGGGCAGGGGAATGCAAGTCGGGAACCAAAGGGGGGGAACACATGGGTCGGAGGCTGTTCGGAGGGGCAGGCATAGCATTAGCTCTCGCGCTGTTGATCGCTGCGCCTTCTGCGTCCATGGCCGCAACGTCGGACGAAGCGTTCGCGGAAATTGGCAATAGAGGGTCTGCTGCCGGCCAACTCAACGAATCCACCGCGATCGCAACCAATCCGGTTGACGGCCACGTCTTCGTCATTGACTCCGGAAATGCTCGCATTGATGAGTTCACCCCATGGGGTAATTTCGTCAAGGCCTTCGGTTGGGATGTTGCCCCCGGTGCCGTTAATGAGCAGCAGGAAGTGACGGTCAAGGCCACCGCTGGCGAGTTCAAACTCAGCTTCGCCGGATCGACGACGAGCGACCTTGAGTGGAACGCGCCGCCCAGCGGGCCCGGAAGCGTCGAAGCAGCACTCAACGCCCTTTCCTCGGTGTCGAGCGGGGGTAACGTCAGCGTCGAGGAAGGCGTCGGCGACAGCTCTTCGACCCGCTACGTTGTGAGCTTCTCCGGAGGTTCACTGGCGGGAGTAAACGTAGGGCAGATCAGTGCCGCAGAAGGCACTATCCCGCTCAGCGGCGGCACCCCGGCATCAAGTGCCACGGTGGCGACCCGGGCGGACGGGACCCCCGGCGGACCCGGTCTGGAGTCCTGCACTCTTGAAAGCGGATGCCAGGCGGGCAGCAAAGGACCAGGGGTGGGGCAGATCGAGGAATCATCGCCTGGGCTCGCCGTCGACGCCGCTGGCAACATCTATGTCCGGAGCGCCTACGAACTGGATCGTCGCGTGCAGAAGTTCGACCCGGCCGGTCGCTTTCTCCTCACGCTCGGTGGTGAAGTCAACGAGACCAAATCGAATGAAGCGGGAACGACTGAAGCCGAACGAAACCTCTGCACCGCGGCGCAGATCGAAGCTGGGAACGTGTGTGCGGCCGGTACGTTTGGCGCCGGTCAGGGCCAATTCTCTTCCGGCCGTGGTATCGCGGTGAATGCGACTGGAGAAGTCTTCGTCGCCGACTTGGAACGAATCCAAACTTTTCGCCCCGACGGAAGCTTTAAAGCCCAGCTTCCAGTCCCGGGCAAGGAAGTCAAACAAGTCCAGGTTGACGCCGCCACCGGGGGCTTTGTTGCAACCTTCGCTGGTGAACCCGATGCCCATACCCTCAGCCCAGCTGGCGTGGAACTCTGCAGCCTCCCGGTGTCAGAACCGGAATTCTTAGCCAGCGGGTCGAACGGGCACATCTACGTCGGCAGCGAAGTGGAAAGCTCTGGGTCCGGGAAGATCTTGGAGTTCGATGGCACCTGCCCTGTCGGCAGTCCGACCTCAGAAACGGTAATCACGCAGAAGGGCGATACGTCCATCTCCGCCAACGGTATCGCCACCAACTCCGCCGGTGATCTCCTGATCGCCAGAAATGGCGTAGGAATCTCCTTCATCAGTGTCAACGGTCCCCCGCCACTCGGACTCGAGCCGCGGCCGAAGGTGTCACCGTCGATCACCGCTCAATTCGCCCTCTTCGCCGATGAACATAGCGCAGTCGTCAGGGCGCAGATCAACCCCAATTTCTGGGAAGACACCGCCTATTTCGTCGAATACGGAATCGAAAAATGCTCAGGGGGAGGCTGTACGCTGAAACAACCACCGACGCCTTCTCAGCTCGGTGCTGGCATTGTGCGCAAACCGCTCCCCACCGCCGACGTAGAACTTCCGGGACTCTCCCCGGGCACGACTTACTACTACCGCTTTGTCGCAGAAAGCAGCGGCGGCGGTCCTGTTCGGGGCGTCGGCGGCAAAGTCGGCACTAACGGCGCCGAAGGGTCGTTCCGAACCCAGGCGCCGGCAACCGTCGAACCCACCTGTCCCACGAATGAGGCGTTCCGCGTCGGAGCTTCGGCGGCCCTGCCCGACTGTCGAGCCTACGAGATGGTCTCACCCATCGACAAAGAACACGGTGACGTACTGACGTTGGCGAATGAGACCGGGGTTCCGAATGGGCTCAACCAAGCTGCCCTGAATGGCGAATCGATTGCTTACTCTTCCTACCGCGCCTTCGCCGGATCGAAAGCCGCAATCTATGTTTCTGAGTATCTCGCCAGCCGGAGCTCAGAAGGCTGGATCAGCGAGTCCTTAGCGCCTGCGCGCGGCGGTGAAGGTGTGTTCGGAGATTCCGCAAAAATTCAGAGCAACTTCAAAGCTTTCAGCCCCGACCTCTGCCAGACCTGGCTGATCAACGACGCCGAACCCCTGCTCGCCCCGGGAGCTATCGCAAAATTTCCGAACCTCTACCGCCGAGATAATTGCGCCGCGGTCGCTTCATCCGAAGCGATGACGACGGAGAAAGTGACCGAACCGTTGCCGCAGATATTCAACAAGGACCAGCTACCGGAACTGAAGGGGTTCTCGGCCGACGGGAAGACTGCGATCTTCCTACTTCAAAACAAACCCGGAGCAGAAGAAGGTGAACGGATCTATCAGATGTACAGGTCCAGTGGTGGAAAAATGGACCTGGTGTGCATCCTGCCGGATGGGACGCCTTTGGAAGAAAGCTGCTCGTCTGGCGGCGGAACGGAACAGACCTATACTGACCGCGGGGGAGTTGTCTCAAATGCAATCTCAGATGACGGCTCGCGCATCTACTGGACCTCCGGCACCTACGGTCTCCTCGGGGAAACGGCTGGCAAGATCTATTTGAGGATCGACGGAAGCGAAACGAAGGAAATCTCAGGGACCGTGACGACGTCTGAAGCGCAATTCCTCGGCGCCAGCGCCGACGGCTCCTCGGCGCTGTTCAAGGGGGGCCCATCTTTGGCGCCGGGGCCGCTCTATCGGTATTCCCTGGACTCAGAATCGTCTGTGGAAATCGCCGGTCAGGTGATCGGGATCGCCGGAGCAACCGACGACCTCTCCTACGTCTATTTCGTCTCCGAAGAAACGATTGGAGGGAAAGGTGTCACGGGCGAGGCCAACCTTTATCTCCTGCACGACGGGGAAAGAACCTTCGTGGCGACGTTGTCGGCGGGGGATGTGCGGAGGCCAACTTTCCAAAATGACAACGGTGCCTATTCGGATGTCGCCAACCAGCCCTTCTTTCATGTCGCCAAGACGACGCCAAATGGGCGTAATTTCATTTTCATCTCCGGCAACCCTCTCACCGGCTTTGACAACGCCGACGCCGCGTCGGGCGAACCGGACGAGGAGGTCTTCCGTTACGACGCGGACGCGAATCAAATCAACTGCATCTCCTGCAGTCCCGCGGGAGCGCGACCCCAGGGTCGAAACCTCGTAGTTCCGGGCGAGGCCAGGCAGTGGGCCGCGGCGATGATCCCGGCCGGCCAGACGCAGTTGTACACGCCGCGAGCACAGAGTGACGACGGCGACCGCGTCTTCTTCACTTCCTACACCGACCTTCTGCCGCGAGACAGGAACGGTTTGGCCGACGTTTATGAGTGGGAGGCTGTAAATACGGAACGCTGCACCGCCGCGTCGCCCGCCTTCTCGGCCTTCAACAGCGGCTGCGTCTATCTGATCTCGACCGGCGACTCGACGGCAGACTCTGTGTTCGTCGACTCGAGTCCGGACGGCAGAGACGCCTTCTTCTCGACCGAAGAGAGCATCCTGCGTCAGGATCCGGGCGAAATTGACATTTACGACGCCCGCGTCGGCGGCGGTTTCGAGCAGCCCTCCGAAGTAAAGTCCTGCGACTTCACCACCCTCCCGTGTCAAGCCGCCGCACCGGCGCCGGCATATCGAGCGCCGAGTCCGCCCGCGTCCGAGGGCAACCCGACGGTCAGGTGCCCGCGCGGCAAACACAAGGTGACCAAGAAGGCGAGGCCGCACTGCGTCAGGAGAAAGAAGCACCCGGGGAAGAGGCACTCGGAGAAGAAAAAGGCCCACCAGACCCGGAGGGCGGGCAAATGAGACGCACCCTACTTGCAGCTCTGAGTACTTTCGCCCTGTTCGCGGCTGTTGCTTCCCCCGCGCAGGCCGCCTTCGGCCTCAACAACTTCGAATTCAGCCTCGAAGACCAAGCCGGATTGCCCGTCACCCAGGCAGGTTCCCATCCCTTCGCTGTCAGAAACGGTTTCGGCTTCAATTACACCGGGACTGGATTCAACGCAAGTCCGGACGCTCAACCCCGCAACATCGAAATTCGGTTGCCGACGGGATTTGCCGGCAATCCGAGCGCGGTGCCCACTTGCGCTCGTGCCGAATTTCTTAGCCTCGACCCCGAATTCGGAAGTGCACGCTGCCCGAACGACACCGCGGTGGGCGTCGCCAATGTCGAAACCCAAGAACCGGGGACCCCCGCCCCGCGAGCCGTCTACAACCTCCCAAACCCTTCCGGCACTGTGGCCGAGCTCGGCTTCGTCGTCCAGAGGGAGCCGGTGACGATCGACTTCTACGTCGACCAATCGCCTCCCTACGGTGTGATCGCGAAGACCACCAACGTATCGCAGGCGGTCGAGCTTTATGGCTCTGAACTGGTCATCTGGGGTGATCCGGCCGATTCTGCGCATGACGCTGAACGCGGTAGTTGCGTTATCGAAGGCGGCGAATGCCCGGTGGATCTCGGAGAAATTTCCTTCGTAACTTTGCCGCGCGCCTGCACCGGTCCCCTTTTCACCACCTATAGCGCCCTCTCTTGGCAGGGCGACGAGGATTACGGTTCCTCGTCGACTCCGGTCACCGCCGATGGCTGCGACGAAGTCGGCTTCGATCCCAAGGTCGGAGCCCAACCGAGCACCGCGCTAGCGGAAAGTCCAAGCGGCTTGAGTCTCGAAGTCAACGTTGACGATCCCGAACTGACCAATCCCTCCGAAACGGCCAGGGCCGACTCCGACATCAAAGCGATTAACCTCACCTTCCCCAAAGGGGTCACGATCAACCCGTCCACCAGCGAAGGACAGGTGAGCTGCGACAGCGCTCAACTCGCTGCAGAAGCGCTGATCGGCCAAAGCTGTCCGGAAGCTTCGAAGGTCGGAACGCTTGGGGTCGAAACCCCACTGCTCAGAGGCGAGGTGCTCGACGGCTCCGTCTATCTGGCGCCTCAGCGCGAAAATCCTTTCGGCACCCTTGTCGCGCTCTACGTCGTCATCAAGGACCCCGATCTCGGCGTCTTAATTAAGTTGCCGGTCAAGGTCAGCCTCGACCCGTCCACCGGACAGATCTCCACTTCGGTCGACCAATTGCCTCAGCTGCCGTTCTCGCACCTTCGCCTTCACCTGCGGACGGGCCCGAAGGCGCCGTTGGCGACCCCCCGTCGCTGCGGCACCTACCAGACGCATTTCGAATTGGTCCCCTGGTCGGACGGAGCTCCCGCATTGGGTGACACGCCGATGACGATCGACCGAGGTTGTGACACGGGGGGTTTCGCACCGGGACTCAATGCGGGATCTGCAACGAACGTTGCCGGCGCTTTTTCGAGTTTCATCCTGAACGTGACTAGGGAATCAGGAGAACAGAATGTCACCGGACTGGAAGTGAATCTCCCGCCAGGGTTGCTCGCAAAGCTTGGCGGCGTGCCGCTATGCGGCGAGGTGCAAGCAGCGACTGGGGCCTGCCCACCTGGCTCGCAGATTGGCACCACGCAGGTGGCCGCTGGTCCCGGCCCCGCGCCTCTCTCGATACCGCAGCCGGGCAAGGATCCGACCGGCGTCTATCTCGCCGGTCCCTATGAGGGGGCTCCCTTCAGCACCGTCGTTAAGGTGCCTGCGCAAGCCGGGCCCTTCGACCTCGGCACGGTCGCCGTTCGTGCCGGCTTGTTTGTCGACTCCACCACGAGCCAGGTGACGGTCAAGACGGATCCGCTGCCTCAGATCCTTGAGGGCATCCCGGTTACCTACCGTGTTATCCATGTCGATGTCAATCGGCCGAATTTCACTGTAAACCCGACCAACTGCGAACCGCTGGTGACTAGGTCCACGATAGGCGGCTCTGAAGGCGCCGTCGCTCGTCCCAGTGATAAATTCCAGGTCGGCGGCTGCGCCGCTCTCGCCTTCAAGCCCAAGCTCAAGCTGCGCCTCAAGGGCTCCACGCAGCGCGGGAAGAACCCGGCCCTCAAGGCGGTCCTGACCCAGCCCCTCGGCCAGGCCAACATCTCCCGCGCCGCGGTCGTCCTGCCGAAGTCGGAGTTCATCGACAACCGCCACATCAACAATCCCTGCACCCGCGTCCAGTTCAACGCCGGGGCGGGCAACGGCGCCGGTTGCCCAGCGAGCTCGATCCTCGGCAAGGCCACCGCCTACACCCCGCTGCTGGACAAGCCGCTCACCGGTCCGGTCTACTTTCGCTCCAACGGCGGGGAACGCGAACTCCCCGACCTCGTCGCCTCCCTCGACGGCCAGATCCACGTCAACCTGGTCGGCTTCATCGACTCCGTCCATAAGAAGGGATCGGAAGTCTCCCGGACCCGAACCACCTTCGCCACGGTCCCCGACGCCCCGGTCTCCCGCTTCGTCTTACAGCTGAAGGGCAACAAGCACGGCCTGCTGCAGAACAGCGCCAACCTCTGCAAGGTCTCGAACAAGGCGACGATCAAGATGCTCGCCCAAAACGGCAGAACCCACGACTACGAACACGAGGTCGCCAACAGCTGCAAGGGCAAGAAGAAGCAGAATGGCAAGAAGCACAAGCACCACGGCAAGGCCGCCCACAACAAGAAGGGCAAGAAGCACAGGTAGCGGATTTGACGAGCTTCTCGGTCGTACTTTCCCTGGCGGCCGGAAGAAGGGCGATGGACACCACTCCCTGCGGTTCCACGCCCTGCCGATCGTCGGCTCTCCCTGGCCATGCGGTCCATCCCGAGAGGAAAAGCCCCTGGCGCCGGCCACCCTCCGGCGCCCGGGCCTCTCGCCCCGCTTATGCATGAGCCACCGAACATCGAGCGGCGTCCCGGCCGCGGCGGATCGCGGTCCGCAGAGGCTGGGGCACGGCGCCTCTTCGCGCGCGTGCGCGGCGCCTGTGAGGCCGGTGAGGATCTGCCGGGCCGACTCGAGGCCGGCCTGCGGGCGGCGCTCGAGATGCTCGCCGCCGACCCCGAGCTTGCCGACCGGCTCACGGTCGCGCCCTGCCTCGGTGGGGACGACGGCGCCCCCGACGCCCAGACTGATTGGATCGACCGCTTCGGTGCCCTCCTGCGCGACGCCGCGGCAAGCGATCCCCGGGCCTCCGCGGAGGCCGACTTCCTTGCGCCTTTCCTGATCGGCGGCGTGCGCTTCCAGATCGGCCGCCTGGTCTCAAAGGGCGAAGGCCCCGATCTGCTTCGCCTCCTGCCCGGAACCCTCGAGGCTCTGCTCGCCTGTTACTTCGAGCCCGGTGAGCCCCGGGGTCTGGCCCGCGCCGCCCTCGCCTCGCGGGATTGAAGCTTCGCCCCGTGGTGCGCATGCCCGTCACGAGTGCCCCCACCGGTGCGGCGATGGGATTTGAGCTGCCGCGCTTCGACGGACCACTCGCGGCGTTCCGACCGGGAGGGGATCGTGATGTCGATGAGCCGATCTACATGGGCGGCGACCTGCACGCCACCCATCCGGAGGCGCCCGATCAGTACCCCGATCGCCGCCGCGACCCCACCCTCGACAACGCGACGATCACCTTCGCCGGCCCGGAGCGCGAGAGCCTCGGGACCACCTCCGTCGAGGGAATCTGGTGTCTCGCCCTGCCGACCGAGCTGCTCGACTCGAGCTCCTGTTTCATGCTCTGCGACGGAGAGGATCGGCTCCGGATCTGGCTGCTTCTGCCCCCTGCGGAGGCGATGCTGGGCGTCGCCCACCTCTGGCTGCCGGCGGTGCCCCGGCCCTGTGGGGAGGGCCGGAGACCCTCGACCGGTTCGAGCTTGTGCTCCGGCCACGAATCGAGACGCTGATCGACCTGCCGACCTCGCCGGGTGAGTCGATCGTCAGCGATGCTGAATAGCGCGGACCACGGGATCGACGTCGACGCGGCCTGGCGAGCTCCTGGCGGAGGTGACCCTCGATCGACGCGAGCACACGTCGTCTGACCGTCGGGTCGAGGCGACCGAGATCCTTCCTGGCCCGGCGCTCGTACTCGATCGACCAGGCGCGAGCGCTCACTCGATGCCGAGCTCGCGCTTGACCTCCTCGTGGGAGACCGTCGCCACCCCGGCGGCCCGGTCCGCCTCGACCTCGGCTATCGCCGCCTCGTCTTCCTCGGTCCAGGCCTCGTCGTCCTCCGGGGCCTCGGCCAGGGCCCGCAGCAGCGGATCGTCAAGCCTTCGCTCGACCAGCAGCAGCTCGGAGAGCAACTTGTCGATCCCGCCAGGTCCTCCGGCAGCTCCTTGGCCTCGATCGGCAGAAGCTCGTCCCAGAGCGTCTCCGCCTGCGGTGCCCGCAGCGTCAACATACGCACCTCCTCGATCTTGAAACATGCCCATTACCAGGGCATTCTCGAGGTCGGGCCGGACGGATCCGGGCCCAGAGCCGGTTACTTTTTCCGGGGGAAGTAGCTAGCCGCAGGACGCCACTCGAGTTGGCTGCCGAGTGGACCCTGCCCGCTACCGAATGTGTGATGAGCGCTGGCGCTTGGTTGGTCCGGTGGCCGTCGGTCGATTCGCGCTCCCGCCTCGCGCGAGACCCGACATGGCGCTACCGTTTTGCTACCGTTTTGGGATGAGCAAGCAGATCGCAGTGCGCCTCCCGGATGACCTTGTCGACTTCGTTGACGAGATCGTCGACTCCGGCACCGAGCGCAGCCGGGCCGCTGTCGTGACCCGGGCGCTCGAGCACGAACGTCGGCGTAACCTCGCAGAACGCGATTCCCGGATCCTTGCCCGCACCGGTCCGGACCCAGAACTCGCAGGGCTCGCCGAGTACGCGGCCGGCGCGTCGCTCGACTTGGCCTGATGCGGGCCATCCACGTCGCGCAGCTCGACAAGGCGCGGCCTGTGTTGATTCTCACCCGGGAGCTCGTGCGACCGCATCTCAGGACGGTGACCGTCGCGCCGATCACCACGACCATCCGTGGACTCTCCAGCGAGGTCAACGTCGATGCCGCGAACGGCCTCGCGGAGCCCTCGGTCGTCAGTTGCGACAACATCACCACCATTCCCGCCGATGCCGTGGGAAGGCAGATCGGCGTCCTGCTCGACAGTCAGGAGCCGGCTCTCAGCGGAGCGATCATGGCTGCCTTCGATCTCGACTGATTGCTCCCGCTTCGCGCGAAAAGGGAGGCCGCGGAAGGATCGCACGTCTGCGCTCGTCCTCCTTCGGTAGCAAGGATGATTCCGGATCTTCCGACCGCTTGCGCCGCTCAGGGGGCGCGTCCCCGCGCATGCAGCGACAGCGGCTGCGGCGGCGGGTGACGAACGCTAACCACGATGAGAGCGAACGACATCAACGGTCCCCCATTCCGCTATTGCCTTGAGTCTCTCCGACTCAGGTTTCAATGGGCACCAGTGCCCAAACCCCGGATAATCGGCCGCAAACTGCGGCCATATTTGCCCTCAGATAATGGGCGGCGGGAAGTGCAGCATTTCGCATGGGAATGGGGAAAACTCGCCTCCGGCGTGACAGAACAGCCCCAAAAGACCCTTCAGAGGGGTCGCGGGTTCGACCCCCGTCGCTCCCGTTCAAGCTGGACCCCCATTATAGCGCGGTTTCCAGGGGCTTAGTTTTGTGCGCGCGGAAAGATTTCTCGGTTTGGATACCCCGTTTGGATACCAAGTGCTCCTCAGATTGCACCGGTGCCGCCCGAACCTGGGCACCGCTGGGGCGCGCGGTTACACTTCTTTCAATGGCAGCTCACCCTTGGCCTGACATTCCCGACGAGCAGCGGTGGTCGCTTGACTTGATGGAGGAGCGCTTGGAGCGAACTGTCCAGCCGCCGAGAGAGCTGTCCGCCCGCGCCGAGGAGCTTCGCGCCCAGGCGGCGCAGACTGACATCGAGGGCTACCGTGATGCGGCCCTCGCTTTGGCTGATCGCTACGAGCAGGCGGCAGCCGCTCGCCTCGTCTCGGCGTAGCTCACGGCTCCAGCATCGAGTGCAGTCGAGCCGCGATTTCACCATGTGCCTGAAAGCTTGCGGGTCTTCGCCGTCAGACCTGGCAGCTTGCCGGTCACGATCTGCGCCGATTCCTCCAGTAGACGAGCTTGCTCGGCATCGCCTCGATAACTTGCGATCAGCTCACGGCGCATCTCAAAGATCGCCTCGTGGGCGATCATCGCGGCGCTGAACAGGGCGTCAAGCCGCTTGATTGCAGAGGGGCGCTCGGGCACCAGCCAATTCTGCCGTTTCGAGCGGCGGCGGACTGTCCGGCCCTGGCTACAGAAGCGGCAGTGAGGTGGGGCGTGCGATCTCATCACCGAAGGTCGCAGGTTCGGACCAATCCGCTCTTCGATCTGCGTCTGGGGCGCGACGCAGAAATGAGGACCTCTGGCCCGGTGTCGGCTGAGGCGTAGGGCCTCGGCGAGGCGGGGATGGACCTCTGCCCGCTCAGCGCTCGTAGGCTCGGCCGCGGGGCAGCACGCGGTCGACGACGATCTTCCGCCTGACGCTGTCCAGCTCGAACAGCACCCGCCAGTCGCCCACCCGCAGCCGATAGCCGGCACGTCCACTGAGCCTGCGGACGTCCGCGGCGGACGGATCGGTCGCGAATCTCTCGATCGACGCGAGCACACGTCGTCTGACCGTCGGGTCGAGGCGACCGAGGTCCTTCCTGGCCCGGCGCTCGTACTCGATCGACCAGGCGCGAGCGCTCACTCGATGCCGAGCTCGCGCTTGACCTCCTCGTGGGAGACCGTCGTCACCCCGGCGGCCCGGTCCGCCTCGACCTCGGCTATCGCCGCCTCGTCTTCCTCGGTCCAGGCCTCGTCGTCCTCCGGGGCCTCGGCCAGGGCCCGCAGCAGCGGATCGTCAAGCCTTCGCTCGACCAGCAACAGGGCCACGTCGGCCTCGGCCTCCGAGAGGCCCGTCACCCGTTCCAGGAGTTTTTCCTTCGCGGTCACGGTGCCGATTCTACCGCTGTGACCGCGGACATGGAGAGGAGGTTCGGAGAGGGCTCGGGGCCGGGAGAGGCCGTCTCACGACCGGCCGCGCGAGACGAAGCAGGTGTAGTCGTGCCACCAGCCCGGATCGGGGCGCTGCTCGAACAGTCGGTCCAGGGCGCGAAGGATCGCGCCGAACTCGCCGTGGTCGATCCCGACCACGATCGCGCAGCCGGCGTGGGGGCGGGCGGCCTCCGCCCAGCGGCGGGCGATGTCGGGAAAGTCCTTGACGTCGAAGGTGACCATGACGCGCTCTTCCTCGGTGGCCAGCACCAGCAACTCCTCGTCAGCCCAGCCATCGAGCTCGCGCTCCTCGTCGGCGGCGCGGACGTCGTGGCCTCGCCCGCGCAGGGCGGCGGCGATCCGCGGGCCCGAGACGTGGGCGTCGAGCAGCAGCCGCAAGGCGCGCTATCGGCCGCTGCGGGCGTGGGCGTCGATGAAGGGGTAG
The DNA here is from genome assembly GCA_013821475.1 of Solirubrobacterales bacterium. Lineage (GTDB taxonomy): Bacteria > Actinomycetota > Thermoleophilia > Solirubrobacterales > 70-9 > VAYN01. Next base: position 11,925 of record JACDGU010000058.1, read on the forward strand.
GCGGTGGCCAGCTCCGCGAGCGGGCGTCGGTTGGCGGTGATCGCCTCGTCGATCTCATCGGGGAAGCGCTCGTGGTAGGCCAGGGCGAGGCGGATCTGGCGCCCGCTCAGGTTGCCCTCCGCGGCCATCGCCTCGACCGAGTCGAAGTCGCGCTCGGCGTCGACGATCTGCCAGACGTCGAACGCCGTGCCGATCACCCAGGGGCGGCGGTCCCAGTCCTCACCGCGGAAGGCGATGCCGGGGAACGTCCGCGCCCGCAGCGCCTCCTCGGCGAGCCCCTCGATCACGGCGCCCTTGCTGCGATGCGTGCGCCGCGCCTCAGCGGCGATCAGCTTGTCGGTGGCGGGGGAGATGCGGATGCTGAACGGCTTGGACTTGGCGGCCATGGGGTGAAGTGTAACGAAGCGACTACATCGTAATCACGAACGGCCGCCCAGCACTCACGCCAGGGTGAAGGTGCTCATGGGCAACCCCACCGACGGACATCGGGGCTCCGCTCGTCAAGAACATCGCCGCCCAGAACGGCAAGACTTACGACACGACGCCGAAGCTCGCGAACGACCGGCAGGCTCGCAAGAGCAACTGCCCATCGGGAGGACGGCCGCGCCGGCACCTCCGCGCGGCCGTTTTGCGCTCGAGGACTCGAGGGTTTTTCCGGGGCAAGTAGCTAGGCACATTTAGCAACCCTCACCCAGCGGATGGTCATCCTACCCCGATGCGATCGAACCGATGATCCGCACAGATACCTGGAGCTCAACCTCTCCACCACCGCGAAGTGAGAGGAGGAACTGCTCGTCGAAGAGTACGTCTTCTGGAATTCCGCGCTGATGGCACAACAGTCCGACTCGGCTAGGGCGAAGGCGGGCGACGTCCCGCCGGTGGTCTGCGATGTGCTTGCCCATGGACCATTCGCTTTTGCAGTCACGCCAGTGGGCAAGTAGCGCTCGTCGGCTTCATCTCACCGACGCCTGCGCGAGCATCGACGGTCGCCTGTGAAGGGTCGGCCTCAGCGCTGACGGTCGAGGCTGTAATCGGGGGAGGCGTAGTGACCGCCCTGGGGGCCGGCCGCCTCCGGTCGCGCCGCCCGGACGTCGGCCGCGTGGCTCTCGGCGTCATCCTGCGGATCGAACCCGACGGCTTCCCCTGCACTCAGGTCCCACCACCGCCGGCTGTTTCGCGACACCGCGTAGATCGCCGTGTAGGTGAGGTCGGGCGCGGTCATCGCGGCCAGAAATGCCTGCTCACAGTCGCTCGGGCTCAGCCAGGTGCTGAGCTGGCGCTCATCTCCTGGAGTCGCTTCGAAGCTGCCGATTCGCAGGCTCGCGACTCGGAGGCCGAACTTGTCGGAGTAGAGGCGTCCCAGCGCCTCGCAGGCGATCTTGCTGACCGCGTAGAAACCGTCCGGGCGGGTCGGCATCTCAGGCTCCACCAGGGTGGTGCGCGAGTAGAAACCGGTGACCCGATTGGTGCTGGCAAAGACCACCCGCTCGGCCCCGGTCCGCCGAGCCGCCTCAAAGACGTGATAGGTGCCGAGGATGTTGACCTCGGCGAGGTCGTGGAAATCCGCCTCGTCGGCCAGGGCTCCCAGGTGGAGAACTCCGTTAGCCCCGACGAGCGCCGCCTCCACGGCCCGCTGGTCGCGGAGGTCGGCGACTACCGATTCCTCGCGCTCGTGGGCGGGCTCGACCAAATCGAGGTCAACCAGCCGCAACTTGGCGACGCGCTCCGCCAGACTCGGCCGAACGCTGCTCGCGATCCTTCCGGCGGCGCCGGTGAGCACCCAGGTCTGGTCCGCCAGCACGATCTGAGGGAGTCTCGCAAACGCGAGAAGGACCTGATCACCGGTCAGCAGCGATACTCGGCGTGGCCGTCGCCGTGCTGGTCATGGCGTCCTTGGCGACCCGAGAGAAGGAGGCGCGTTGAAGGTTCAAAAGCAGAGAGCGCGATCTACCACGCGGTCCCGCGGAGTGGTCCAGCGGCCACTGCTCGATGGAGGATCTCGGCACCGTCCCGGTCCTATCCCGACCCGTATCCTCGGCGTGAAACATCGAGCCTGGCGCCCCGACTGCCTGGCACACTCACCCGCTGGGACCTGCCTGAGTGGCGGCCTGCCGGTGCTCCAATGACCGGACCAGCGAGGGCGGCGCGTCTGGTGACGCCGGTGAGCATCCTGGCGGCCAAGCTCGAGGACCTCGCCGAGCGGATCGGAGGTTGCGACGGCGTCGACCCGCAGCTGAAGGCGGAGCTGGAGCAGGCGCGCGCGCTTGCCGCCGGGCTCGACCCCTATCTCAGCCGCTGCACGACCCCGGAGTCGCCGGCTCTCCGCGCTATCGCCGAGCGCACGCGGGCGGTCGATTGGGAACGGCGAGCGAGCGGATCGTCGGCACCGTTGCATCAGGGAATGCTCTCCGGCCACGTCGAGGGGCAGGCGCTGAAGTTCCTCGTCGCGCTCGTCGGCGCCACCCGGGTGCTGGAGATCGGGATGTTCACCGGTTACTCGGCGCTGGCGATGGCCGAGGCGCTGCCGGCGGGCGGCGAGTTGGTCGCCTGTGAGCTCGACCCAGATGTCGCGGCCTTCGCTGAGCGCTGCTTCGCCGAGTCGCCCAGTGGCGACAGGATCGAGGTCGAGGTCGGCCCGGCGCTGGCTACCCTGGGGCGTCTGGCAGCGGACGCGCGCAGCTTTGACCTGGTCTTCATCGATGCCGACAAGGGCGGCTACCTTGACTACCTGCGGGCGGTGCTCGACACCGGCCTGCTCGCCCCCGGCGGGGTGATCTGCGTCGACAACACCCTGCTGCAGGGTCAGCCCTGGGCGGCGGCCGAGCTGAGCGCCAACGGGAAGGCGATCGCTGCGTTCAACGCGGCGCTCGCCGCTGACCCCCGGGTCGAGCAGGTGCTGCTGCCGCTGCGCGACGGGCTGACCCTGGTGCGATGGGCCTGAGGTGGAGGACCTTTAGACCAAGTTCCCTTGCCAATGGCGAGGCCTGGTGAGAGATTCCTGGCGTCTCGTCCTCCGTCCATTCATCCAAGGAGCCCTCGTGAAGCAGATCCGCAGCAAGCTCACCGACGCGAAGGCCATCTCCACTCTCTGCCTCGTCCTGCTTGTCGGCGGCAGTGCGCTCGCGGCCGTGTCGCCGCTGGCGCTCGCCGCGCCGGCGAGCGCCGCCAAGCCAAAGGAACCGCTTTACGCCGTCTCGCTCAGCCTCTTCGACCGCCTCGAACTGAGCGAGTCGCAGGAAGGCGGAACGCCGCCCTACGGCTGCAAAGGCCAGGAAACAATCAACTTCCACTTCGGCGCAGCGGCCATGGTCAATCCGGCGACGGCGAGGGTCTCGCTGATCAAAGAAGGCCGCTTCCAGTTCTTCGAGTGGAAAGCGCCGATCGGCGGGCTGACCGGCAGCGTCGTGGAAGAAAGCGCTGGCCACTGGGAACTCGACCCGACTCTCCCCTATCTGCCCGACCCCAGCGTCTGCGTCTTCAAGCCGACCCACGCCGAAGCGCAATGCGTATTCACGAACCAACATGAACCCTTCACGCTGTTTCCCCAGCCTGGCGACGGCGGCCGCTTCACGCTCTCTCACGGCGGCCTCATCCGCGAATGCCCGCCGATCTTCTACCCGAACCCCGACCTCTTCGACAACAGCGTCTTGACCACCCTCCGCGTCAACTCGGTCCTCGGTCTGCACAAAGGGAAGAGGTTGTCCGAAATCTCGTAGAACTTTGAACGGCGGTCCCTCCCGCCCCGTCCGCTGCCATCGGCAGCGTTCTGGGCGCTTGAAGTCCAACCGAGACAGGAGGAACCGCCATGAAGAAAGTACC
>JACDGU010000059.1 GCA_013821475.1 Solirubrobacterales bacterium
CTGTCGGCCGCCATCGCCGCTTTGCTGAACGAAGCCTTTGCCACCCCGCAGCACAAAGCCGGCGTCTTCGCCGCGGGTGAAGCCCTCGGGACCCTCTCCTTCACGGCGCAGGCCGAATAGGCCGTGGGCCGCCGGCTCGGCGCGGACCCGAATTTCCCTCGGCCGAGCCGGGGGCCCTCCGGCCTACTAACCTGCCGCCTCACCGCGCGTTGACCCCTTTGAGGTCGTAGGCGCGGGGAGCTTTTTTCGCCAGCCGGGCTTTTTTGGCCCATTCTGCGCAAGCCTCGGGTGAGACATCTCTCATCAACCAGTTAGACGGCGTTTACCCGACTCGCCGAGCTTGGTCTCGATCAACGTTCCGACCCTGACACCGGCCAAGGCACTCTTCCCGCTCAGGCTCTTTCTCGGCCTCACGTTCGTATATGCGGGCGTCCAGAAGCTGGGTGACCCGGGTTTCCTGCACCCCGGCGCCCCGACCTACATCGGCACCCAACTGGAAGGGTTCGCCAACGGCACCCCCGGCGGCTTCATCCTGCGGGCCTTTGCGATCCCGCATCCGACCGTGGCGGGAGTCGGCGTCGCGGTCACCGAGATCCTGATCGGCCTGCTCGTCAGCGCCGGCCTCTTCACGCGGATCGCTGCCGCAGGCGGGATCGGGCTGAACTTCCTCCTCTTCCTCACCGCCAGCTGGAACACGACCCCGTACTTCCTCGGCCCAGACCTGGTCTTCACCTTCGCCTGGCTGCCGTTCGTCCTCGCCGGGGCCGCCGGGCAACCGGCCCTCGACAACGTGACCCTTCGCCCCTCCGAGGCGTTCGTGAGGAGAACCCGGTTGCGTCCCGTGGGGGCAGGCGAAATCGATGCCCTGACCCCGACCTCGACCCGGCGCGTGCTGCTGGCGGAGTTCGCCGGCCTCGCCCTGGCGATCGCCGGCATCTCGGCCCTGGTGAGGGGCAGCTACTCGGCACCGCGCCGCTTCTCCGCGGGGACCGGCGCAGGAGCCAAGGGCTCAGCCGGCAGTGCCGGCGGCAGCACCTCACCCAAGCCGGCCGCCGGTTCCTCCGCTCAACGGCCGTCGAAGCTGCCCGCGGGCGCGGTCAAGCTCGGTCCCGGCAAGCGCCTGCCGAGCGGCCAGGCCGCCACCTACGGCGATCCGAGCGACGGCTCGCCGGACATCCTGATCCGCGACTCGTCGGGCAACCTCAAGGCTTTCAGCGCCGTCTGCACCCATGCGGGCTGCACCGTCGGCTACGAAGGCGGCGCCATCGTCTGCCCCTGTCACGGCGGTGAGTTCAGCGCCGAAACCGGCGAAGTGATCGCCGGTCCGCCGCCCACTGGCCTGGCGCCGAAGAAGGTGCTTGAAGTGGGCGGCCAGATCTACGCTGTCCCCAGCTAACCCGTAAACGGGTGGGTCGGGGCCGACCCGTTCGGGGCCAGCAGGTCGAAGCCGTCGGGGATGTGGAGGTGGTTGGGGCCGGTTCCCGGCTTGCCGGTGACGCCGTACTGCCAGACGATCTTCTTCGTCTTCGGGTCGATGATCACCACCCGGTCGCGGTAGTCGTCGTTGGTCGCGATCAGGCCGTTGGGCAGGCGCTCGGCGAGACTCGGATGGTTGAGCATTCCCTTGCCCGAGGCGGGGCTGTAGGACCAGAGGATCTTGCCGGCGCGGTTGAATTCGTAGATCCCGCCGGGGTGGGTGTAGTCGGCGACGAGGTAGCGGTCGGGACCGAGCTGCTGGGGGTCTGAGGGATATTCGATCGGCAGCTGCACGCTCCACTTCAGCTTGCCTTGCGGGGTTATTTCGTCGATGTAGGAGCCGTTGACCTCGGAGACCAGGATGTTGCCATTGGCCAGCGGGGTGTCGCCGTTGGGCGAGCCGAGCAGGCGCGGTGGTTCGTGGCTGCACGATTCCGGGCTGCCGAATTCCTTGAGAATCTTCTTCGCGTGAGAGATCAGCAGCACCCGGCAGTTCTGGGCGTCGGCGACCGAGACAGTCCCGCTCTTCAGCAGGTAGGCGTCGTCGGGCTCGTGCAGGTAGCCCGGTTCTGAGCCGGTCACCCCGGGGTGACCGTAGGACCACAGCAGCTTGCCGCCCGGGTAAGAGAGCTGGACGATGCGCTCGTTCTGCTCCTCGTTGGAAATGATCCCGGTGCCGTGGTGGATGAAAAAGGCGTCGTCGGGGAAGTAGAAGCCACCTGGCGGCGCCGGATGTGCCTTGGAGGGGAAGCGCCAGAGGATGTGCTTTTGGGCATCGACGACGAGCAACCTGTCGTTGCCGCGGTCGGCGATCATCAGCTGTCCAGAGAAGGGCGCGCCGGCTGAACTCGTCGCCTTCCGGGTCGTGGTGGAGGTCATTTTCTTTTCGACCTTGAGTGTCACGACCGTCGGCAGCGCCGTTTCGCCGGGCCCGGTGCCGCCGATCAGGTAGCCGCTGGAGCCGACAGTCGTCGCCGCGCCTCCCGAGATCGGCTGCGGCAGCCTGCCGGCGGCGACGACCTTCTTCTCGCCGGGTTCGAAGCGCCAGATCCGGTCGGTCGGCGAGCCCCCCGCTTCACCGCCGAGGACGAAGACGTCGCCGCCCAGCGAAACCGCGCTCGCGTGGGAGACGGGGGCCGGGAGGTGGCCGACGATTCGGGCGGTGCCCGCCTTCGGGTTGACTTCCTGGATCGCATCGCTGGCGGAGCCGCTCGCCGTCTCGCCGCCGAAGGCGTAGATACGGCCGCCGAGCGCGGCCACCGCCAGGTAGCGGCCCGGCGCCGGCAGCTGCGCCACTTCGCTGAACCTCGAGCCGTCGCTGGTCGCCAGGACCGAGTCGATCGGCTTGGTCCCGTCATAACCACCGAGTACGTAGGCGCTTTCGCCCACCGTCACCGCGCTGAGGTCGGAACGAACGGTCGGCAGCTTGCCGATTTCTTCCCCCGCGGTTCCCGCGGCGACGATCCCATGCGGCGCGGAAAGCGCCTGGACCGTGTCGGAGCTGGTTTCGGTCCCACCGCCGAAGACCAGCACCCTCTCGCCCAGCAGGGTCGCCGCGGCGTCGTGAAGGGGTCCGGCCAGCGACCCCGCTTCGCTCAGCTTGCCGCCGACCGCGTCGAGTCGGAAGACGCCGCTGACGGAGTTGCTCGAGGAGTCGAGGCCGCCGAGGATCAGCGGCCCTTCCCTCGTCCCGACGACCGCCTCGCCGGAGATCGGCGCCGGCAGGGGATGCGGCGAAGCTCTCGCGAGGAGGACCGTCCTTGTCGTCGGAGCGGTACTGGCCCCCGATCCGTCGCCGCCGCCCGAGCCGCCGCCGAGGACGACGACGGCGAGGAGGACCAGGGCGACGATGCCGATCGGCAAGAGCAGCCGTCGGCGTCGTTGGGCACGGGAAGGCTGTGCCCGCCTCGACCGGGTCGGGGGGCGTCGGCGTCGCTGCTCCACGCCGCCAGCTTCTGCCCGCCGCCTCAAGGTGGCCTAAATGGCGGCGAAGAAAACCCTCATCCACCGCCCGTAGGGCCGCCCGCGAGCGTTTGATGCTCGGGTCGACCAGGCCGTGGCTGTGGTCGCCGCCGAGAAGTTTAGGCAGGGCGGCGCGGGCCACAACCGGCAATCTTCGCCCTCCTAGAACGCCGCGAATCGAACCAGGCTGATCCCGCCCGCGATCAAGCAGTAGATGGCGAAGGGCATCAGGGTGTGCTTCTCGAAGTAGCGAACCAGGAACCGAACTGAGAAGTACGCAGCGATCCCGGTCACGACGAACCCGACCGCTACCTGGCCGTGGATGTGTTCGCCGGCGCTTCCGAAGAGAGCTGGGACCTTCAAGACCCCCGCCGCGAGGATCACCGGCGTCGCCAGGAGGAAGGCGAAGCGCGCCGCGTCCTCATGGGAAAGACCTTTCCAAAGGCCGCCGACCATCGTCACCCCCGAGCGGCTGATGCCGGCGAAGAGCGCGAGGATCTGCAGGCTGCCGATCGCCAGGGCACCGATGTGAGGGAGGCGCGAAATCCGCACGTCGGACTCGTGGGCTTCCGCAACCTCCTCGGCCGAGCGCGAGCCGCTCGCAGCATGGGTTCCGCCGACGCTCACGGGCGCGGCTGGGATCGCTGGGGATGGGGCCTGCCGCCGCAGCCGCTCCCCCGCCAGAAGGATCAGGCCGTTGACGAAGAGGAAGGCGCTGGCCGCGACGGGCTTCGCGAAAATGGTGCGGAAGACGTGCTCGAGCGCGAGCCCCGTGATTCCAACCGGGATCGTCGCGATGATGATCAGCCAGGCCAGGCGCTCGTCGGGGTCGAGGGCGCTTAGTCGCCGCTCTCCGACGCTGCGGCGGGCGCTCCGCAGGAACCCCCGCACGATCCTGACCCAATCCGCACGGAAGAAAAAGAGGAGCGCCAGCGCGGTGGCGACGTGCAGGGCGACGACGAAGGCAAGGTAGAAGGACGCCTCGCTGCTGCCCTGCGAGGACTGGGTGACCAGCGTCTCCCATTCGCCCCCGATCCAGGCTGGGACCAGCACCGAGTGACCGAGGCTGGAGACGGGGAAGAGCTCGGTCACGCCCTGAACCACCGCGATCACGATCGCTTGCCCATAGGTGAGCATCAGCGAATCGCCTTCGGCTCGGCGCCCTTGGTGCTACGGCGCCGCTTGACGATCAGGTAGACGACCCCGGCCACGATCGCGACCAGCACCAGGTAGTCGAGGTAGCTGAGCTTGTGGCGCCAGTCTTCCCAGTTGTCACCGACTTTTTCACCGACGATCGCCAGGGCCAGCACCCAGGGGATCGAGCCCAGCAGGGTGAAGGCGGAAAAGCGCCAGAACGGCATCTTCGCCACCCCGGCGGGGAGCGAGATGAAGGTGCGGATGATCGGCAGCATGCGCGAGAAGAAGACCGTCCAGCTCCCGTAGCGCGAAAACCAATCGTCAGCCCACTTGAGGTGCTTGGGGCTGATGTGGATCAGCTTGTTCTTTTCCAACAGATCCAGGCGCCCGTAGTAGCCGACCGCATAGGCGATCCAGGAGCCCGCCAGGTTGCCCAGCACCCCGGCGAGAACAATTCCGAACAGGGTCAGTTCCCCTTTGGAGACCGCGAAGCCGGCGAAGAGCATGATCGCCTCGCTGGGGATCGGGATGCAGGCCGACTCCAGGGTCATCAGCAAGAACACCGCCACGACCCCGGCCGAGCCGATGAATCCGGTGGCGAGGTCGACGATCGGTTCGACCACCTTGTCGCTGACGCTCGCGAGCAGGAAGAGGGACAACATCGACGATAAGGCTACTACAGAGCAATAGTTATTAGCTCTGTGCGATCCTGCACGCGAGGCTTGGTGTGAGCGAGAGAGAAAGGAACAGGCGTCCAGCGGGAGCCCTCGAAGCTGAGGTTCTTGCGGCCCTCTGGGCGGCCGATCGGCCGTTGACGCCCGCCGCGGTACAGGAGCAGCTCGGCCGCGCCCTCGCCTATACGACGGTGATGACGACGCTGGCCCGCCTCCATGAAAAGGGCGCGGTAGGGCGCCAAAAGCTCGGCCGCGCCTTCGCTTACACGCCGCTGCTCGACGAGGCCGGGATCGCTGCGGCCAGGATGCGCGAGCTGCTCGGTTCGGGCGGGGAGCGGGAGGCGGTCCTCGCGCGGTTCGTCGGCTCCTTGTCCCAGGAAGAGGAGGAGGTTCTGGCCGAGCTTCTGCAGGAGACTCGGACGGAGGGCTCTGAGCGGCAGTGAGCACCGTTGCGATCCTTGCTCCGCTGTCGGTAGCCGCTTGCTTCGGCCTTCTCGGCCCCCATCTGGCCCGGCGGCTGCCGCCGCGCGACGCCACCTGGCTGATCAGCATCGGCGCGGTTGTCTCGGCGCTGAGCGCCGTGGCGGTCCTCGGCCTGCTCGGAACGGTGCTGCTCGGACAACTCCCAGACCTCGCCAGCCTCGGGCATTGGTCCTCCTCGACCCTGCGCCGGCGCTCTCCCATCGAGCCCGGCATCGGCGCCCTCTCCTTGCTTGCAGTGCTCGTCAGCGGCGTGGCTGCGGCTTTCGTCGGCGCTCGTCGAGCACTCGCTGTCCTTGCGGCCTACCGCGCCTGCGGAGGAATCGCCGCTGAGGGCGACCTAGTCGTCATCGACGGCACGCAGCCGAGCGCAGTAGCGGTTCCGGGACGGCCGGGGCGGATCGTGGTGAGCCGCTCGCTCCTGCGCCTCCTCTCTCCCGGCGAGCGCCGCGTCCTCCTCGCCCACGAGCGCGCTCACCTCAGCGCGGGTCACCATTGGCACCGCAGCGCGGTAGCGCTGGCGATCGCCGCCAACCCGCTGCTGACCCCCTTGAGCGGGGCGATCACCTACGCGACCGAGCGCTGGGCCGACGAGCGAGCGGCGGCAGACCTCGGCGATCGCCGCGGAACCGCACGCGCCCTGGCGCGAGTCGCGCTGCTGACCGGGCGAAGCGCCCGGCAGGGTGAACCGCGCCTCGCAATCGGCCGGCAAGCCGTCTCGGCCAGGGTTTCGGCTCTCCTCTCCGATGCGCCGACGCCGCAACCGATGCTCGCCCTGGCGACGATCGCACTGCTGACGCTGGGACTTCTCGCGACGCTGATGGTCGAGAAGGAGATCGAGCACCTCTTCGAGCTGGCCGGCCACGTCTATCGGACGGCCGCGACCCGCGGCGGTGCCGGTTAGACGACCGGGGCCCGGCGATGCCGGCGATCACCTGGGGTAGCTGGATAGACATCGCGATGTGATGGATGAAAACGGTGACGGAGATGTGCGGCACGAAGTCGCCGTGCGGCCATCTTCACAAGATCTTTATCCCGAACGCCGCAATCTTCATGCGCCCTTGACGGCCCCCGGCGCATGCTCGATCCATGCTCTCGGTTCTCTTCGCCGACATCTTCCCCGGAGGCGGCAGTCCTCTCGCCGACGCCTTCGCGATCGCGATTGCAATTGGCCTCTTCGCCCTCCTCTACTGGGCGATCGACCTGATCGACCGGATATGAGCGCCGCCCTCTCCCTCGCCACCGTGACCGGGGCCGACATCTTCGGCCTCGTCGCAGCGGCGGCCGTCTGCGTCTACTTGGTCTACGCGCTGCTGCGCGGGGAGAAGCTCTAGTGCCGCAGGGCTGGTTGCAGATCGCTGTCTTCCTGGTCGTTCTGATCGCCCTGATCAAACCGGTCGGCATCTACATGGCACGGGTCTTCACCAACCGGCGCGTCTTCCTGACCCCCGTCGTCGGGCCAATCGAGCGCCTCACCTTCAAGGTGTTGCGCGTGCGGCCCGAGGCGGAGGGCCAGGACTGGAAGGCCTACGCCCGCAGCGTCATCGTCTTCTCGCTCTTCTCCTGGCTGGCGCTCTACCTGATCCTGCGCACCCAGGCCGCGCACCCCTTCAACCCAGAAGGCTTTCACTCCGGCCCCTGGGACCTCAGCTTCAACACCGCCTCCTCCTTCGTCACCAACACCAACTGGCAGTACTACGGCGGCGAGACGACGCTCACCTACTTCTCCCAGATGGCCGGCCTCACCGTCCAGAACTTCGCCTCGGCCGGGGTCGGGATCGTCGTCGTCATCGCCCTGATTCGCGGCATCACCGCCCGCTCCGGCCGCGAGCTCGGCAACTTCTGGCAGGACCTGATTCGCACCCTCCTCTACATCCTGGTCCCGATCTCGATCATCGGCGCCCTCTTCCTCGTCTCCCAGGGCGTGATCCAGAACATCGGCGGCTACAGCATGATCCACACCCTGACCGGCGGCACCCAGGTCCTCGCACAGGGCCCGGTCGCCTCGCAGGAGGTGATCAAGGAGCTCGGCACCAACGGCGGCGGCTTCTTCAACGTCAACTCCGCCTTCCCGTTCGAGAACTCGAGCGGCCTGACCAACTTCTTCGAGATGCTGCTGATCCTCGTCATCCCGGCCAGCCTCACCTACACCTACGGCCGCATGGTCGGCTCACAGCGCCAGGGTTGGGCGATCTTCTCGGCCATGTTCACGCTCTTCATCGTCGGCGTCATCGTCGTCTACATGGCCGAGCAGCACGGCACGGTCGCCCAGCACGCCGCCGGCCTCCACACCCACGCCTTCAACGGCTCGACGGGTGGCAACATGGAGGGCAAGGACCAGCGCTTCGGCGTCGCCGGCACCTCCCTGTGGGCGGCGATTACCACCGTCACCTCCTGCGGCGCCGTCAACGGCGCGCTCGAGTCGCTGACGGGGCTCGGCCAAGCCGTGCCGTTCTCCAACCTCAGCCTCTCGGAGGTCGTCTTCGGCGGCGTCGGCACCGGCCTCTACTCGATGCTGCTCTACGTCCTGCTGGCGGTCTTCATCGGCGGCCTGATGGTCGGCCGCACGCCCGAGTACCTGGGCAAGAAGATCCAGGCGCGGGAGATCAAGCTGGTCTCGCTCGGAGTGCTGGTGACGCCCTTGGCGGTGCTGCTCGCCTCCGGCCTCGCCTCGGCGACCCGGGCTGGAACCCGCTCGATCTACGCCGGCATCAACCCGCAGGGCTTCTCGGAGACCCTCTACGCCTACCTCTCGCAAGCCAACAACAACGGCTCCGCCCTCGCCGGCTACACCGGCTTCATCCAGCCCAACGCCCCCGGCAACGTCGGCGCCTACGGGATCAGCTTCGCTGACCTGCTCGGCGGCGCGGTGATGATCGGTGCCCGCTTCCTGCCGATCCTCTTCGTCCTCGGCGTCGCCGGCGCCCTCGCCGAGAAGCGGGTCTCGCCGGCCGGCCTGGGGACGATGCGAACCGACAACCCGACCTTCGTCATCCTGCTGATCGGCGTCGTGATCCTGGTCGGTGCCCTGACCTTCTTCCCGGCACTGCTGCTCGGACCGGTCGTCCAGAGCCTGACCACGAGGCTCTTCTGATGAAGAAGGACCTGCGCACCGGCCTGATCGCGATCGTCGTGATGACTGTCTTCCTCGGCCTTGCCTACCCACTGGCGATCACCGGCATCTCCCAGGTCGCCTTCCCCGGCCACGCCAACGGCTCCAAGGTGTCAATCGACGGCAGGATTGTCGGCTCGAAGCTGATCGGCCAGGAATTCACCGAACCGAAGCTCGGCAAGAACGGCAAGCCGGTGCTCGACGAAGAAGGCGAAGAAGTCCTGGTCCCCATCAAGTCCTACTTCCAGCCGCGCCCCTCGGCGACCGAATACTCGGCCGACGTCACCTTCTTCGGCAACGCCGCACCCGACAGCGTCGAAGCGCGCGAAGAAGTCCGCGAATACATGAAGGCCTACCTGCAGCTGGAGAAGCCGTATGACAAAACGCTGACCAGCGAAGGGATCCCGGTCGACGCGGTCACCCAGTCGGCGTCCGGGGTCGATCCCGAAATCTCCCAGGCCAACGCCCGGATCCAGGCCCACCGGATCGCCGCCGTGCGCAAGCTCCCCCTGAGCCAGGTCGAAGACCTGATCTCTGCCAACACCCACGGCCGCTTCCTCGGAGTGCTCGGGGAGCCGGGTGTCAACGTCCTCGAACTCAACATCGCCCTCGATAAGCAAGCACCGACCAAATGACCACCGAGACCCAGGCCCGTTCGCTCTTCGATCCCGAGATCCTCCGCCCGGCCCTGCTCGAGTCGGTCCGCAAGCTCGACCCGCGCGTCCAGGTCCGCAACCCGGTGATGTTCGTGGTCGAGATCGGCGCCGTCATCACCACCGTCGCCTGGCTGATCCAGGTCTTCGGCGGCGGCCCGCTCGGCGGCGGCCACGAGCCCGCTGGGTTCACCTTGGCGGTCACCGTGTGGCTCTGGCTCACGGTTGTCTTCGCCAACCTCGCCGAGGCGCTGGCCGAGGGTCGCGGCCGGGCCCAGGCGGCGAGCCTGCGGGCGATGCGGACCGAAACGACCGCGACCCTGCGCGACGGTGGTGAGAAATCGGCGGCCGAGCTGACCCGCGGCGACGTCGTCGTGATCCTCGCCGGCGAGCCGATCCCCGGCGACGGCACCGTGATCGAGGGGATCGCCTCGGTCGACGAGTCGGCGATCACCGGCGAGTCGGCCCCGGTCATTCGCGAGGCCGGCGGCGACCGCTCCGCCGTCACCGGCGGCACCCGCGTCCTCTCCGACCGGATCGTCGTCGAGATCACCCAGGAACCCGGCAAATCCTTCCTCGATCGGATGATCGCCCTGGTCGAGGGCGCGGAGCGGCGCAAGACGCCGAACGAGATCGCGCTCGGGATCCTCCTCGCCGCCCTGACTTTGATCTTCATCATCGTCATCGTCTCGTTGCGCCCCTTCGCGCTCTTTGCCGACACCGAACTCTCGGAGACGACCCTGATCGCGCTGCTGATCGCGCTGATCCCGACCACGATCGGCGCCCTGCTCTCGGCGATCGGGATCGCCGGCATGGACCGCCTGGTGCGCCGCAACGTACTCGCCCTCTCCGGCCGTGCGGTCGAGGCCTCCGGCGACTGTGACGTCCTCCTGCTCGACAAGACCGGGACGATCACCCTCGGCAACCGCGAGGCGACCGAGTTCGTCCCGATGCCGGGTGTGACCGAGGCAGAGCTGGCTGAGGCGGCGCAGATGTCCTCGCTCGCCGACGAGACCCCCGAGGGCCGCTCGATCGTCGTCCTCGCCAAGGGCTTCGGCATCCGCGAGCACGACTTCGCCCAGCATGGCGAGCCGACCTTCGTCCCCTTCACGGCCCAGACCCGGATGAGTGGCGTCGACTTCAACGGCACCCGCTTGCGCAAGGGCGCCGGCGATTCGATCGAATCGTGGGTCACCGAGGAGGGCGGGCGGCCGCCGGCGGAGCTGAAGGCCGAGCTCGACCGGATCGGCCGCGAGGGCGGAACGCCGCTGGCCGTCGCCCGTAACGAGCGCGTGCTCGGCGTGATCTACCTCAAGGACGTGGTCAAGGAGGGGATGAAAGCCCGCTTCGACCAGCTGCGGGCGATGGGCATCCGCACGATCATGGTCACCGGCGACAACAAATTGACCGCGGCGAAGATCGCCGAAGAGGCCGGGGTCGATGACTTCCTCGCCGAAGCGACCCCCGAGCGCAAGCTCGAGCTGATCAAGGAGCAGCAGTCCGACGGCCGCCTGGTGGCGATGACCGGCGACGGCACCAACGACGCTCCCGCCCTGGCCCAGGCCGACGTCGGGGTGGCGATGAACACCGGCACCCAGGCGGCCCGGGAGGCGGGCAACATGGTTGACCTCGACTCCAATCCGACCAAGCTGATCGAGATCGTCGAGGTCGGCAAGCAGCTGCTGATCACCCGCGGCGCCCTGACCACCTTCTCGATCGCCAACGACGTCGCCAAGTACTTCGCGATCCTGCCGGCGATGTTCGCCGCCACCTACGCGGTCGGCAGCGGCAGCGGTCCGCTCGACGCCCTCAACGTGATGTCGCTGGGAACGCCGGAATCGGCGATCCTCTCGGCGGTGATCTTCAACGCCCTGATCATCCCGCTGCTGATCCCGCTTTCCCTGCGTGGGGTCCGCTACCGGCCGATCGGCGCCACCGGGCTGCTGCGCCGCAACATGCTGATCTACGGCCTCGGCGGCCTGGTCGTCCCCTTCATCGGGATCAAGCTGATCGACCTCGTCGTCCACAACCTGTTGGGGGCCTGAGGTAAACCGGATGGGTCACGCGCTTCTGAGCGCCGAGAGGTCGAGGTCCGCTGAGAGACCAGCGACCGCGACGTGTCGGGCTCGCTCGGCGCTTGCTGCTCTCGATGATGAGGCCAGTCGGTCTCTGGATAGCCGCTCCGGCGGGTGAAGGATTTGGTCGGTCAAGAGCCAGGCCGCGAGCTCGAGCAAACTGGACCCGTCGCGCCCGGCCACTACAAGGTCTTTCTAGGGATGGCTGCCGGCGTCGGCAAGACCTATCGGATGCTGCAAGAGGGGTACGCCGAGGCCGACGCCGGCCGCGACGTGGTGATCGCCTACCTTGAGCCACATAAACGCGAGGAGACCAGCGCTCAGGTGCGGGGCATGGAGTTTTTGCCGCGCCGTCGTGTTCAGGTCCGTGATGTCATGGTCGAGGAGATGGACCTGCAGGGGTTGATCGAACGCAATCCTGAGCTGGCGTTGATCGACGAGCTCGCCCACACCAATGCTCCGGGCCTCGTCCACGCGAAGCGCTACGAGGACATCGTTGACGTCCTCGCGGCGGGTATCGACGTTTTTTCGACCGTCAACGTCCAGCACCTAGAGTCGCTCAACGACCAGGTCGCCGAGCTGACCGGGGTTCGCGTGCGCGAGACCGTGCCCGACTCTGTCCTCGGCTCAGCCGACGAGGTGGTCCTGATCGACCTCACCCCTGAGGCGCTGATCGCGCGGCTGCGGGCCGGGAAGATCTATCCCGGCGAGAACATTGACGCGGCGCTGAACAATTTCTTCAAGATCGAGAACCTGGCGGCGCTGCGCGAGGTCAGCCTGCGCCAGGTGGCCGAGGACGTCGAGTCCAAGCGCCTCGTCTACGACCCGGTTGAACGGCTGGGGACGCGCGAGGAGGAGCGGCTCGCGGCCGACGCGCCGAAGGCCGTCGGCGAGCGCCTGCTGGCGCTGGTCCGCCCGCAGGCAAGCTCCCAGCGCCTGGTGCGGCGCGCCTGGCGCTCGGCGCAGCGTCTCGGCACCGACCTCGACCTGCTCTGGGTAAAGCGTCCGGGGGAGCCGATCCAGGGGGAGGATGAGCGTCAGGTGACGGCGCTGCGCCAGCTCGCCTCGGTCCTCGGCGCGACGCTGCTGATCGAGGAGCACGATGACCTGGTCGCGGCAGTCGCGCGGGTCGTCCGCGAGCGCGGCAGCACCTACATCATGGTCGGCGAGTCGAACCGACCACGCGGCCTGGCTCGCCTGCGCGAGCCACTGCCGCTACGGCTGATGCGGGCGACCCCACCCGGGGTCGACGTCCGCATCGTCGCCCACCGCGGCCTCAAAGAGGACGAGAAGTGATCGAGCACATACTGATCGGCGTGGCGCTGGTCGGCGGCCTGGGTGGCGGTTACCTATTCGGCCGCTCCCGCCTGCGCGGCCGCCGCATCGATAAACCCGACACCGTTCACCGCATCCTGCTGCCCTTCACAGGAACCGAGATCTCGCGCCGGGCGCTCGATGCTGCGGTGCGGCTGTCGCAGGCCGAGGGTGCCACTCTTATGCCCGCTTACCTGGTCCGGGTGGCCAAGAGCATGCCGTTGGATTGCGCTACTCCTAAAGAGGCGGCCCGAGCGATGTCGATGTTGGAGGCTATCGAACAACGGGCCCGCTCCCAGGGTGTGGAGGTCGACGCGAGGATAGAACGCGGCCGCTCCTATCGTCACGCCCTCGCACGTCTATTGGAGCGAGAGAGCTTTGATCGCGTCGTCGTCTCGGCGACTGCGGCCGGGGCCGCGGGCTTCTCTGGGGATGACCTTGTCTGGCTGTTGGAGAAGGCGCCGGCTGAGGTACTGATCCTGCGTCCTGGCCCCGACGATCAGCGCCGTCTTACGGTAAACGGCAACGGTACAAATCCACCAACGCGACGCTGATCTGATTGAAGTGGCGATGTCAGATGGCCACTCCGCAGGGCTCCGGTCAGCTCAGTCGGGCCTCGGCCCTGGTTGTTGGCGTAAAGCGGCCCCGAGCCTTCGGAGAGCAAAAGGGAAATCATTGCCACACCTCGTGGTCTGACGTAAAGCGGTGCGGGCAGCCGAACTACCGGCGACTCGCATCTGCCCTCCTTGCGCTGAGAGAAGAGGGTCCTCTTGCTCGAGTCGAGGTACCCATGCCAACCTCCTTTGTGGACCGAAGCCGCGATTAGTCGCATCTGGAGGGTGCTTCTAAAGCTAATGGCCGGCGGCCCCACTTGGAACCTTCACAGGATCTCGATGGCGCCTGCGCAGATCTTCACGGCCTGCGACCTACGGTGAAACGACTCCGTGAACCCCGTTGGCCGATGGGTGCTCGCCGGCGCGCTCCCGGAACTCCGCTTGCGCGCTCGGCAGTTGACGCGTTCTGTCTACCGAGCCAGTTGGCCGGCTCGCTCCGTCGCGTGGTCGAGGAAGCCGAGAACCCCCGCCGCCCGTGGCTGAGTTCCTCCGTTCCGGTCCGGCGCGATTCCTTACTTGAAATCGCCGAGAGGCTCGAAAGCCGAACCCTGAATAGTCCTTGTGGTACTGCCCGAGTGCTTCTCTTTCTGACCGATGGTGCCGGTCCGCCTTTCAGTCCATCCGCCAAGCGACTGATGGGGGATTCGATCTGGTGGATCGTCGACGGTCTCGACGCGAATTCTGAGCAACGGTGATTGGCGAATCTCGGCCGGCGAAGTTGGCTTCTGCCAGTTGGCGGACTCGATGCGCGCTCGCATCGAAGCCCTGCTATCCCCGACACCCGCCGTCATTGGGGAACCTCTGAGGACTCCCCCCTTCGTTGCCGCCGGCCCGCTGCGCGCTTGACTCATGGCTCGGCCCGAGTTGTCGGACTTCGCCTTCTTGGCCGACGCCATCCCGCCTCCCGCCTACCCTGCCTCGCGGCTGAAGGGGTTGACGAAGCTGACCCCTGACCTGGCGAAGTCCTCGCTGTTACGGCTGGCGACGGTAAGTCCGGTCACCTTCGCCGTTGCCGCCAGCAAGCCGTCGACCACGGGCAGTGGATCGGGCACATTCATTCGCCCCCACTCCTCGGCGATTGCCCGGTCGACCGGCAGCACACGCTCGCGGTGGGCCTCGGAGACCCGGCCCAGCCAGCTCTCGAGTACCCCGCCGGCCTCGGGGTCCCGCCGCCGGATGCTCTCGATTCCGCGGCGGATCTCGCCCAGCGTCAGAACACTGAGATAGACATCCTCGTCGTCGATCTCCGCGAACCACGACGCGACCCCGGGGTCGGCGCGCTCGCCCTTGCGCAGCTCGGAGATGACGTTGGTGTCGATCAGATACGCCACGGCCGACAGCTAGAGCTCGACCGCGCGCCCGCGATCGAGCGGTCGCTCAAAGTCCCGGTCCTCGCCGACGTTGGGAATCTCGAGCAGAAGCTGCTTCAGTGAGCTCGGGGGCCCGTGACTGCGCAGCGCCCCACGCAGGATTTCGCGGTGCTCCTCCTCTGCGGAGCGGCCGTGACGGGCCGCCCGTAGCTTCAGCTCGCGGGCGAGGTCAGGCTCTATGTCGCGGACAAGTAGCTGTGCCATCAGATGATGATAGCAATGATAGCGCGCAGACCATTTGACTCCGGCTGGTTGCACTTAAGGCTGGTTGCTTCGGTGCCACGCCCCGGGGCGTCTTCAGCGCTGCCGGGGCACTTACTTATGTTCTGCAACAGCGCCGACCGTAGCTCCGCCGCCGTCGGAACGCGAGGGAATCGAGGGGAATCGGCGTCAATCGCCGCATATCCAGGCGATTTCGGGCACCAGTGCCCGAATTGCGGGGGATAGGTGGGGGTGGTTCAAGATTCCCCTGAATCACGAAGTTGCCCGTTTGCAGGGGGTGTGTGTGAGTGGAGCTAGGCGGATTCGAACCGCCGACCTCCTGGGGTGCGATCCAGGGTGGCTGACAAGGCGACTTTCGCAGAAAGTTGTAAGCGTTCAGTCGGGCAGGGGGACATAACCCCCGCCTGGCGAATCCCCAGACGTGGAGCGCACCGAGGCCGAAGTGATCTACGACCAGGGCCGCGAGGCCGTCGTCGCGGTGCTGTTG
>JACDGU010000060.1 GCA_013821475.1 Solirubrobacterales bacterium
GCCTCGCGGAGGCCACGCGCGAGTCCCCGTTGATCACCGTCCTCGGTGGTGGGCTGATCGCCGGCGGCGCCTTCGACGTCGATGCCGCCGGCGGGCCGGCCGAACTCCGACGGGCGGTCATGGACCGCTTCGTCGCCGAGCAACGTGGCCGTGTGACCTCGCGGGTGCCCGACGCGCAGGCGGAGGAGCTGCTCATCCTCCTCGCAGCACTCGGGCCGTTGAACGTCGAGGACGATGGTCTGATGGGGCTCGTGGCCGAGGAGCTGGGCATCACCGCCTCAAAGCTCCGCCGTTGGCTCGGGGACTTCCAGGAGGCCGGACTCCTCCTGGAACTCGGCGCGCGCCGCCGACTCACCCCCGACATCCTCGCCGACGAGGTGCTCTTCGACGCCTGCGTGGATCGGCAGGCTCGCCCGACCGGACGGGCGCTCGAGCTCTGGCGCCGCTACGCCTCCTCCTCGGCCAAGGGGCTGCTCGCCAATCTCGGCGCGATCGACTGGCGGGCCGGCGGGGCATCACTGCTCGACGAGGTATGGGCCGAGATCCTCGAGCCATTCGCGAGGGCCGACGCCTGGGGCCGCGAGCAGTTGATCGACCTGGTGGCACCCGCTGCCGCGTTCGCCCCCGACCGCATGCTCGAGCTGGTGGACTTGGCGCTGGCGGAACCCGCCACCGCCACCGACTGGGACTTCGCCGGCGTCAAGGTGGACGACGACTCGGTGCGGGGCAAGCTGCCGGCGCTGCTCGGCTCGGTCGGCCGCCACCGGGGCCACGCGCGGGCGGTCATGGAGCGGCTCTGGGCGCTCGGGCGGGAGGATCTTCGACCGAGGCACTCGCACCCCGACCACCCGTTGCGCCTGCTTCGCGAGCTCGGCGGCTACCGCATGAGACGTCCTGTGTCAACCCCCCGCCGTCTGAAAGCGGTTGAAGTTGCCGTGGCGCCTAGGGTCATAAGGGACTTCATCGCGCCAGCAGCGCCAGAGAACTCTGATCCACGCTCGACCCAGAGTGCGGATCGCATGGGGATGGTCCTGGCCCCTAGCCCGGGCCTTCGCATAGACCTCTTTGGCCCAGGGATGCCAGTGGCGGGTGGAGTCGGCGAGGGTCGCGACGGCAACCCTCAGGCGCTTGTCGCAGGCCCGTCTGAAGGTGGCGACCCGCAGCTTCCCGGACTCCAGGGCGACCGGGCTCATCCCGGCGTCTGCGGCCATCGCCGCCTCGTTCGGGTAGCGCCCCCTGCAGTCGCCCAGCTCGGCGATCAGGGTCGCCGGGCAGATCGTCGTCCTGGGGTCGCGGAACAGCGGCCGAAAGATCTCCGCGTCGGGGTGGGCGGCGAGGCGCTCGTGGATCTGGGTGTCGAGCGCGGCGATCTCGGCGACGATCGGCCCCAAGGCGTCGATCAGGCCGGCCACAACCGCCCGCCGCGCCGCGCACTCGGCCTTCCCCGCGGTGCCCTGCGGTGCTGCCTTGATCCGCGCCACCAGTTCGGCCGGATCAGTCCTGCCGCTATAGGAGTTGCGAGTCAGGAAGGCGCCCATCCGCCCGGCGCCCAGCCCCTTTGCATCGGCCGGGCTCGGGTAGCGAGCGATGAAGGCGAGCGAGATCGGGCTGTCGACCGCGCTGAAGATCAACGCTCCCGGCCAGCAGGCCCCAAGCTGAGCGCGCAGCTGATTTGCCAGCTCCACCCGCACGCCGACCAGGTCCTCGCGGGCACGGGTCAGGGCCTTGAGCGCCTTGGTCTCATCGCGATCGGGGACGAGCACCCGGAAGCGGTGGGCGTCGGTGCGGGCCAGCTCGGCCAGGACATAGGCGTCGAAGCGATCGGACTTGCCGTGGGCGACCGCGAAGCGGGCGCGAGCAGCCTTGACCTGATTTGGGTGGATTGCCAAGACCTCCAAGCCGGCGGCCAGCAGGCGCTCGACCAGGATCCCGTCCGGTCGCTCGATCGCCACCCGGGCGACGCCGAGCTTGACGAGCCTGCCGGCGAGGGCGGCGATCCCGCGCTCGTCGTGGGCGGCGGAGAAACGCTCCGTCACCTGCCCCTCCTCGCTGATGCAGACCTCGTGGGACCCACTCGCCCAGTCGATTCCCGCTGTTGGTGCCATGCTTCCTCCTCGGTCGATTCATCTCGGCTGGTGGCCGGCCACGAGGAGCCGTTGCGCATGCTCATAGGGTGGCGTTCGTCGACGCCACGTCCTGTTGGCGCTTCTGGCGCCTCGCACCGCCGGGAGGCGCTGGTCTCATGCGGGCCGTCTAGGCGGCAAGCACTGAAGGCGCTCTCCCGGCGGGGGTCGGCTTGTCTATGCGTTCCCCCGGGATCTTCGACGGCCTCGCTGCGCTCGGCCTCTCAATCTCAGAAGAACAAGGGGGAGGTTGGCCTATGAGCCCCGAGCATCACCAGGCCCTGATCGACCTGGTGAGCAGGCTGGTCGTCGCCGAGGACATCGACGACCACGCGAACTCGCCACTCGAACTCCTCGAGGAGCTGCTGGAGCGTGACGGGATGCGGACCCGGATGGACGGGTTCGAGCTGAAGTTCCTCAATTACTGGGTGTCGACGGAGAAGACCGAGCGCTGGCGGGTTCAGGTGCGCGGGCTGCTCGTCGGCCAGGCGCTACACGGCTCGCCGCGCCAGCGGGTCATGGCGGCGAGGCTCTTCGAGCCGGCGCTGCGGCTTCCCTTCGGCGCCGCGACCGTCACCGCCGGCGCGGACGTCGTAGCCGAATGGCATGCGGACAAGCTGCGGCTCCTCGACGCGGTCGGGGAGATCGTCGAGTGCGCCCCCGAACCGATGGTCCGTGTGGCCTTGGCGAAGGCCCTCCGACTCCATTCTGAGCACGACAGCCACGTGGCGAGCCGGGAGCGGGCGGCGGCTCTTCTCGAGGCCGTCGAGGACGACGAAGCCTGGCTACTGGGAGCGATCGCTTGGCCGTGGGAGATCTTCGAGCCGGCGGAGGTCGAGGCCCGCGACCGCAGGCTCGCGGTGATGCTTGCGGACCGCTGCGAGGACGGGCGGGCGCTCGGCGCATTCCTCGAGCAGACGCTCACGGAAATCGTCGAGACGAAGCTGTCGGACAACCCGGCCGTCGGCGGGCCTGTCCTCTCCCTCCTGCAGGACGCGACCGCCATCTACGCGGAGAGCCTCTGGAAGTGGGGGATCGGGCACGCCGGTGGACCAGTCGCCCCCCTTGCCTGGATGGCCTTGGCGGTGCTGCGTGCCGAACGGGGAGATGTCGACGCCGACCTCGAGGGTGCAGTGAAGAGCGACGATGCGGCGGTGCGCCGGATCGCGGCCCAGTATCTGGGCTCGGCGGATTGGGCTAGCGATCCGACGCCGACCGAGATCGCGGCGTTGGAGCGACTCGCAGGGGACGAGGATCCGCGGGTGCGCAACCTGATCTCGACCAGCCTGCCGAGGATGGGGCAGATCGCGCCGCGGCTGGCCGTCCGACAGGCGCTTGCCCCTGGCGCCGAGGAGGGCGACGGACGAGGCGCCGACATGCCCTTCCACACCGTCGTCGAGTATGGCTTGGACAAGCTGGACGACGAGCAGCTCGACGCGTTGTCGGCGCGGTTGACCGGGGTCATGGAGCCGGGTTACGCCGCCCACCAGGCCTTTGCCGAGCTTGGCAGGCTTGACCCCCGGAGGATGGTGGACCTCTGGCTCGCGCGCCTTCGGCGAGAGCGCGAGGAGGACGGCGGCGCCGGCTACCGCGCCGTTCCCTACGACGACTTCCGGATCGAGATGCTCCCCGGGACGGGCGAGGATCTCGTCGATCTCCTCGGCCGTCTGCTCGAGCCGCTTCCGACACTGGCGGGCTGGCGACGGCGGGAACTCGCGAGGATCTTCTGGAGACTGGTCGTGCCGGGGCTCCGGGACGACGAGCTCGACGAGGTCGTGGCGGAGAGGGAGGCCGAGATCGAGGCCGCCTGGCAGGCGATAGACGACCATGGCGGCAGGTCCGACTCCGACCTCGTCGCCCTGGCGGACTTCCTGGACGAGACTCCCTGGCAGGTCGTGCTCGCGGCGCCGAACGCGGTCGCCTTGCTGCTGGAGCGGGACGAGGCCGCAGGTGGCGACGGCCATCGCCCGCTCGCGGAAGCGATCCGTGCGGCGATGAGCTACGGGGGTTACGGGCGCACCCTGGGCGAGGCAAGCCCTCGATCGGCCGAGACCGCCCGGCGGGCCGGGGCGGCCATCGACGGGCTTGAGGCAGGATCGGCAGGTGCGCGACTCTTCGAGAAGATCGCCGCGGCCGCTTCCCGCGAAATCGACCGCGACCGTCGGCAGGACGACGAAGAGATGTTGGGGTGGCATTGACGCTGGATCACCCGACGTCGGCTCGACCCCCATTGCGGCCGACAGCAGGCCGTCTCGAGCCGTCAGCTCGCGTCGATCTTGCTGATGAAATCGCGTACCTGTGTGGCAGCGTCGACGACGTCGGTGACCGGGAAGTCCATCTCCTCGGCCAGGGCCGTGTAGGGCTCTGCCCAGCCGTCGGGCACATGAAGGGTCGGTGGCCAGGCGTGGAGGTTGCGCGCATCGAAGGTGTCGATGCAGGCCTCGCGTACCTCGCCGAGGTTGGCGACGAGATCCCGACAGATGATCAGGTCGATCAGGTCGCGGAATCGCTCGTTCTCGCCCTCCTCGAAACCCTGGGTGACGGCGTGGAGCTTCTGGGCGATCTGGTAGCGCAGCGAGAGGCAGCGGACCATTCGCGGTCCCTCGATCCCGAATTCGTCGATCGGGATCGCGTCGACCTCTTCCCCGTCGGTCGTCCGGCTGTCGGGCTGGGCGACCTCGAGCTTCAGCGTCGCCCAGCCGCGCCCGCGGAAGAGCAGTTTCACATCGACCTGGCGGAAGAGCCCTTCGACACGGGTCTCCACCTCCTTGCGCTCGAAGCTGAAGACCGAGTAGGGCTCGCCGAGGTCCTCGTCGAGGATCTCCCCGAGCCGCTCGGGATCGCCGAAGAAGACGAGGTCGACGTCTTTGGTCGCCCGGGCTCCGCCGCCGACCCGCAGCTCGATCGCGACGCCGCCCTTCAGCAGAAAGAGCGGATCCGATTCGCGTGAGCGATCGAGCGCCCCGAGCAGGACCATCACGGAGATCCAACCACGGACACGGACCGGCGCGAGGCCTGTCAGCCGGGCGTAGTGATCGACGAGCCGTTCGAGGTGGGCTTTCCGTTCCGGCGTCTGGTCGGGTCGGCGGTTCGGCCCCTTCTCGGGAAGTATCTGCTCGCTCATCATTCGACGCTACCGATGCCGAGTTCCTGGCGCAGGTCCTCCGCCTCGGCCGGCCGCAGCTGGCCACGTCTCAGGCCGTCCTCGATCGCCCCGCGCAGGAGCTCGGGCCCGAGCATCCGGGACTGGCGGATCGCTTTCGCCGGCGTCACGGCTGGGATCCCCTCGTAGGCGCGCACCTCCGCGGGGGACAGTTCTTCGTGATGCAGGACGTACTGGCGGGGAACCTGGCGGCGCGGTCTATGGGCGCGTGGCAGCGTCAGGTGAATCCTCGCCGGGTTGGCGTCGCCGAGCCCGTAGAGGTCGAGCGCGGACGCGTGGGAGATCACCCCTTCGGTTCCCCTGGGCCAGAGCGTCGCCTCGCGATATGCGTCGAGCGGGGTCGGCGGTATCAGCGGCAGACGGTAGAGCGCGCGGGCGCGATGTTCGATCTGGCCACGGCGCGCGAGCTCGAGGAGACGGTGCGGGTCGATGCCCGCGTCCTCGACTTCCTCGGTGGTGAGGTAGCCGTAGTTCTCGGCCGCCAGCTCGGCAAGTTGGTTGTAGAGGGATCCTGGCAAGGTGACTCTTCTTGGATAGAACGCTGCATTTCGCAACGTTACGTCCATGGGAGGATAGCAATCTGGATAAAACGTGGCAATTTGCAACGTTATATCCAGCGAAGAGCTGACAGCCCCGTGTTGGACCTCCTGTCCCGCTGCTTCGTCGACCCGGCCGGCCCCAGCACCCGGCGCCGGGCTCTGGGACGGCCCAGATCCCGCAGCGCCGCCGCTTCCTACACTCGGGAACATGAGCGAGGGCCCCTCATCTCCCCTCACCCAGCTGCAGGCGCCGGACGAGATGGCACTCATCTTCAGCCCGGTCGGCCTCGGCGGCCGGATGGAGCCTGAGGGCGCCGCACGCTTCCAGATGGAGACGATCGCCGCCGCGACCCTAGTCGACGCCGTCCCCACCGAGACCAAGGAGAACTTCGAGCGCGCCCGCAAGCTGCATCTATACGGGGTGCTCGAGTACGAGTTCTTCACGGCGGCGCCCGAGTACGCGCTCCTGGTCCTGGAGGCGGCACTTCGTGTCCGCTTCATCTCCTACTACGACCACCGGATCCCGGTCTTCCGCGGAGAGGAGCCGGGCACCTTGCCGGCGGAGGACTTCGACGTGGTCCGCGAGGCACGGAGGACCAGGTTGCGGAGGGCCGACGGCTCGAAGGCCGACCTGCCGATACATCTAAAAGCTCTGCTCGCATGGGCACGGTACGAGCGACTGCTCCCGGGTCGTCGCTCGCGCATCGTCGACCGGGCCCTGGTCGAGTTGCGAAACCACTCCGCCCACCCGACCAGCCGGACGATCGAGGCGCCTCCCGGCTCCTCTCGTATGTTGCGCACCGTCGTCGAGTACATCAACCGCCTCTGGGGCGAGCGGACCCCTGGAGGCCGACATTTCCCCGGCCCGATCGCACGCCGCCCACGGGTCGTCGGGCTCGCCCCCGACGGCTCCGCATCCCGCCAGTTCGCACCCGGGCAGATCCTCGAAGTCCCGGCGAGCGGGCGCGACTGGAACTTCGCAGTCTTCCTCGCCGCCGAGGAGGAGGAGCTGACGCTGCCTCACCAAGGGCTTCGCCTCACCCACCGGGAGGGCTTCCAGACGACGCTCTACCCGTGCGAGCTTCTCTGGGAAGGTGGATGGCAGGAGCTCGTGGACAGGGTGGAGGCCGGTGGGTTCGACCCCGCCCGCGATGTCGTCGAGCATCTCGACCGCCTGTTCTG
Organism: Solirubrobacterales bacterium; assembly: GCA_013821475.1. GTDB lineage: Bacteria > Actinomycetota > Thermoleophilia > Solirubrobacterales > 70-9 > VAYN01. The sequence continues at coordinate 7,008 of JACDGU010000060.1, forward strand.
GATCCGGGTGGCCGCCGGCAAGGTCGACCCGGCGCGCAGTGCCGAGAATCTGCTCGCGTGCTCCGATCCTCCGGAGGGGCGCTGGTATTCGCTGATCGCCGACACGCCCCACGAAGCGCTCCACCACGTGGGCGAGCACGAGGCCGACCTCGATCCGCAATCGACACCACAGGCGGAGGCCTGTGAGGAATGTTTCGTCGAGGTGCAGGGTCGCTTCGCGACGACGGCCGAGGCGCTGGGACGCATAGGCCGGAGTCCGTCCCACCCCGCCGCGCACGGTCTCACCTGATCCTTCTGAAGCCCCCGTCCGTCAGGCCGGGATCCATCTCGGCCCGGGCCGAGTCCGGCGGGTGCGGCTGATGGCGACCCGTGAAGGTCTCACGGTCGACCGGTCGAGCCCTCTCACGACTCTCACCGATCCCGCAGTGGTACCGAATGGTCTAGGTTCGTCGCGGAAGGCGGCGTCGGATCCACATACGAGACAGGGCCGGTGTTCGCGATCGGGGGAAGAGGGGCGATCATGTATGTGACGGCACTGAGGGCGCACGGGTTCCGCAACCTCCACGGTGACTATCCGATCTGCGACCCGCTCTCGATCGTGGTCGGCGAGAACAATGCAGGGAAGAGCAATCTGGTCGACGCCCTCCGGATGGTGCTCGAACCGGAGGCCGGTCCGAGCTCCCGCTCCCGCATCTGGCCCGAGGACTTCGCCCACGACGGCCGAGGCAACGTCCTGGCCGACAGACTGGAGCTGGAGGTCCAGCTCGGCAGCCTCAGCGAAGCCGAGCAAGCCCGCATGGTCACCTGCCTCGCGCCATCGTTGGGACCAGGGCGCGCACGACTGCGGCTGCACGCGCGGCTCGATCCCGACGGCCGGGTCGTCCCGCAATGGTTCGGTGGTGACTCATCCCACCCGGATGTCGAGCGACACGCCCGGGCCGGGGTCCGCTACGCCTATCTACAACCCTTGAGAGATGCGGTCGCCGACCTTCGTCCGGGTCGCGACAACCGACTCGTCGCGCTCCTCTCGGCACTGGCGCCTCTCGGTCACCCCGATCGTGACCGGCTGATCGAAGAGGCCAACCGGGCGAACGAAGCATTCGGGGCGATTCCGGCGGTGGAAGACGCGAAGTCGAAAGTCGCCTCCCGCCTCGCCGCGATGATCGGGACCGGACGCTTCAAGCAGTACACCAACCTCGCCTTCGCGGATCCGCGCTTCGAGCGCCTGGTCGGCGCCCTGCGGGCACGGATCGGCCAGTTCGACGCCCTCGAGATGGCCGAGAACGGGCTCGGTTTCAACAACCTCCTGTACATGGCGGTCCTTCTCGCCGCACTCGCGGACGCGCCCGACGACGGGGTGCTGCGGGTACTCCTGGTCGAGGAGCCGGAGGCCCATCTCCACCCTCAGCTGCAGGACCTGCTGATGCGGTTCCTCGAGGAAGAGGCGGATGGCGGGACGCAGGTCATTGTCACCTCCCATTCGCCCGGATTCGCCTCCTCGGCCCGGGTCGAGAGGCTCACCGTCATCGCCCGGCCCTCCGGCGACGCGCGGCCGGTCGCGCGCGCCCCGCGGGATTTCGGTCTGAGCGTCAAACAGCTCGGCCACCTTCGTCGCTTCCTCGACGTGACCAAGGCGTCACTCTTCTTCGCCCGCGCCGTGATCCTCGTCGAGGGCGTCTCCGAGCAGCTCCTGATGCCCGCCATCGCCCGCCGGCTCGGCATCTCGCTGCCGGAGAACGGGATCAGCATCATCGATGTCGGCGGTGTGGCCTTTCCTCCGTTCACCGATCTGTTCGGCCCCGGGAAGCTTCCCTACCGACTGGCCGTGATCTCCGACGCGGACGGCGACCCGGAGGCCGAGGAGCTGGAGGGCAGTGAGCCGAGCCTCTCCCCGCGCGCCGAGGCCCTGCGTGGACGGGAGGGCGACAACCTGAAGGTCGAGCTTGCTCCCCGTACGCTGGAGTGGGCCCTCGCGACGCAGGCTCAGGTCAATGTCGAGATGATGCTCGACGCCCTCGTCCTCGTGAAGCCAAAGGTCACCGAGCGACTTCGCGGAGAACTCGAGGGCGCCGACCTGGAGACATCGGCCGACGGGCTGCTCGAGGCGGTCAAGGACGTGAAGGGGCGATTCGCGCAGGAGCTCGCCGACCTCCTCGACGATGACCCCCGAGAGTTCGTGGCCCCCGACTTCATCGGCAACGCCCTGCGCTGGGTCACCGAGGAGCAGGGGGTGGACGAGGGCATCGGGGAGAGCGATGGTTGAGCTCACGGCGGCGCAACGGCGGGTCGTCGACCATGACGGCGACCTTTTCCTGCTGGCCTGCCCCGGCTCGGGCAAGACCCGGGCCGCCGCCGCGCGGGTGGCGCGCCTCGCCGACGAGCGCCGCCTCGCGGTCTGTTCCTACACCAACGTCGGGAAGGACCGTATAGCCGAGGTCCTGAGAGAGGACTTCGACACGGTGCTCGGGCCCGAGCACTTCCTGGGCACGATCCACACCTTCCTGCTGCGCTACGTGCTGTACCCGTTCGCCTCGCTGATGTCCTGCAAGGGCAGGCCACATGTCCGCGAGGGGGAATGGCCGACGATCGCGGTCGGCGGGAATCATAAGAAGCGGATCGCAGTCGATGCCTTTCGCTGCGCGCCCGACGGCACTCTGGTCGTCAAGCGGAAGCCCCACTACATCGGCGAGAGCGACAAGGAGCTGATCGCGATCGTCGACGGGCAGGTCCGGGCGCAGAAGCGCAGCCATTTGGAACGGGGAATCATCAGCTTCGACGACGCGATCTGGGTGGCGCTCTCGATCCTCCGGGGCAATCCGGACATCGCCCGTGCGGTCGCCGGCCGCTTCGACGAGCTGCTGCTCGACGAGGCACAGGACACCTCCGAGCTTCAACTCGCCGCGATCGGGGCCCTCCGGGCGACCGATGCGCTCAAGTCCCTGGTGCTCGTCGGGGACCTCGAACAGTCGATCTTCTCCTTCCAAGGGGCGAGCGCCGACGGTTGTCGTCAACTCGCCGAGGAGTGCGACCTCGAGGTGCTCGAGCTCACCCAGAACCACCGCAGCTCACAGCGCATCTGCGACGTCGCGGTCCATTTCTGCGAGCGATCCGACCCCGACGAGGCGGTCGGTCCCGACGCCGACTGCGGGATCCCGCCGCAGATGGTGCTCTACCCGGCCGCCGACGCACCGGCGGCGATCGGGATCTACCGGGAGCGGCTCGAAGAACACGGGATCGATCCCCTCGGCGCGGCGGTACTCGCCCGCGGGAACACCCTCGTCGACGAGTTGAACGGCCGGTCGTCGGTGATCGACGTGTCGGCGCGTCCGCTCGCGCTGGGCCGGGCCTGCGCCGCGCTACGGCAGGGGACCCTGCTGCGCAGACAGGTCAAGGAGGTCGAAGCCCTGCTCGCGTTCTGCACCTGGGACCACGAGAGTCTCGAGCTGCTCGAGCCGGAGCAGCTCGAGGCGATGCGACCGTTGGCGTTCGCCCTCCTGCAGGATCTGCCGCCCCTCGACGAGGATCTGCGATCGTGGATACGGGCTGCCGCGAAGCTCCTCGGCAAGGCCGCGGCGGCGCTCGACCCGGATCCGGCGCACGCCGGCGGGCAGGTGCTCCGCTCATCCGCCGACCAGGAAGGGCACAAGGCCGCAGAGGTCTTCGTGCGGGCGCCGCGGGAGCTGGTGGCGCAGACCGTCCACGATCTGAAGGGCGAGGACCGCGAGGCGGTGATGGTCGTCCTCGACAGACCGCGCTCGACCAGATTCGTCGCGCAGGCCACGCTATGGGAATCGGCGCTGTCGGGTGCGGAGGTCGCAGCGCGTGATGCCGAGGAGAAGCGGATCGCCTTCGTCGCCCTGACCCGTGCCCAGCGCTACTGCCTCGTCGCCCTGCCCGACGACGCCCACGGCCGCGCCGCGGCGGCCGCGTTCGGAGAGCGTGGATTCGAGCTGGTCGACTGACCCGAGCCTGGCACCCGCTCGCGTAAAACGGCAGCGGATCGGGGAGACGTTTGCAACATTTCTTCTTAAGTCCGAAACGTCTGTCCGGCGGCACCCGTACCGTTACGGACGATGGCGAAGCTTCCTCCACAGTTCCTGGCCCGTCTCGGGGCCGAGCAGGCCGGAAACCTCCAGGAGATCGTCGACATCATCGGCGAAGAACTGGCCGCGGTCTGCGAGGCGAATCGCAAGGATCATCGAGAGGCGCGGGGAGACAACGCCCACACCTACGGGACCAACAATTACCACCACCTCCGCTTCCGCCTCGACGGCCGCCTGGAAGACGATCCGCGTGGGTCGATCGTCCACTGGAAGAACGCCTACAAGATCTCGGTCGGGCCAATCACGCTCGGCATCTACGCGCTCGGCTCCTACGGCGAGGACAGCATCAACGAGAGCTTCCCCGACGACAGCGCCACCAAGCGCGACTACGGCAACCACAACCGCGACCAGCTGACGCTCTTCGAAGTCGACCCGGCCGCGCCGCTTCCCGCCGAGGCCGCATATGCCCTCGACGAGCTGATCGTCGGGCACTTCTCCAATCCGCGTGAAGGTCTGACCAAGTGGTACGTCGGTGCCTACGTGATCGACGACGAGGGGACTCGTAGTTGGGCCTGGCACGAACGCCAGGACGAGGCAGGCGAGGGCTTCGCGCCGGCTCCCAGGCGCGATCCCATCGTTCCCTTCAGCGCCGGTGAGGTCGAGCCGCTCGAGGTCCGCCCGCGTCGTGATCGCGCCAAGAGAGCAGAGTGACTAGCGTCCTGGCAATGCCAGGCGCGAAGGTCCTACCGTCCCGCCTTCGGTTCGCCCGGATGCTGAGAGGGCTGCGCCAGGTCCAGCTGGCCGAGGCGATCGAGGTCAGTGCGAGCGCCGTCTCACAGTTCGAGGCGGGCACGGCGAGCCCGGATCCGCAGACGCTCGAGCGGATCGCCTTGACCCTGGGCTGCAACCCGGACTTCTTTGCCCGACCGATGACGCAGCATGTCGGAGACCCCTTCTTTCGCTCCCGGCGTGCCGCGACGAAGCTCGAACGCGATCAGGCCCGCTCTTATGCGCTCGCCATCTCCGAGATCGCAATGTTGTTGGAGCATGAGGTCGAGTTTCCGGACCTCGTGCTGAAACCGGGTCTGGCGCGTCTGCCTGAGATCGCGTCGAGCGAGCAGATCGAAGCGGAGGCGGCCGGGCTTCGCGCCGCCTGGGGCTTGCCCGGCGGACCGATCGCGAATGTCGTGCGCATCCTCGAGTCTCGAGGGGCGGTGGTCGTCGCGATGGGCGCCTTCGAGCATGTCGACGCCTTTTCGCTGTGTGCCGATCCCCGACCGGTCGTCGTCCTCTGCTCGGACCAGGGGAGTGCCGCGCGACGTCGTTTCGATGCTGCCCACGAGTTGGCGCACCTGGTCCTCCACGACCGGCCCGCGGAGGCCAACAAGCTCCAGGAGAAGCAGGCCCACAATTTCGCGGCGGCCTTCCTGATGCCTGCGGAGGAAGTCGATCCTTGGTTGCCCCGACGGGGAAATCAACTCGACCTGCTGGAGGACGGCAGTGCGGTGTGGGGTGTCTCGATGCAGGCGTTGCTCTACCGGGCAAAGACGATCGGGACGATCGGCGAGGACTCCTACCAACGGACGATGAGGCGGATGTCTGCGGCAGGTTGGAGGACCAAGGAGCCGGTCGAGATCGGCCCTCCCGAGGTGCCCAGCCTTCTTCGCATCGCGGTCGACGCCCTACCGGAAGCGGGAAGTTCGCTGAGCCAGATCGCAGCGGCCTTCGGCGTCCCGTCCGAGCGCCTTAAAAGGATGCTGCGCCTCCCGGAGGAGGGCGGCCAGTTGGGTCAGGTGGCGTACCTCCCGCGTGCTGCAACGGCCTGATCGATCGGGGCGGCGCTGATCCCATTGGCGGGGCCGTCTGGTTGAGATCGACGACGAGGCGGGGCGGTCGTCGAAGCTGGCTACGGACTTTGTCCATGCTTCCGCGAGCGTCTTCGCGTAGCTCGTCGAAGAGCCGGATGGGTGATCGTCTCGTCATGTAGCCGACGCTCGCCCTGATCAAGTCGGGCCAGGAACTCGAACAGCGTCGATCGGGTCACGGTCGGCGGGTGTACGTAATGTCGTTTAGCGGGCGCCGAGGGTAAATGTCGGGTCCGCCGTGTCCTCTACTCGCTGGGCACGGCGTGGCGCCCTTCGATCTCGATCCGCTCGGCCACGTCCCGGCTATAGGCGCCGCCGCCATCCACCGCCGATCGGGCCACGTGGCGATAGCGACTGTGCGAGCACGAACAGGCAGACAGCCAGATCGGCCGGGGGAGACCAGGGGGAGAGAAAGAGGATCGAGGAGGAGGAGGATTTGGAGGACGGAGGGGAAGAGAGTAAAGTGTCCCTCAGAAGGGACTGATTATGCCTGCCAAGACCGCATCACCGAGAAATGACCGGCGAAGAACCCGGAGTGCCCGCGAGAGATGCTCCTTCAATCGGCGCGAGGCCGCCTATTTCGCCGACGTCTCCGTGCGCCAGGTCGACAAGGCGATCGAGGAAAAGGTCGTCCGGCCATGGCGGCCTGATGTCCGCCTCATCTACCTCGACCGTGACGACGTTGTGACGATCGCCGTCCTCGCCAAGACCGGTCTGCAGTTGCCGAAGCAGACGAAGAGGCAGATCCACAAGTGGGTCCGGAGCAGCTTCGAGGAGCGCCCTGTAAAGCATCGCGAGTTGTCCTTGAGCAACATCCTGGTGCTCCGGCTCGACCCCGCCATCGTCTCGATGGCCGACCAGCTCGATGCCTACCGCGAGCGGCGCGAGCGTTACATCTCTTCAGACCTCGAGATCCAGGGGGGAGAGCCGGTCATCGCCGGGACTCGTCTGCCGGTCAGCTCGGTGGCCACCCGTCTGGATCGGGGCGACTCGCTCGACGACCTGGCGGCCGACTATCCCGGGATCCCGAAGACCGCGTTCGAGGCCGCGCGAATCTACGCCGACGCCCATCCACGCCGCGGTCGTCCTGCTCGGCCCTGGCGGGATGGCTGAGTGCGCTTCAGGAGGAGCCGAGGAGCCTCATGATCAACGGCGTCCTCGAGGTCGACGAGGACGGCGGTTGCGAGCGATTCGACCACCATCCCGGGCGGGCGAGTGATCTGCGGCGGACCGGAAGCCGTCCTGAGGCAACGCCGCACCCGAAAAGTGATCGACCGGCTTCCGCCTCTTCGAGTTCTCTCGGGCTCCGGTACCTGTCAACGAAAATGAGACACCCCTCGTCCGAATTCGAATTTGCGCACCCCACGGGGACTCGACGAAGTCGACGGGAAGGGCACGACGTTCTCTCGATCCTGCGCGGCCCACGAACTCGGCTTTGGCGGCGAGCTGAGCGCCAAGGGCGTCTTCAGCTACGACACGCCAACGACCCGCGAACTGACCCCGGCGGGCCTACGTCAGGGTCTCTGATCACGGCACCCTCTCGGGCCACACCATGATGACCGTCTGCCGCCGGCCGCGGCCTCTCACCAGCTGGCAGAGTCACCTTCGCGGCCCGGCGACAGCGCGGCTAGCTCCTCAGCCGGCCTTGGCGATCCCGCGGACCTGGGCGCCGCAATCTTCGCTCGCCGGGCTGCCGGTGAAGCGGATCAAGAGGCGATAGGTGACCTTTGCCTTCTTCGCGGTCAGGAAGCTGCCGTGCATCGTCACGTTCACGGTGGCCGTGACTTCGCCGTGGGAACGCTGCGGTTCGGTGAACTTGCCCCTGAAGGCGCCGGCCGAGACCGTCAGCGGTTCAAAGCTGATCGTGTTGGTCGCTCCGCCGCAGTAGAGCGGGCCGATCTTGGCCTTGAAGTGGGTCACCTTGCCCCCATCGGCAGAGGTGCGGAAGGAGAAGGGGTCGGTGCCGATGCAGTCGGTGTAGGTGTGGCCCTGGGCGTTGTTCCCGCAGAACTTGCCCTTGCCGGCGAAGTGGGCGCCGCCGCTGGGCGTCGCCGCCAGCGCGAGGCCACAGCTGAGGAGGATTGCTGCTGCCAAGGCACCGCCGCTCAGGAAAAGCCTCTTTTGCCTCATCAATCCACCGCGCTCTCGGGTCGTTTTGCGCTAGACACCGCCGCTCTCCCCGAGACCGCCGCGGTGGGGTAAACCTAACCGCGGACAGCTCCCTGGTCAATCCCCGTTGGGCGATTTCACAGCTGCCCTCACATGCCGTGCCCGCGCCTCGGGCGAGGGGACCCGATCGGCCGGCACCTCTCTTCGATTCGCGTCGAGCAGTTGCGCCTCCCTCGCCGTGCTTTCCTCCTGGGTACTGTCGCTGTCCGTTCGTAGCCGGTCATGGTAAGGAAGGGTGGCCCGACCCCCTGAAATCAGTCCGCCCTGTCTGAGAGTCCTTCCCGCCCGCGACAATGGGCAAAGGAGGACCGAAGCAGGTGAAGAGGCAAAGACACAGCCCCGAGCAGATCATCCGCAAGCTG
>JACDGU010000210.1 GCA_013821475.1 Solirubrobacterales bacterium
GGCGAGGTCCACCCGACTCCCTGCCGCCTGGCGCTTCTCCTCGTCCCGCTTCTCCTGCCGCGCCGCTTCCGCCAACCGCCGACTGTTCCGCCCCCGGGTGATGTTGGAGAGGACCATTGCGATCAGCAGTAGGATGGCGACGGTGACGACGACCGCGCCGAGGGCCGACACCGGCGGCTACTTCGGGTCGCGCTGCAGGGTCGGCAGGGCGACGGTGAGGGCTGCGGCCCGGACGGTGAAGGGGACGGTGCCGGGCTGGTAATAGGGGGCGTCGCGGCCGAGCAGCTGGAGCTCGACGGTGTGGCCCTTGGCGAAGCGGTAGCCGTTGCCGTGCAGCTGGAACTCGATCGTCCCGGTCTGGCCGTTTTCAAGCGCGTAGATGCCGCGGCTGACCAGCAGCTGGGTGCCTTCGGGGGAGATATCCCAGAGGCGGGCGTCGATCTGGCCGTACTGGCCGGTGGTGAAGATCTTGGTGCGGACGGTCGGCAGGCCGAGCATCGTGAAGCCCTGCTGGACCGGGCGGAAGACGGTGGCGGTGTTGGCCTCGGCGGTGAGCGGGATCGTCTTGCAGGCTTCGGTCGTGCCGAAGACCGGGTCGAAGGATTTGGCGACGGCGGTGTCGCCGCCGGCCGAGGTGAATTCCTCGGTGGCGTCGGCGCGGAGGCTGAAGTGACCGCTGCTCAGCACTTTCCAGCCCTTGGCCTTGTAGGGGCCACCGTCCGGCGCGGCGAGGGGGCAGGTCTGGGTGAAGGCGGTGACCGAGCCCGGCGCCGGGTTGCCGTTCTTCGCTCCGAGCAGGTTGGCGGCAAAGAACTTCGCTGCCTGGTCGTTGAAGTAGTGGTTGGTCGCGGCCTTGTTGGAGCCGCGGCTGTGGCCGAGGTCGCCGAGCTGGAGGCTGACCGGGGCCTTCTTGTTCACCGAGCGCAGGTAGTTGTAGACGCGCAGCGCCTGTTCGGGCGGGAACAGTTCGTCGGTCCAGCCGCTCTGGATCAGCAGCGGCGCCGGCTTCGAGGCGCCCTTGAGGAAGCGCAGCGGGTAGCCGCCGTTGTGCCCGTAGATGCCCTTCAGCGCCGTTTTCGCTTCCGGCGCCAGCGGCTGGCCGGCGTCGATGAAGGTTTTGTCCTGGGTGATGTTCGCTTCGGTGTCGGTGCAGGGCGTCGACTCCGGCGCGCTGCCGCAGTAGTAGCCCTTCTGGACGCCGGTCAGGTAGAGGCCGTTGAGGTAGCTGGCGATCGTCACGCCGAACGGTTCGAGGCTCTGTTCGGCCGGCGCCACTTCGGTGTCGAGGAAACGGCCGTTGGGGATCAGCGCCGAGATCAGGTCCGACCAGGGCCAGCGCGGGTAGGCGGCGGCGATTTCCATCTTCTTCCCGTCCGGGCTGCGCCAGGGCGAGAGCTTGCCGTTCGGCTTGCGGATCTTGTTGGCGAGAAATGCCAGCTCCATGGCCTGGCCGCCACCGTAGGAGATTCCGGTGATGCCGATGTCGCGTGGCTTGGCCACGCCTTCGTCGGCGAGCAGCCCGAGCAGGTACTGGGTGTCCCGGGCCTCATGGCGACTGTCGGCAAGGCGGATGTACCCGGTCGCGCAGGCGCCGGAGTGATCGCCGTTGTTGCCCCCGCCGCAGGAGCCGCCGAAGCCGCGGGCCGTGTAGTTGACGACGGCGTAGCCACGATGCGCATAGAAGTTGTTGTTGTAGCGGTAGATCGTCGAGCCGTTGCCGGCTTCTCCGGGCGCCGGGCCGGCCGGCGAGGTGGTCTCGAAGTCGGTCTTGCTGCCGCCGAAGCCGTGCAGCATCACGATCGTCGGGAACGGGCCCTTGCCCTTTTCCGGCAGGGTGACATCGACGTCGAGCGGGATCCCGTCGAAGGAGGGCACCCGGGCGGCGGGTTCGGCGGTCGGGCAGAAGCGGACGCCGTTCTCGGCGGTGCAGGCGTGGCCGAAGGGCGCCGTCGAGGAGGCGGCGGCCGGCGCGGCCGCGACGAGGCCGGCAATCGCAACCGCCATTGCAGCCAGTCTGGAAACGTGGCCTCCCCTCAACACAGCAGCGAGCATACGCCCCGGCTCCTGTGTTCCAGGGGGCGTGCCCCTCACCCGGTTAGAGAAAGCACGGATCATCAGCCTGCCCAAATCCAGGGCCGCGCTCGCGGCCATCCTCGCCCTCCTCGTGGCGGGGTCGCTGGCGCTGAGCGCCACCAGCGCCAGTGCCGGGCTGCTGGAACCGCCGGGCAAGAAGGTCTACTTCGGCGTCTCCGACACCGGCGACCCGGCCAGCTTCGGCGAATTCAGCACCGCCGTCTCCCACCACCCGGCGGTGATCGAGTCCTTCCGCACCTGGGGCAGCGACTTCCCCGACTCGATCCGCCGCTGGCAGACCGCCCGGGCGCGGCCGATGATCCACATCACCACCGCCGACAACAACGACGGCCACGAGCTGATCAGCCTGCGGGCGATCGCCCTGGGCGGCGGCGACGCCTACCTGATCCGGCTCAACAAGCTCTTCTACTCGAAGGAACTGCGGACCTACATCCGCCCGCTCGGCGAGCCCAACCGCTGCCTCAACGTCTATGCGGCCTACGACTGCGAAGGCCAGCTGCGCTACCCGGCCGACAAACCGCTCTGGTACAAACGCGCCTTCCGCCGGATCTACGTGATCGTCCACGGCGGCGGCAAGGCGGCGAAGATCAACGAACGCCTCGCCGAAGCCGGATTGCCGCCGCTGACCGTCGACGTCCGTGGCCTGCCCGCCGCCCCGGTCGCGATCGTCTGGAGCCCGCTGCCGGCCGGCTCCCCGACCGTGCCCCAGAACCGGCCCGAGCACTTCTATCCGGGCTCGCGCTGGGTCGACTGGGCGGGGACCGACTTCTACTCCTCCTACCCGGAATGGAAGGCGCTCAGCGGCCTCTACAAGCGCTTCGCCGGCAAGCCCTTCGCGATCACCGAGTGGGGCGTGGAAGCCGGCGACGACCCGAGCTTCGTCGCCAAGCTCTTCGCCTGGGTCGAACACCACCCTCGCTGCAAGATGCTCGTCTACTACCAGGACTTCGGCTCGACCAGCAACTTCCGGATCCAGGGCTACCCGGCCAGCCTCGAAGTGCTCAAGGAGCGCCTCCACTCGCCGCTCTTCCCGTCCTACGCGACTGACTTCCCGACGCTGCCGCCGCCACCGCCCGGCGGTGTCGCGCCCGGGCCCTGAACCGGCGTTTCGCCAGCGCCAGCCGCCGCGC